>CAKZHN010000235.1 GCA_936924235.1 uncultured Rhodoplanes sp. | reverse complement strand
GATTTCCAGACCCGCTCCCGGCAGCGGCTGATCGAGGTGTTCCGCAAGGAACTGCAGGCCTCCGACGACTTTGCCGGCCGCATGGACGCGATGATCGAGCAGGTGTCGACGCTCGCCGCGAACGTCCTGACGACGCAGGATCGTCTGAACCAGGGCCTGGGCAGCACGGTCGACCACACATCGCTGCAGACCGGCCTGCTCAGCGATTTCGATCAGCTCGAGTCGGTCGGGCGCTCGATCGAGTCGATCCTGGAAATGATCCGGGACATCGCGCGGCAGACCAACCTGCTGTCACTCAACGCCACCATCGAAGCGGCGCGCGCCGGCGACGCCGGCCGGGGCTTTGCCGTGGTGGCGCAGGAGATCCGCAAGCTCTCGAACGACACCAAGCAGGCCATCGAGAGCAAGGACGAAGCAACCGGGATCAAGAAGGACGCGCCTACGCTGATGCGCTCGGCGGTGCAGTCGCTCGGCAAGCGCGTCGAGATGGTCACCCAATCGCTGGAGGCGACGCAGACCACCAGCGGGGCCATCGCCGCCGAGATCGAGCGGATGTTCGACGACACGCATCAGAGCTTCGTCACCCTGGCGAACGAGCTGGCCCAGTTCCGGTCGGACCGGGCGCGGGCGGCGCGGTTTGCCGCGATCGCCGACGAATTGGAACGGCTGGAACGCGCCTGAGGGGCTCAAACAGGCCCCAAAACGCGTTAACCGGACAGCCGCCGAAGCCCCTCATCCCGGTTGCTTCGCTGGGATTCATCACTATATTGCGCCGCAATAAGCCCTGGATTCGGCGCTGACACCTACGCGGGCCATTTCGGCCCGCGACGGCTTTTGGACACCCTAGAAAACGGCCCCCATGGACCTCCGCAACGTTGCCATCATCGCTCACGTCGACCACGGCAAGACCACGCTGGTCGACCGCCTCCTGCAGCAGTCGGGCTCGTTCCGCGAGAACCAGAAGGTCGCCGAGCGCGCCATGGACTCCAACGATCTGGAGAAGGAGCGCGGCATCACCATCCTGGCCAAGGCGACCTCGATCCTTTGGCACGACACCCGCATCAACATCGTCGACACGCCGGGCCACGCCGACTTCGGCGGCGAGGTCGAGCGTATCCTCAACATGGTGGACGGCGCGCTGGTGCTGGTCGACGCCGCCGAGGGTCCGCTGCCGCAGACCAAGTTCGTGGTCTCCAAGGCGCTGAAGATGGGGCTGAAGCCCATCGTGGTGATCAACAAGGTCGACCGGCCCGACGCGCGCCCCACCGAGGTGGTCAACGAGGTGTTCGACCTGTTCGCGGCGCTCGACGCCACCGACGAGCAGCTCGACTTCCCGATCCTCTACGGGTCGGCGAAAGAGGGCTGGATGGCCCCGGCGCTCGAGGGCCCGAAGGACCAGGGCATGACGCCGCTGTTCGAGCTGGTGCTGCGCCATGTCGGCGCGCCGAAGGTCGAGAACGGACCGTTCCGGCTGCTCGGCACCATCATGGAGGCCAATCCCTATCTCGGCCGGCTGATCACCGGACGCATCACCTCGGGCACCGTGAAGCCGAACCAGGCCGTGAAGGTGCTCGACCACACCGGCAAGCTGATCGAGAGCGGCCGCGTCACCAAGGTACTGGCGTTCCGCGGTCTCGAGCGCGTGCCGGTCGAGGACGCCGAGGCGGGTGATATCGTCGCCATCGCGGGCCTGCCCGAAGCGAGCGTCGCGCACACCATCTGCGACCCCGAGGTCGAGCAGCCGCTGAAGGCGCAGCCGATTGATCCGCCGACGCTCGCGATGATGTTCCGCGTCAACGACTCGCCGCTCGCCGGCACCGAAGGCTCGAAGGTCACCGGCCGCATGATCCGCGATCGGCTGCTCCGCGAGGCCGAAGGCAACGTGGCGCTGCGGGTGAAGGAATCCGACGAGCGCGACTCCATGGAAGTCGCCGGCCGCGGCGAACTGCAGCTCGGCATCCTGATCGAGACCATGCGCCGCGAGGGCTACGAGCTCTCGGTGTCGCGGCCCAAGGTGCTGATCCGCCGCAACGACAAAGGCGAGATGGAAGAGCCGATCGAAGAGGTCGTGATCGACGTCGACGAGATTCATTCGGGCGTCGTCGTGCAGAAGATGTCGGAGCGCAAGGCCGACATGATCGAGCTGAAGCCGTCCGGCGGCGGCCGCGTGCGTCTGGTGTTCTACGCTCCGACGCGCGGCCTGATCGGCTATCAGGGTGAGCTGCTCACCGACACCCGTGGCACCGCGATCATGAACCGCCTGTTCCATGCCTACGCGCCGTTCAAGGGCGATATTCCGGGCCGCCGCAACGGCGTGCTCATCTCCAACGAGCAGGGCGAGGCGGTCGCCTACGCGATGTGGAAGCTCGAAGACCGTGGCCCGATGATGATCGAGCCGGGCTGGAAGGTCTATCGCGGCATGATCGTCGGCGAGCACACCCGCGACAACGATCTCGAGATCAACGTGCTCAAGGGCAAGCAGCTCACCAACATCCGCACCACGTCGAAGGACGAGGCGGTGCGGCTGACGCCGCCGATCCGCATGTCGCTGGAAAAGGCACTGGCCTATATCCAGGACGACGAGCTGGTCGAGGTCACGCCGAAGTCGATCCGTCTGCGCAAGCAGCTGCTCGATCCGAACGACCGCAAGCGCGCCGACCGCGCCAAGGAAGCCGAAGCGGTCTGAGAGCTGCCTTTCCGCAAGCGCCCCACGCCGTTATTTTGGCGAGCTTTCTCAACGTCATGGCCGGGCTTGTCCCGGCCATCCACGTCTTGGCTGCAAAGTAAGACGTGGATGCCCGGCACAAGGCCGGGCATGACAGCGGAGCTTAACGCGAGTCCTCAGAAGAGTGACGAGTAAAGATCGTCCCAGTTGGGATTGAGACCATAAATCAATCTCACCTTCCAAGCCCGCGACCAATGCTTGATGGTCTTCTCTCGCTGAATGGCGTTCCGAATATCGTCGTACTGCTCGTAGTAAACCAGGCGCTTCAACCCGTATGTCTTCGTGAACCCTTTCACGACCCCTTCGCGGTGTTGATAGACGCGCTGAACGAGGTTGCTCGTCACGCCAACGTAGAGAATGCCGTTGGGTTTGTTGGAGAGGATATAAACACAGCCGCCCGCCATAGCCGAAGAAGACAAGACGTGGATGGCCGGGACAAGCCCGGCCATGACGTTGATGGGCCGGCGGCTATATCGCCGGCACTGTCATTTCATCCCTTTCAGAAACTTCTCCACCAGTGGCGCCCAGAGCGCCACGCCGTCCGGCGACTGGATGAAATCGTGGCCGTCGCTGCCGATCGCCGGCAGCAGCTGATACTCGGCGCGGCCGCCGGCGCTGCGGAACGCCTGGACCATCTTCATCGACAGCTCCGGCGAGAAATAGCTGTCGTTGCCGGCGTAGAGCCAGAGCGACGGCACACGTGCCCTCTCGCCATAGCGGTGCGCGGCCGCGACCAGGCGGTCCGGCGCGCAGTTCTTGCCGGCGACATCGTCGGCGCGGCCGCCGAGCCCCGGCGCAAACGCCACGACGCCCGACAGCGGCCGCAGCACCTGCGTCGCCAGCGCCAGCACACCCCAGCCGCCGGCCGAATGGCCGAACGCCACCGTGCCGGTCTTTCGCACGAACGCCTGCCGCGTCAGGTAATCCACGGCAGCCGCGATGCTTGTCGCGGCGCCCAGGCCGGCCTTGGCAAAGTCTGCATTGGCGCAGCCGCCTTGCGCCTCGTAGTACGGCCCGCCGGTCTCGCCGTGTCCCGGCCGTTGCGGCACCGCAACCGCATAGCCGCGCGACACCAGCCATTCGGTCAGCGCCGTGTACTGCGGCAGCCGGTAGCCGGCGCGGCGCAACTCGTTCTGCGTGGTGCCGTGATTGATCACCGCGAGTGGAAATGGTCCGGTGCCCTGTGGACGGTAGACCGTGGTTCGCATCAGCGTCACGCGATCCTGTGCCGGAATGAGCCAGCTTTGCTGACGAATCACCCCTTCTTCCGGGCCCTGTGGACCGATCGAAGCCTGCGCCTGCGCCGCTGCGACGCCGAACGCGAGCGTCACCGCCACCGAAAGCAGCGATTTCAATCCGTTGCGTGCCATCATCGCCACATCACAGCAAATCCAGGCGCCATGCCGCTTTGCACAGAACAAGAAATTCACCGGCATGCACAGTGCGTCCAGTAATCCACATCGTTTCCGGATTATTAAATACAGGACTTGAAGGTGACTGAATCGCTTGCTCATATCTGCCCATGAGCACTGTCCTCATCGAGATTCGCCGGGCCAAGTCGTCAGACGCGCGGGCGGTGGCCGATGCCCATGACGAGGCATGGCGGTGCGCCTATCAAGGCGTGATCCCCGGCGTCGAGCTCGAAAAGCTGGTCATGCGCCGCGGCCCCGAATGGTGGGACAGTGCGATCCGCAAAGGCAGCCGGATTTCCATTCTCGCCTTCGGCGACAACGTCGCGGGCTACGCCAACTACGGCCGCAACCGCGCGCGCAGCCTGTTCTACGACGGCGAGATCTACGAGCTGTATCTGCGTCCGGAGTATCAGGGCCTGGGCTTCGGCCGCCGGCTGTTCACTTCGGCGCGGCGCGATCTCGCGCAGAGCGGTTTGAAGAGCCTGGTGATCTGGGCGCTCGCCGACAACGAGCCCGCGGTGGAGTTCTACCGCGCGCTTGGCGGCAAGGCAGTGGCGCGCTCCTCCGAGCGCTTCGGCGGCCGCAGCCTGGAGAAGGTCGCGTTTGCCTGGAACAACTGAGCGAAAGCTCGACGCGACCTGACGAAGCCCGGCCATCGCCGGGCTTTTTGTTTGCGTGGAGCGTTTTCCGGCGAAGTGGGTACCGGTTCGCCGCAGAAAACGCGACAACGTTAAAGCTCAGTCGTCGCCGTAAGGCCCGCTGAAGCCGGGCCCCTTCACGCCGAGCACGAAGGTCTTGTCCTTGCCGCACTTGAACGTGCGCGCATGCGTGTCGGCAAGCTGAACCGCGAGCTCGTTGGCGTTCGGATTGGCGCGGCCGTCCACATAGCCGACATGGCAGACACCGCCGGGGCCGAGCCGCGTCACGACCAGCACCTGTCCGGCCACGTTGTTGTCGTCCTTGTCCAGCACGGTGGTGTTCCAGCGCAGGATGGTGGCGAAGGGACGCGCCTTCCCGTCCGGCAGGCGCTCGATCCGCCATTCGATGGTCTTGCCCTCGCTGTTGAACGAGGCGAGCGTCTGCTGCGCGGCGCGCTCCTTCACGGCGTTGGCGCCGTAGCTGATGTAGCTTCGCTGGTCGCCGGCCGTCACATAGACGTCGATGCCGCTGAAGCCTGCGCAGCGCCAGGAGCCGTAGTCCTCGACCTCGCGGCCGGGCTTGTGTTTGCATTTCTTGAGATCGAGCGGTGTGTAGGCGCGCTCGACAGCGCCGGTCGCGGCACTCGAAGACTGCGCTGCAGCGCCGCCGGCGAGCGCAAGCGAAACCGCCAAAATCAATCCGGACAGAACAATGGTGCGCACGGCGATCCATCCCTCGCCCCTTGGTCGGATGCCCCGGCGGGCAGGTTCACACCGCAGGCGGCGGCAGCCCATTGATTGCCGAGGCTGCACGAACGGTGTTCACCATCAGGCAGGCGATGGTCATCGGGCCGACGCCGCCCGGAACCGGGGTGATCGCGCCCGCGACCTGCGAGGCCTCGGCGAAATTCACGTCGCCGACGAGCTTCGATTTGCCATTAGCACCCGGCACCCGGTTGATGCCGACATCGATCACGGTCGCGCCGGGCTTGATCCAGTCGCCGCGCACCATCTCGGGCCTGCCGATCGCCGCCACCACGAGATCGGCCCGGCGGCACACCGCCGGCAGGTCGCGCGTCTTGGAATGCGTGATGGTGACGGTGGCATTTTCGTTGAGTAGCAGCTGCGTCACCGGCTTGCCGACGATGTTGGAGCGGCCGATCACCACCGCATCGAGGCCCGCGAGCGAGGCGTGAACCGTCTTGGCCAGGATGATGCAGCCGAGCGGCGTGCAGGGCACCAGCGCCGGCAGGCCCGAGGCGAGCCGTCCGGCATTGACCGGATGAAAGCCGTCGACGTCCTTGGCCGGATCGATGGCGTTGAGCACGAGCTGCGCGTCGACCTGCTTCGGCAGCGGCAGCTGCACCAGGATGCCGTGCACCGCCGGATCGGCGTTGAGCTTCTTCACCAGCGCCAGCAGCTCATCCTGGCTGACACTGTCCGGCAACCGATGATCGAACGAGCGCATGCCGGTCTCGACCGTGGCCTTGGCCTTGTTGCCGACATAGGACTCGCTGGCGGGATTGTTGCCGGCGAGCACCACCGCGAGCCCCGGCGTCACGCCATGCTGCGCAACAAGACGTTTCACCTCGCCCGCGACCTTGAGACGGACGTCTGCGGCAATGGCTTTGCCGTCGATGATGCGTGCGGTCATTGTCATCCTGCGATAAGCGGTACGGTCAGCAGGCCCAGTGGATGCCCCGCTTTCGCGGGCTGTGACAACCACAAAATGGCGTGGGCTAAGTGGCTTGGACGGCCCTCTCCAGCGCTGCGGCGAGCGTTGGGCCGTGCCCCGCAATCGTCAGGCGCTTGATCCGCGCAGTCGCACCGCCCACCAGCGCGACATCGCGCGACGGGACATTGGCGGCCCGCGCCAGCAGGGCCACCAGCGCAGCATTGGCTTCGCCTTCGGTGGCTGCAGCGCGCACCCGCGCCTTCAGGACATGCTGGCCGTCGGAGCGCTGCTCGATGCCGTCGATCGCATCGCGGCCGCCGCGCGGCGTGAGCCGCACCACCACGGCGAGCCCGCCGGACGTGACCGTCCAGGGCCGCCCGGCTGCGGTGGAACTCACACGAAGAGCTGGAAGTACAGCCAGATGATCAGCTTATCGAGGAAGATCAGCCCGATCATCAGAATGACCGGCGAGATGTCGATGCCGCCCAGGTCCGGCAGGACCCGGCGGATCGGCCGGAGCACAGGCTCCGTGACCGCATACAGGAAATAGCTGATGCTGCGGACGATATCGTTCCGGGTGTTCACCACATTGAAGGCGATCAGCCAGGACAGGATGGCAGAGGCGATCAGGATATAGATGTAGATCCAGATCAACTCGCTGATCAGCCACAGAAAAGGATTTCCCATTGCCAACACCCCGATTCGGCCAGTGACGAATAGCGGCTTATCGGGGTGAGGAAAAGTGGCGGGAGCCGGGGCGATCCGGGCCGAGTTGGCGGTCCCAAGGCGATATTCGCCGTTGTTGACAGCCCGGAAGGCCGCGACGTAAATGGCGCCCAATTCGTTGCCGGACGCCGCGTTTTCGCGCGCGTCCAAGGTTGGGGCCGTAGCTCAGCTGGGAGAGCGCCTCGTTCGCAATGAGGAGGTCGGCGGTTCGATCCCGCCCGGCTCCACCAACCTCCGCCACAGGCCGGGTGCCTACCCTTCGCGACCCCTGGACAGGGCTACCAGTGCGACGCCGCGCCATGAGGACGGCGGCAAGTTGACGCATTATCGGGCCAGTCGCGCCAACCTGTCATCGTCGCGATGGAGGGCGAGGACGTCGAAAAAGTCACCACCGGCGCCAAGAGCTTTCAGTTCCATCACCTCGAATTTGTCGTCCCGGGCATTTCGCGCGCCAACATTTGTGAACAGCCGATAGCCGCAATCCCGAAGCCTGCGATCCAACACTTCGCTGGACGATCCGTTTTTCCGCAACAGCGCATCGTTGACCTCTGCGTAGATGATCGGGCGTGCGGCAAGGAGCAGCGAACTCTGCGAGAGGGCCCAAGCCTCCCATCCTTCGACATCGAGCTTGATGATCCGTGGGACAAAATGGGCCTCGGACAGAGCATCCAGTGTGGTGCACGGCACATCTACACCCCCGGGACCATCCACCGGCTCGAAGAAGCTGGCGCCTGAATTCGTGGCAACTTCGCGCAAAGCGTACGATTGCCCGTCCGGCGCCAGCAGGAAATTGACAGCGGCAACGCGGCTCCCGGGCACAACACGGGCAATGTTGCGGCGGAGCAAGGCCAAGATTTCCGGCGAACCCTCAACCACCAGCACCCGCCCATGCGGGCCCACCTTCTGTGCCAGAGGAATGGCGAATGTGCCGATGTGTCCGCCAATGTCGAACACTGCATCGCCCTGATCAACGACACTGAGTAGAAATGCCAGTTCCGGGCGCGTGTGAGCCCCAAAGGCCCTGATCTGCTTCGTAATCAGATCGCCTTCGAATGCTTCTATGCGGCCAAAAATGGCGTTAACTTCAACGACGCGCGCGGCTGGAACTGGCGAAGACATCGCTCTTTCAGTTTAGTCCGCCCATACCGTCCGGGTCCATGACCCGGCATCGGCGGCGCCAACCGACGCAGAGTTGGTCCAGCAGCGTTGTTCGGCAAGAACCGCGGTGCCGGAAAAGATACGAAATTTGCCGAATTTGATCCGAGCCAAGGCCCCTCGACCCAAATTCCAGCAATCACATACCGGCGGTCCGTCCCCAAACGGCAATTCGTTGCCGCTCTCGACCGGTCGGGCGTTGTCCCAGCCCTGCCGCGATGGCACTGTGACGTGAGAAAAATTCCAAAATGATGCCTGCGGCGATTCGTTCCTTCTCGCCGGCACCCCGTGTGGAGAATGAACCCGATGGCTCATGTCGATCCGGACATCGCGCTGTCCGAGCCCTCGGCGGACCAGATCAAGACCACCACCTGCTACATGTGCGCCTGCCGCTGCGGCATCCGGGTGCACTTGAAGGACGGCCGCGTCCGCTACATCGACGGCAACCGCGACCATCCGGTCAACAAGGGCGTGCTGTGCGGCAAGGGCTCCGCCGGCATCATGACGCACTACTCGCCGTCGCGGTTGCGGGCGCCGATGAAGCGCGTCGGGCCGCGCGGCTCGGGCGAGTTCGAGGAGATCACCTGGGAAGAGGCGCTTGAGACCGCCACCGGCTGGCTCAAGGAGGTGCGCGGCCGCGATCCGACACGGCTCGCCTTCTTCACCGGCCGCGACCAGAGCCAGGCGCTGACCGGCTGGTTCGCGCAGCAATACGGCACGCCGAACTTCGCCGCCCATGGCGGCTTCTGCTCGGTCAACATGGCGGCGGCCGGGCTCTACACCTTCGGCGGCTCGTTCTGGGAGTTCGGCGAGCCGGACTGGGATCACACCCGCTACTTCATGCTGTTCGGCGTGGCGGAAGATCATGCGTCGAACCCGATCAAAACGGCGCTCGGCAAATTGAAGGCGAAGGGCGTCAAGGTCGTCGCCGTCAACCCGATCCGCACCGGCTACGGCGCCATTGCCGACGAATGGATCGGCATCCGGCCCGGGACCGACGGCCTGTTCGTCGGCGCGCTGATCCACGAATTGATGCGCGCGCAGAAGGTCGACCTGGACTATCTGGCGCGCTTCACCAACGCGCATTGGCTGGTGGTCCAGGCGCCCAGGCCCGCGATGGCCGCCAATGACGGCCTGTTCGCCCGCGATGCCGAGGGCAAGCCGCTCGCCTTCGACAAGACCAGCGGCACCTTCGTCGATGCGACGCGCACCGACATTGCGCCGGCGCTGGTGGGCAGCTTCATGCTGCCGGACGGCAGCATTGCGCGGCCGAGCTTCGCGCTGATCGCCGAGCGATTCCTGTCCGACGACTACACGCCGGAGAAAGCCGCCGAGAAGACCGGCGTGCCCGCCGACACCATCCGGCGCATCGCCCGCGAGCTGGCGCATGCCGCGTTCGAGGAGCAGATCACGCTCGATCAGCCGTGGACCGACTGGACCGGTCGCCGCCACGAGAAGACCATCGGCCGTCCGGTGTCGATGCACGCGATGCGCGGCATCTCGGCCCATTCCAACGGCTTCCAGACCTGCCGGATGCTGCATCTGCTGCAGATCCTGCTCGGTTCGATCGATTGCCCGGGCGGCTTCCGCTACAAGGCGCCGTTCCCGCGGCCGACGCCGCCGCCGAACCGCCCGGCCCGCGCCACCGAGCCGGGTGCACCGCTGAAGGGCGCGCCGCTCGGCTTCCCGCAAGGGCCGGAGGACCTGCTGGTCGGCGCCAGAGGCCGCGCCCAGCGCATCGACAAGGCCTACTCGTGGGATGCGCCGCTCGCCGCCCACGGCCTGATGCACATGGTCATCACCAATGCGGCGACGGCCGATCCTTATCCGATCGACGTGTTGTTCATGTACATGGCCAACATGAGCTGGAACTCGTCGATGAACATTCCGGCGGTGCTCAAGCACCTGACCGCGAAGAATCCCGAGACCAGCGAATACAAAATCCCGAAGATCATCTACTCGGATGCTTACTCGTCCGAGATGGTCGCCTATGCAGACCTGATCCTGCCCGACACCACCTACCTCGAGCGCTGGGACTGCATCTCGCTGCTCGACCGGCCGATCTCCGGCCCCGACGGCCCGGCCGACGCCATCCGCCATCCGGTGGTGCGGCCCGATCGCGATGTGCGCGCCTTCCAGAGCGTACTGATCGATATCGCGTCACGGCTGAAGCTGCCGGGCTTCGTCACCGAGGACGGCAAGCCGCGTTTTCCCAACGGCTATCCGGACTACATCGTCAACCACGAGCGCGCGCCGGGCGTGGGCTCGCTCGCCGGTTTCCGTGGCGAGGACGGCCGCAGCTTCGGCCGCGGCGCGCCGAACCCGGCGCAACTCGAGGCCTATATCGGCAACGGCAGCTTCTACGAGCACCATCTCGCGCCGGAGCAGCGCTACTACAAGCATGCCAACAAGGCCTATCTCGAATGGGCCAAGGACGTGGGCTTCATCGGCGCGGTCGCGCCGATCGTGTTCCAGCTTTATCTCGAGCCGCTGCAGAAGTTCCGGCTGTCGGCGCGGGGCCACGGCCCGATCAAGGCGCCGCCGACCCACAAGGAGCGCATCGAGAAATATTTCGATCCGATCCCGTTCTGGTATCCGCCGTTCGACAGCGACGTCGCCGATGGCGAGGGATTTCCGATGTCGGCCATCACGCAGCGGCCGATGCACATCTATCACTCGTGGGGCTCGCACAACGCCTGGATCCGCCAGATCACGGCTGAAAATCGCCTCTACATGAACAGCGAGCGTGCGAAAGCGCTCGGCATCGAAGACGGCGACTGGGTCTGGATCAAGAGCGCGATCGGCCGCGTCAAAGGCCGCGTGCGACTGATGGAGGGCGTGAACCCGGACACCGTCTGGACCTGGAACGCGGTCGGCCGCCGCGGCGGCGCCGCGGCGCTTGCGCCCGACGCGCCGGAGATGACACGCGGCTTCCTGCTCAATCATCTGATCACGGAACTCTTGCCCGAGCGTGAGGGCGGCTACCGCTTCTCCAACAGCGATCCCATCACCGGCCAGGCGGCGTGGTACGACCTCCGCGTCAGCATCGAGAAGGCCGCGCCGGACGAAGCCCACGAAACCTCGCCGCGCTTCGAGCCGACCAAGCCGCCGCTTGCCGCCAAAACCGAACTCGAGACCGTTGCATGACGTCGCTGCCGGAGCAGACTGCCAGGAAGTTCGGGCTGGTGATCGATCTCGACACCTGCGTCGGCTGTCACGCCTGCGCGACGAGCTGCAAGGAATGGAACGCCGGCGGTTATCCGAAGCCGCTCACCGACCAGGATGCCCACGGCGCCGACCCGCACGGCTCGTGGCTCAACCGCGTGCACTCCTACGAGGTCGGCACTGGTGCGCAGAGCCGCACCGTGCATTTCCCGCGCTCCTGCCTGCACTGCGAGACGCCGGCCTGCGTCACGGTTTGCCCCACCGGCGCGTCCTACAAGCGCGCCTCGGACGGCATCGTGCTGGTCAACCCGGACACCTGCATCGGCTGCAAGCTGTGCTCCTGGGCCTGCCCCTACGGCGCCCGCGAATACGACTACGACGACGGCACGATGAAGAAGTGCACGCTGTGCGTCGACCGCATCTACAACGAGACCTTCGCGCCTGAGGACCGCATCCCGGCTTGTGTTCGCGCCTGCCCGACCGGCGCGCGGCATTTCGGCGACCTGGGCGATCCGTCGAGCGCGGTGTCGCAGCTCGTGAAGGAGCGCGAGGGCTTCGACCTGCTGCCCGAGATGGGCTTCAAGCCGGTCAACAAGTATCTGCCGCCGCGGCCGCGCCGCGATCAGACCGCCGCCGCATCGGCGCAAGCTCCGGCCGAGCAGCCCGCGGCCGGCACGGGCTCGCTCGCCGATCGCTTCTTTGCCTGGGCCGACCGCGCCCTGTCGCGCTGAGCCCGCCGCACGATGCATCCCGCCTACTCGGTCATTCTTTTCACCACCGCGTCGGGCGCAGGCTACGGCCTGCTGATCGGGCTCGCGGTGTCGATGCTGCTCGGCATCGTGCCGCGCGATCCGACGTTCGGATTCTTTGCACTCGGCACTTCGGTCGCGCTGATCACGATCGGGCTCCTCACCTCGACCTTCCATCTCGGTCGCCCCGCCCGGGCGTGGCGCGCAGTCACGCAGGTCGGCAGCTCATGGCTGTCGCGCGAAGGGGTGGCGGCCCTGGTCACTTATCTGCCGGTGGCAGCGCTCGGGCTCGGCTGGGTATTCGGCGAGTATCAGCAGGGCCAGATGATCGTTGGCGCCTTGTTGTCGATCGTTGGCGCGCTGGTGACGGTGTGGTGCACCGGACGGATCTACTCGTCGCTGCCGACGATCCGGGCCTGGCACCTGGGCCTGGTCGCACCGATCTATCTGATGCTGGCCTTCGTTACCGGCAGCGTGCTGCTCGACTTCTTCCTGATCGTGTTCGGCTATCCGTTCTGGTGGGCGGCCGCGATCACGGCGCTGCTGCTCGCGCTCGGCTGCGATCTCAAGCTGCGCTACTGGTCGAAAATCGACCTCGCCGACCGCACTTATACGGCTGAGGCCGCGACCGGGCTCGGCCGGCTCGGCACCGTGCGACCGCTCGATCCGCCGCACACCCAGCCCAACTATGTGATGCGCGAGATGGGCTATCAGGTGGCGCGGCGGCACGCCCGAAAGCTGCGACAGATCGCGATCCTGCTGCTGTTCGTGCTGCCGCTCGCCGGGATGGCGGGCCTGCTGGCGCTCGAGCTGCCGAAGGCCCTCGACATTGCCATCGCGGCGATCTCGGTTTGCAGCATGGTGGCCGGCGTCCTCACCGAGCGCTGGCTGTTCTTCGCCGAAGCCGAGCACGTCGTGATGGTGTTCTACCGCGGCGGCGCCGCGTAACGCTTACGCCGATGCCTGCTGATCGTCCGCCGCCGGATCGAGCGGCAGGTCGATCATGCAATGCAGCCCCTCGGGTTCGAAATTCATGCGCACCGAGCCGCGCAGCTCGGTGGTCACGCTGCCCTGGATGAAGCGCGAGCCGAACCCGGGCTTGGCCGGCGCCTCGACCGGCGGTCCGTTGCGCTCGCGCCATTCGATATGAAGCAGCGGCGATTTCGGCGGCCGCCGCTCGACGCGCCAGCCGATCTCGATCCGCCCGTCATGCGCCGAGAGCGCGCCGTATTTCGCCGCATTGGTGGTCAGCTCATGCAGCACCAGCGCCATGGTCAGCGCGATGCGCGGCGACACCGTGACCGGTTCGCCAGCGATGGCGAGCTGCTCATCGGGATGCGACAGATGCGGAGCCGTCGCGCCCCTGACGATGTCGCGCAAGTCCGCGCTCTGCCAATGCTGCCGCGTGAGCTGATCATGGGCCTGGCTGAGCGCGATCAGGCGGCCCTCGAAGGCCTGGTGGAACGCCTCAGGCGACGTCGTGCCGCGCGCGGTCTGCGCCGCGAGCGACTGGACCGTGGCGAGCGTGTTCTTGACCCGGTGATTGAGCTCGTCGATCAGCAGCTTCTGGCGTGCCTCGGCCTCCTTGCGCTCGGTGATGTCCTGCACCACCCGCACGCCGTAGAGGGATTTGCCGGACGGATCGCGCACGGTCGATGACCGCACGCCCATCCAGATCATCCTGCCGTCCCGGCGGATGAAGCGCTTCTCGATCGAGTAGAAGCCGATCTCGCCCGCCACCTGCTTGCGATAAAGCTCGCCATCCACGTCACGATCGTCCGGATGAGTGCGGCCGAACAGCTTCCAGCCGAGCAGCTCCTCGCGCGTGCCGCCGACGATCGAGAGGATCGCCTCGTTGACGCGCAGGAAGCGGCCCTCCGCGTCGATCTCGACGATACCGATCGCGGCATGCTCGTAGGTCGCGCGCCAGCGCTCCTCCTGCTCGCGCAGCTCCTGCTGGCTCCTCGCCAGCGCCTCGACCATGCGCTGGCGCTCGGTGATGTCCTGGAAGCAATTGATCACGCCGATCAGCCGGCCCTGCGCGTCGAACAATGGATCGATGTTCAGGAGAACGACGAGATCCGGCCGGTTGACCCGCTGGACGGTGATCTCCTCGTTCCGGATCGGCTGGCCCGTGTCGAACACCTCGGCGATCTTGGACCGCGGCAGCAGATCGCCTTCGAGGCTGAAAAACCGGTTTCGCGCCGTGAAGTCGTCGTGGGTCTGGCCCGGCTCGGGCGTGCGGCCCCACAGCTCGACGGCCCGGCGGTTGTACTGGACGATCCGCCCCTGGGCGTCGCAGATACAGGTCGCAATCGGCAAAAGGTCCAGGATTTCGCCGGAAGCCTTGAGCTCCTGCTCAAGCGAAGATGGCGGCTCCGACCTTTGCCCTGCCTTCCGCAGCATTCCACGCTCCTGCCGGCCCAGGCCAAACCGCGGGTGGATCATTTACGATCGATGCGGCCACCGGACGCCATTGCCCAACAACCGGCCCCCCTCCGATTGTCCGCGCAAGAATATGTTCTAAAGATAGCACGTCACCCTTCCCCGCCTAGGCCCGCGATCGCCTACAATTGACTGTGATTTCATCAACTTTTCCAAGCGTTTTCAGGCGGTTCCCGGTTCCATGAGCCCAGATGCCACGCCCGCCGCGCCGCTTTGGCGGCACCGATCCTTTGCCCGGTATTGGGTGTCCCGGGTGTCCAGCACCGTCGCCATGCAGATGCAGAACGTGGCCGTGGCCTGGCAGATGTACGACCTCACCCATAACCCCTTCGATCTCGGCCTGGTCGGACTGACGCAGTTCATTCCCGCGGCGCTGTTCGTGCTGGTGGCGGGCCACGTCGCCGACCGCTACGACCGCCGCCGCATCGTCAGCATCTGCCAGCTCGTGGCCGGCCTCGCCGGCGTGACGCTCGCGATCGGCGCGGCCGGCGGCTGGATGACGAGGGAGTCGCTGCTCGCCGTGGTGTTCGTCACCGGCTCTTGCCGAGCTTTCGAGCAGACCACACTGACGACGCTGCTGCCCGGCATCGTCCCCCTGCCGATGCTGGCCCGCGCCACGGCCGCGGGCGCGTCAGCCAGTCAGCTCGCGGTCATTGCCGGGCCCGCGGCCAGCGGATTGCTGTATGCGGTCAGCCCGATCCTGGTCTACGGGCTCTGCGCCACGCTCTACCTGACCTCGAGCACCCTGATCAGCCTGGTGACGGCGGAGCGCACCGCGACCTCGCGTCAGCCGCTGAGCCTCGGCATGCTGTTCGCCGGTTTCTCCTACATGCGGCACAACCGGATCGTGCTCGGCGTGATCACGCTCGACCTGTGCGCCGTGATCCTCGGCGGCGCTTTTGCGCTGCTGCCGGTGTTCGCCCACGACGTCTTCGGCACCAGCTCCTGGGGATTCGGTCTGCTGCGCGCCTCGCCCGGCGTCGGCGCGCTATTGACCGCACTGGCGCTCGCGCACTGGCCGCTGCGCCAGCATGTCGGCCGGATCATGTTCATCGCGGTCGCGACCTACGGCACGGCCCTGATCATCTTCGCGTTCTCGCACTCGTTCGTCCTGTCCATGCTGCTGCTCGCCATCCTCGGCGTCGCCGACATGCTGAGCGTGGTGATCCGCATGACGCTGATCCAGCTCGAGACGCCCGACGACATGCGCGGCCGCGTCAGCGCGGTGAATTCGCTGTTCGTCACCGCCTCAAACCAGCTCGGCGATTTCCGCGCCGGCCTGATGGCGTCATGGTTCGGCGCGCAGACCGCCGTGATGGTCGGCGGCGTCGGCGCGCTGATCGTGGTGCTGGTCGGACGGAAGCTGTTCGCGCCGCTTTACGAACGAGACAGCTTCGAGACCCGTCGCTGAGGCGTCTTATGGCTGCCGATCGCAGCCTCCGGCGCCTCGCACGGCTTCAGCCACTGGTCGATGAATTCGCTGAACCAGGCGCGGCAGGCGGGATCGTGCTGTAGCTTGTCTGCAAAATGCGCCTCGCGCGGCTTGGCGTTGGGCAGCGTCATGCGCTCATGACCGCGCGTGGTCCAGCGGCACATGGTGTGATGCGTCACGTCCATGTGGAATTGCAGCGCGTAGGCGAGATTGTTGTAGCTGAAGGCCTGAATCGGAAAGCAATCGCCTTCCGCCAGCAGCACGGTCTTGTCGGGCAGGTCGAAGCCCTCGCGATGCCACTGGTAGACGTGAGAGGGCCAGTCGCGGCACAGCCCGCGGCCTGCGGCGGTGGGCTTGATCGGGTAGTAGCCGATCTCGGCATGGCTGTCGGGATGCTTGTAGACCCGCGCGCCGAGCTGCTTGGCCAGCATCTGCGCCCCCAGGCAAATGCCGAGAAACGGCTTCTTCTCCTTCAGCGGAATGCCGATCCATTCGATCTCGCGCTTGACGATCTCGTCGTCGTCATTGGCGCTTTGCGGGCCGCCGAAGATCACCGCACCGGTGTGCCCGTCGAGCGTCTTGGGGAGCTCGTCGCCGAAGCGCGGCCGGCGCACGTCGAGCGGGATGTCGCGATTTCGCAGCTGGATGGCGACCCGGCCGGGCGTCGAAAGCTCGCCATGCAGGACGATCAGGACCGGCGGTCGCATATTCCAGGAATTCTCACGGCGCAGAGTGGGTCATTGCCGCAATTTAAGGCAATTGGCATGCCAACCAGTTCTAACCGGTTGACCCGCGACTGCAAGGTCGGCGTCGCGGGACTCATATGCTGTCCCCTCAAAGCTTAGTGTGAAGCACGTCTCTTGAGCTGCCGTTCTTCGAGCCGCGTCAGCAGGAAATTTCTGGGCATGAACCGCGGCACCAGGGCAAACAGCAGCTTGGGCACCAGCCCCGGCACCACCACGCGTTTGCCTTGCATCAGGCCGCGATAGCCTTCGGCGGCGACGCGATCGGCCGGCACGTCGAACGGCGTGATGGATTTCGCGGCCGAGACGCCGGCGCGGGCCTGGAATTCGGTCAGGACCGGTCCGGGGCACAGGCAGGTCACCCGCACGCCGAGCGGTTTCCACTCCTCGTGCAGCGCCTCACTGAACAACAGCACGAAGGCCTTGCTGGCGTAGTAGACCGCCGAGCAGGGCCCCGGCATGACGCCGCCGAGGGAGCCCACGTTGAGAATGCCGCCGCGAAGCTTGATCAGGCTGTCGGAGAACGCGAGCGACAGATCGAGCAGCGCCCGCATGTTGAGATCGATCATCGCGAGCTGCTCGGCGCGATCGATCTCGGCGGCCGGGCCGACGAGATTGAAGCCCGCGTTGTTGACGACGTACTGCGCCTCGCAATCGTTTTCTTTGAGCGCAGCCTTGATCGCTTCGGCGGCGTTTCGCTCCCCGAGGTCGAGCGGCAGCACCAGTGGCGCAGGCTGACCCGGCACAGCGATCTCATTGGCGAGCTCGAGCAGCCGGTCCTCGCGGCGCGCCACCAGCATCACGGTGTGGCCATTTCTGGCGAACACCCGCGCGAGCTCCGCGCCGATCCCGGCCGAGGCGCCGGTGACGATCGCAACCGGCGTCATGCCGCGCTGCCCTGCGCGGCCGCGACGCGCTGGCGCAACGCGACCCGCTCGGCCTGCGACACGCCGAGCAGATCGGCGACGCGCCAGATCAGATTGCTCTCGTAGTTGGACAGCTCACCGTCCGCATAGGCTACGCTCCACATGGTCTCGATCATGCGCAGCCGTCCCGGCTCGTCGAGCCGATCGTTGAGCAGCCGGGTGAAATGATAGAGGTCAACGGCGCGCTCATCGGCCGCGGTCGCGCGCTCGACCAGATCGGCGGCGGCCGCATCGTCCAGCTCGAAGCGCTGCATCAAAAGGCTTTTCAGCTTGCGGCGCTCGGCGTCCGACACCTCGCCGTCGATCGCGGCGGCATGAACCAGCAGCGCCGCATAGGCGACGCGAAACTCGTCGTCGCGCAGACCGCCGGACGGCCCCTCGCCATTGGCAAGCTCGGCGACAAAGTTCCTGATCGCGTCAAACACGTCGATCCTCCGGAGTAACCCCGATCACCGCAATATGGGGGCTGCGGGCTGCGAGTCGCAATCGACCGTGCGCCCGGCTCAAGCGCAGATGGACGGAATTTAATTGATGCCCTTGGTCTTGCGCTGGGCCTGCTCGAGCATCTTCAGGTTCGCCAGGATGTGCGGATTGTCCGGCGCCTTGGCGCGGGCGGCGAGCAGCGTCGCGTGCGCCCGGCGGTAGTCGTTGCGCAGGATGTAGGAGAAGCCGATGTTGTTCATGACCTCCGGCGTCTCGCCAATCATCTTGACGACCTGCGCATAGGCGCGGTCGGCGAGGTCGAAGCGGCGCAGCTGATCATAGGCCGCGGCGAGACCCAGCCAGGATTCGGCGTCGCGGGGATGAAGCTCGACCGCCTTGCGGAAGTGCCGCTCGGCGAGCCCGTAGCTGCCCTGGCGGTAGTACTTCTTGCCGATCGCAAGATCGTCGTTGGGATCGGTGCCGAGCAGCTCAGGCGTCAGCGCCGGCGGCGTCGCCAGGTTGCTGAACGTGCCGCTGGTTTTGTCGGCCGGCTTGTCGATCGAGCCGGTGGTGTCGTTGTCGGCGGACGTCTTTGAGCCGAACAGCGAGGGCAGGCTGTCGGAGAGCTTGCTCGACGGGTCCGGCGTGGATGTGGTCTCGCAGCCCGCGAGCCATATCAGACACGCGGCCGCACACGCGACCCGAACCACCTGCATACGCATCAACACGCTCCGGACGGGCCGAAGCTAGGCCAGGATGGTTAAGATTTCGCTCTGCCGGGGGCGGGCCGCGGGTCCTACCTAAGGGATTGAAATCCTTGCGGAACCGGCAGCAGCAACCACGCCGCTAATAGTTACCGAGGTACAGCCGCACGAACACCGGCAGCAGGATGACGACGAACAGCACCGGGAAGATGCAGATCATCATCGGCACCGACAGCTTGGCCGGCAGGCTGTAGGCCTTCTCCTCGGCGCGCGACAGCCGCTTGTGGCGCATGTCTTCGGAATAGACCCGCAGCGCGTCGGTGATGCTGGAGCCCAGCTCCTCCGACTGCTGGATCAACGTCGAGAACGAGCGCGCCTCCTCGATGCCGAGCCGGTCGCCGAGATGCTCCAGCGCCTCGCTCATGGTGCGGCCGGCGCGGATCTCGAGGCAGGCCATGTGGATGTTGGCGGTGAGCGACGGATAGGAGTCGCCGAGCTCGCGGCCGACGCGATCGAGCGAAGCCTCCATGCTGAGACCCGCATCGGCGCAGACCACCAGCAGGTCCATGAAATCCGGAAAGCCGGTCCGGTGCTCGGCCTTGCGCGTACCGATGCGGTTGTCGAGGTAAAGGCTAGGTCCGAGATAGCCGACGAGGCCGGCAAGCCCGGTGAGCAGCCAGTATTGCGTGGTGCCGTGCTCCATCGGCAGGAAGAAGAAGGCGAGCGTCGCAAGCACAACGGCAAGCCCGGCCCGGCCGAGGAAGAAATATCCCACGGCCTGCGGATCATAGATGCCGGCCTGGATCATCCGGCGGCGCAGCACCTTGGTCTCCTCGGTGCTGCCGGTCGCGTAGTGCTTGCTGGTGTAGTCGATGACGCGCTGCGCGGCCTTCAGGCTCGAATAGCGCAGCGAGCGCGAGCCCCCTGGCGCGCCGAAATCGTCGCGGCTGATGGTGGCGGCGCGCCGCTTCACCGAGCCCTGCACGCGGATCACGGCCATCACGCTGAAGGCCAACGTGCCGGCGGCCAGAAACACCAGCACCGCCACCATGGTGGTGTTGCCGTCGGCCATGAACACGTCGATCGCACCCATATGTCAGCGTCCGATCAGATCTTGAAGTTGACCATGCGGAACATGATCAGGTTGCCGATACCCATCCAGCCGCCGGCGCAGGCGAGCGCGATCTTGGTCAGGCTCTCGTGCCAGACGCTGGCGTAGAAATCCGGTGTGATGATCTGGATCACCAGGAACATCAGGATCGGCAGCGACGAGAGAATCATAGCCGAGGCGCGGCCCTCCGAGGCGAGTGCGCGGATTTTCCGTCGCATCTTGAAGCGCTGCCGGATCACGCCCGAGAGATTTTCCAGGATCTCGCCGAGATTGCCGCCGGTCGAGCTCTGGATCGCGACCGCCGTGACGAACAGCGGCAAGTCCTCCTGGCCGATGCGGAAATAGAGATTTCGCATCGCGGTTTCGAGATCGGCACCGTAGGTGATCTCGTCGGCCACGGTGCCGAACTCGCTGCCGACCGGATCGGGCATCTCGCGCGCCACCATGCCGATGGCGATCGGCACCGGATGGCCCGCCCGGAGACTGCGCACGATGATGTCGAGCGCGTCGGGAAACTGCGCGCCGAACTGCTTCTGGCGGCGGCCGCGCTTGAACTTCAGAATCAGCAGCGGCAGCAGCGTGCAGCAGAACAGGCCGGCGCCGAGCTCCTCCAGGAGATCGCCGCGCGTCATCATCAGCCCGAAGACGACGATCAGCGCGAAAAATCCGGTATAGACCGCGAATTTGGCGATGCCGATGGTGATGCCCGACTGCAGGATCAGCCGGTTCAACGCCACCAGCGGCAGCCGGTATTCGCCCCCCGCGGACAGGCCGCGCTCGCGCCGGACCTGCACCAAGATCGCCTCGCGATCCGGCTGGTTGTCCATCAGCTTGAGCCGGCGGTTGATGTTCTTGCGATAGGACCGCGCCGGGAACACCAGCAGGTAGATGCCTTCGACGAACAGGCCCGCGGCCAGCGCCACGAGCAGGTAGATCATGTAGACCGGATCGATGTCGGCCAGCCAGCTCATAGCGGCTTGCTCGGATCGAAGTAGCTGCCGGGAATCTGGATGCCGCGCGCCGCAAGCTCGCCGAGGAAGCGCGGCCGCACGCCGGTGGCGACGAAATGCCCCTCAACAGTACCGTCGGCCGCCGTAGCAGTCCGGACGTATTTGTAGATCTCCTGCATCTGCACGATGTCGCCCTCCATGCCGGTGATCTCGGCCACGGAGGTGACGCGGCGCTTGCCGTCGGACATGCGCTGGAGCTGCACGATCATTCGGACCGCGGCGGCGATCTGGCCGCGGATGGACGGGATGGTCATCGGCAGGCCGGCCATGCCGACCAGCTGCTCGAGGCGCGAGATCGCCTCGCGCGGGTTGTTGGCGTGGATTGTCGCCATCGAGCCTTCATGGCCGGTGTTCATGGCCTGCAGCATGTCGAAGGCTTCCTCGCCGCGGCACTCGCCGAGGATGATGCGCTCGGGCCGCATACGCAGCGCGTTCTTGACGAGCTCGCGCTGGCGGATTTCGCCCTTGCCTTCGATGTTCGGCGGCCGCGTCTCCATGCGGGCGACATGCGGCTGCTGAAGCTGAAGCTCGGCGGCGTCCTCGATGGTGATCAGGCGCTCCTTCTCGGAGATGAACGCCGAGAGCGCATTCAGCATCGTGGTCTTGCCGGAGCCGGTGCCACCCGAGATGATCGTGGTGATGCGCGACTTCACCGCGGCCGCCAGCAGCTCCGCCATCTGCGGCTTGATAGCGCCGATGTCGACGAGCTTGCTGAGATTGAACGGCTTCTTGGAAAACTTTCGGATCGAGACCAGCGGACCGTCGACGCCGATCGGACGCACCGCGACGTTGACGCGCGATCCGTCAAGAAGGCGAGCGTCGCACAACGGATGCGATTCATCGACCCGGCGGCCAACCGCCGAAACGATCTTGTTGATAATTCTGAGAAGATGCGCCTCGTCCTTGAAGCGGCAGGCGATCGGTTCAAGCAGACCGCCGCGCTCGACGAAGGTCGCCTCGTGGCCGTTGATCAGAATATCGCTGATGCTCGGGTCCTTGAGCAGCGGCTCGAGCGGACCGAGGCCGGTCATCTCGTCGAGGATCTCCGAGACGAAATCGTTGAGCTCGTTGGTGTTGAGCGCGAGGCGCTCGTTGACCGTGTACTGGGTGACGAGCTGCTGGATGTGGGCCCGCATCTCGTGCTCGGGCAGCTTCTCCAGCGCCGATAGGTTGATCTCCTCGATCAGCCGGCGGTGCAGCCGCACCTTGGCGTCGAGATACTTGTCGGAGTGCAGCGGATTCCCCGGCTCGGCCGGCGCCTTTGCCGGCTCCGGCATGGTCATGAATGACGGCGTCGGTGGCACTTCCGCGTCCGTGTCCGGCACGGGCTCGGCCGAAGGCACCAGCGGCGGCGATGCGACCGGCGGAGATTCCGGAGCAGAGCTTCGTCGGGCGGTAAAGCGACCAACCATGATGACGTCTACCCGTAGTTCAGTTCGCGCCAAGACCTGTAACGCCAAGAATGGCGCTTATTTCGCAAGCGACAGCGACAGTCTCTTCATCAGCCCCTGCGCGTCCGCGGCCGGCCCCTTGGCGGCCTGCTGCGGCAGCATCAGCTTCTTGAGCTGAATCGAGACGTTGTTGCCGGGCTTGACCTCGTCGAGCGGCACGCCGCGGTCGATGGCTTCGCGCACCAGCCGGTAGTTGTTCGGCACGGTGCCGGCGAGATCGGCGCCGAGCGCCTGATCGATGTCGGTTTTCTTCAGGCCGGGATCGAACATGCGCTGCTCGAAGCGGTTGACGATCACCTGCGGCTGCGGTCCGTCGCCGAGCCGTTCGCGGATCGCGCTGACCAGGCCGCGTGCCTGCTTGAGGCTCGGCACGGTCATTTCGCTGATGATGAACAGCTTGTTGGTGCCGAGCAGAACGCTGTCGGTCCAGGAGAACCAGGTGCGCGGCATGTCGATGACGACATAGTCGAAATGCGACGACACCAGGTCGAGCAGCCGCGTCACCATGTCGGGGTCGAACGTGCGCATCTCGGCCGGCCGGTTCGGCGCCGCGATCACCTCAAGGCCGGAGGCGTGGTGCGACAGCATGATTTCGAGAAGCTGGCGGTCGAGCCGCTCCGGCCTGTGCTCGATCTCTTTCAACTCGAGGCGAGGCTCGAGATCGAGATAGTCGGCGCAGGCGCCGTGCTGGAAGTCGAGATCGACCAGGCAGGTGCTCGGCCGCCCGCGCTGGCCGCTGTTGAGCAGGAGCAGCGCGGTCTGGATCGCCAGCGTGGTCACGCCGGCGCCGCCGACTGCGGGAATGAAAGTGTAGATCTGCGCTTCGGTGGCTTCCGCCGCGTTGGTCCGCGCCACCCGGGCGCAGGTCCGCACCAGCTCGACCGGCTGCACCGGCTTGATCAGGAAATCCGCCACCCGCATCTGCAGCAGGCCGCGGGCCACGTCGGCGTCGAAGCGCTGCGCCACCACCACCACCGGCGGAATGCCGGCGCGCAGCATCAGCCGTTCGAGCGCCTGCATCTCCTCAGGCTTGCTGGCGTCGAGGTCGATGATGATCACTGTGAGATCGTCGGTGACGAAATCCGGGGCGGTCGCCATCGACCCCGAAATCACCCGCAGCTCGATCTGCCCGCTGGCGCCGAAGGTCGCGCGCAGCGACTGCTCCAACGCCGAATCGGCGGTGAGCACCGCCACGCGAGTCCTGTTTGCTGTGCCCGACAACCTGCTCATTGCGCCGTCCGTTTCTTGGTTTTGTGCCGTCGCCCGATCACTTGGTGCCGTTGGTGCCGCTGCCGCTGCTCGGCGCCGACGACGCCTGGCTGTTGGCGGTGGATTGCGCCTGCTGTGCCGCAGCGCTGTAGGCCGCCGAGCTGGTCGTGGCGTTGACCGGCGGAATCACGCGGCCGGTGCGATAGCGTTCGGCCGCGACCGCCGCTTTCTCTCCGTTGTACGCGATGTTGTTGCGGCCGCTCGCCACCGGCCAGGGATCGATGATCATCGTGGCGCGGTTGGCCGCCATGGCTTCGCCGGACGCGAGCGAGATGGTGTCGCGGCGGTCGAAGTAGATGTCGGAGCAGCCGCCCAGCGTCGCGCCGAGCAGCAGGCTCAACACCAGGACCTTAGTCACGGACCGAGAGCACACGGGCGCCTCCTGCAGTAGGACTCTTGGGCAGATCGAGCACGTGGCCGGCGTATTCACGCGCCACCACGCCTTCGGCGAGACGCGCAGTCGCGCGCGGCACTTCGGTCTTGCCCATCAGGAACAGATCGACGTCGTTCGGCGGCAAGGTCGAATCGAGCGGCGTCTTGATCACGTCGCCGGGCCGCGCCGGGCGAACCAGCCGCGGCGTGACGATGATGGCGAGGTCGGTCTCGTTCTTCTGGTAGGACGTGCTGCGGAACAGCGAGCCGAGCACCGGCATGTCGCCGAGCCAGGGCAGCTGCTCGATGGCGTTCTGGCCGTTGCTCTGCAGGAGGCCGCCGATCACAAAGCTCTGGCCGTCGCGCAGCTCCACCGTGGTCTGGGCGCGGCGCACGATCAGCGGCGGCACCGAGATGCCGGCCACCGTCACCGGATGGCTGATGTCGAGCTGGCTGACCTCCGGCTCGATCTTGAGGTTGATCAGGCCGCCGCCCAGCACGGTCGGCGTGAAAGCCAGACCGACGCCGTAACGCTTGTAGTCGATCGTCACCTGGCCGAGAGCGCCGGGCACCGGGACCGGATATTCGCCACCGGCGAGGAAGCTCGCGGTGTCGCCCGACAGCGCCACGAGGTTGGGCTCGGCGAGCGAGCGGGCCACGCCCTTCTGCTCCAGCGCATTGACGATGGCGTCGATCTCCAGGCCACCGGCCAGCATCTTGCTGACCATCACGCCGAACGGCGCGGTGCCCGAGAGCACGCCCGCCGCCGTGATCGGCGAAATCGTCACCGCGGCCTGGCCGACGTTCGGACCGCCTTGCGTCACGCCCGGCTGATGGAACAGGTCGGTACCGTTGCCGGTGTTGGTCACCGGAAGCTGGTTGGTCGGCGTGCGGTTGCCGATGTTCATGAGGTTGCGCGAGCCGAACACGTTCCACTGCACACCGAGATCGCGGCCTGCAGTGCGGTTGGCCTCGACGAAGCGGACTTCGAGCATCACCTGCTGCGGCGACATCACGTCGACCGTGTTGATGACGTCCGAGCCGAACTGCTTGGCGATGGTCATCGCCTTGTCGACCGTCGGGCCGTCCGCGGCGGTGCCGGAGAGCATCAGCCGGCCGTTGACCGACGTGACGCGCAGCCTGGCGTTCGGGAAGCGGCGCTGGATTTCCATGTTGACCAGCGAAGTGTCGTAGGACACTTCGACGTCGAACACGCCGATCAGCTTCTTGCCTTCGGCATACGCCGACACGCGCGTGGTGCCGTTCTTCTTGCCGAGAATGGACAGCGACTTGTCGGTGAGCGGATTGACGTCGGCCACTTCGGGATCGCCGACCTGCAGCTCGACGAAGCTCGTGTCGGTGCGGACGTCCTCGGTCTTGCCGATGTAAACCGCGACGGTGGCGGTGCGCTTGGCCTGGCCGATCTGGATCGACCGCTCGGCCATCGCATCATTGGCGCTCATCGCGCCGCAGGCCGCAAGGATCGCTGCGGCGAACAGCGAGCGCCATTTCGCTGCACGGGGCAGCGCGCTTCTCGGTTCAACACTCATATCCCCACCCATCTGTTTTTGCCTTCCCCGTCGTCCCGTTTCACGCTGCTACTGATCCCCATCAGTAGCGGCGCGCAGATTTGTGCTCATGCCCTCGATGGGCACGCTGTATTCCTCGCGCGTGGCGGCGCGGCGCACCGCGACCGTGGTCAATCCCGACGCGTCCTTTTTGTCCTTCGCGACCGGCGTGCTGGCGCCGCTGAGGTCGTTCAGTGTGATGCGACGCGAATACTGGTTGTCGGCCTCGCCGGCCTTGCGCAGCATCAGCGACAGGGTGCCGACCGAGGCCGCGAGCGAAAGCTTCTGCGCACCCATCGTGTCGACCTCGAGCGTCACCGCCTTGACCACCGAGGGCTTCTCGAGCCGCTCGTCGGCCATCTGGTCGATGCCGAGCACGCGCACGTTCTGCAGCACCACTTCCGCGGTGGCGCTACCCTTGTCGAGCTGCCGCGTCAGCGACACGTCGACATGATCGCCAGGGAGCACGAAGCCGCCGACGCCCTCGACGTCATTGACGCGAACCGTCACGGCCTTGAGCCCGTCGCGGATCATCGCCGACAAGGTCGCGCGCTGGCCGGGGCCGGTGATCTTGCTGCTCAGGATCGGCTCGTCCGGCTCGATCGCGCTCAGCGCCACGCGCTTGCCACTGCCGATCACCTCGTTGATCTTGGCGAAGGTGCCGCTCTGCAGCGAGCCTTCCGGCCACGACACCTCGCGCAGTGCGTCGGCCGTCACCTCGTTGCCGAAGCGCAGCGGCTTCGACGCCACCACCACGGTGCGCGTCGCCACCGGCGCTTTCTTGTTGGCCGCCTCGAGGCTTCGCATGCGCTGCTCGGCCGCGCTGTTCAGCCAGGTCTGCGCCACGAATACCGCCAGCAGGCCGAACATCACGGCGAAGGCGATCATGACGATGGTGCTTTTCCGCACGGCAAGTTCCCCTGAATGACGCCGGATTTCTTGCGTTCTCTTCAGGGCCAATATCGAAGTCTGGTGGTATCGGATTGGTGAAATGAATCGCGCAAATCCCGCTATGATGAAGATTGGTTGAAGCGGTATTCTTTACGAAAACCGAGAGCGCGAACTTGCATTTGAATCGAATGCACGCGGCGCGAAGGAATGAGAAACCTTAATCGCAACCACGGTTTTCCGGGCCTCGGCGGAACCTGCCGAAAGCGCTCCGCAAGCTATCCGTAACCATCGCGACGATTGGGCGGATGCCCGTGGCCGCACAACGCAATGTGATATCGGCCCAACGTTGAAACGACTCGCCCGCTGCGGCACTATGCGGCCTATGGCTAACGCCGATTAAGCATGCCTCGCCGGGCAACAAGATCCCGGACAACAAGATAGCGGAAACACCCATGAGCAAGCCGTACATCAGCTACATCGATCCGAAGACCATGAAAGACGCCGAGATGCTGAAGGAGCTGGAGCGCTGCCGCACCTACGGCACGCCGCGCCCGGAAAGCCAGGCGATCCGCGCCCATGTGCCGGCGGTGTTCTGGTCGTTCGCGCATTCGTGGCGCGACGTGTTCCACACCGGCGTCGCCGATCACGGCATCAAGGAGCTGTGCCGGCTCTATGTGTCGCGCTCGGTGCTGTGCGAGTTCTGCGGCAACCAGCGCTCGATCAAGGCCGCCAATGCCGGCCAGGTGATCGAGGATCACGTCAAGGACCTGATCAACTTCGAGACCTCGACTCGCTACGACGACAAGCAGAAGGCCGCGCTGTCCTACGCCGAGGCCATCACCTGGGATCTTCCGGTCGACGAGAAGTTCTGGGCAAGGCTGCACAAGCATTTCAGCGAGCCGGAGCTGGTCGAGATCGGCTACTTCATCGCGCTGACGATGGGCCAGCAGCGCTGGCTGCGCACGCTCAACATCGAGCACCATCAGATTCTCGCGGGCCTCGACGGCTCGATGGCGCCGGGCTTCGAGACCGAAGAGGCGCTCAAGAAGTCGAAGGCGCAGGCGGACTACTGGGCGAAGAGCGCGCCGAAGCCGCAGACCCAGGCGGCGGAGTAAGCGATAGGCACGGGTCATCCCGCTAGAGCTTTTCCCTAGCGGTCCGTCAAACCCGGTCGTCATGCCCGCGCTTGTCGCGGGCATCTCGATTAGGAGGGCACTGTGCGTCCCTCATCGAGATGGCCGGGACAAGCCCGGCCATGACAGCGGTTGGCTTCGGTCGGACTGAAGCTCTAAACCCGCGCGAAACCGCGCGGGAATTTCTGCAAACTCTCGACACCCGTCTCGGTGATGACGATGAGCTGGCCGGTCTGCACACCCGCCTTCCGGTCCGGCGTCACCACATTGGGCTGCACCACGATCGTCTGCCCGGCCCGGAACGGCTCCTCGGGCACTGGACCCGCCGGACGGCTTTTCGATCCGAGGATCGGCCGCAGATAGCCGCCGCCATAGCCGTGCACCAGATCGTCGATGATGGTGAAGCCGGCACCCTCGATGACGTTTGACGCGGCGATCACCTGCGCCGGTGTCGTGCCGGCCTTCAGCACCTTGAAGATCGCGTCGAGCGCCGTGTCCGCCGCGGCGTGCAGATCGCGATAGAGCTGTGTCGGCTCCTCGCCGACCGTGAAGCTCCGCAGCACCTGCCCGCCGTGATCGAAGAACAGCGCGGTGATCTCGGAGACCACCACGTCGCCCTTCTGCACCTTGCGGTTCGACGGATATTGCCGCGGCACGCCGATCTGCGAATCGTGCATCGATGTCGTCCCGATGTAGTGGATGTTGGTCATGCCGCCGTAAGGCACATAGGCGCGCTCGATGGCGTCGCCCAATTGCCGCTCGGTGACGCCGGGCTTGATCGCATCGCGCAGCGCCGCCATGCCGGCGTCGCTCATCGCGGCGCCGATGCGCAGCCAGTCGAGCTCTTCGGCCGACTTCACGGCGCGCAGCCGCTGATAGACCCGGTTGAGGCTGACGATCTTGCCGAATTTTTCGGACAGCGCGCCATGCTGCTCGAACGGCATCTGGCCGATCACGGCCACCCGGCCGGACTTCGCGCCGCGCTTCTCAAGCACCTCGATCACCTTGCGGATCGAAGACTCGCCGCCCCATTCGACGGTCTCGGCGTCGGCCGCGAAGCGCCGGGCCAGCGGCGCATGGTTGACGTATTGCACGAACAGCGCGTCCGGCAGGCCCGGCGTGAACACGCCCAGCGCTTCGTTGGTGACCGGCCATTGCGTCAGCCACTGCACGGACGAGCCCGCGCGGGTGTAGCCGCAGAACACCAGATGATCGGCGTTCGCCTCGGCCATCGCGGACGCGACGAGGTCGCGGCGGCGTTTCATTTCGCCAGCGGAAAAGCGCGGGATGTCGGCGTCGAGCAGAGCACGAAGGTGCGGAGGAAGATCGAGCATGGAAACCTCGCGTCCCGGGCTCGCGCCCGGGACAGTTACGGAAGCAGAATGCAGATAACGGTTATTTCGAAGCCTGCTTCGGCAGCGCGACGATCATGTCGAGCTCGATCCGCGCGCCGGGCGACGAGAGCTGATTGATGCATACCGTGGTCGACGCCGGCAGCCAGTCGCCGAAATAGGCATGCATGGTCTTGTGCATGGCGTCGGCCTCGCGGAAGTCGGTGAGATACTTCGTCACCTTGATGACGTCCTTCCAGCTCGCGCCGACCGAGTCGAGGATCGACTTGATGGCGTCCATCGCGTTCCGGGTCTGGTCCTCGATGGAATGCGGATGAACGTGTTCGTGATCCTGATGCGGATGGTTGTGATAGAGCGGCGACGCGGTCGCGCCGGAAAGGAACATCAGGTCGCAGGCGCCGACGATCTTGATCGCCGGCGCATAGGGCATCTTGTGCGCCTGCGACGGATCGGGATGGACCGCTTCGAGCTTGAAGGTGGATTCGGGCTTGGTGTTGACGTTCATGACGCGCCTCCTTGAGTTGCCGCAAGCCTAGCAACTGCCGCGCCGCACATGAAGGTCTCTCTCCGCGCAGCCGCCACGCGCCGCGCAGCCGCTAAGCGGCCGCGGCCGGCACCTTGCTCAGCGCCTCGCGGGCGTCCCACGGCTTCCACCAGAGCTTCAGGCCCAGCTCGCGGGCGATGATGCCGGCGCTGATATAGCCCGAGCCGCCCGAGATCGCGCCGCCCGGATGCGCCGCCGAGCCCGCCATGTAGAGCCGCTCGATCGGCGTGCGGTAGCCGAAGTGGTTGTACATCACCTGCTCGGCGTTGAACGCGCCCATGAAGATGTCGCCGCCGCGCATCTGCGGGAATTCGGCGACATACTCGCGCCCCGTATAGACGTGCTGGCCGATGATGTTCTTGCGCGTCATGTTCGGCGCGTAGCGGGCGAACACCTCGATGATCTTCTCGGCGAACTCCTCCTTGAAGTCCTCGTAGTCCTGCTCGCCGATGTCCGGATTGAACGGCATCACGTGCCAGGCATATTGCGTGTGCTTGCCGGGCGGCGCTTGCGTCGGATCGATCACGCTCAACGGGCCGCAGCCGAACTGCACCAGCGAAGGCACCTTGCCGGCGACCACGTCCTTGTGCGCCGCCATCAGGTCTTCCATGGACTCGGCGCCGAGGCTCCATTTCAGCGTGCGGCCGATGTTCGGATCGAAGGCCTCGGACGTCAGCCGCGCCGGCTCGTGCATCGCCAGATGCAGCCCGTAGAGCGACCACTTGGTGTACTGGAAGCTATCGAGCTTTTTCAGGAACGCCGCGGGCATCTGCGCCCGGCCGATCAGCGTCTCGAAGGTCTGGTGGACGTCGAGCGTCGAGGCGACGAATTGCTTGGCCCGCACCGTGCGTCCGTCCCGCAGCACGATGCCGCTGGCCTTGCCGCCTTCGATCAGGATCTTGTCGATATTCACCTGCGGCTGATAGCGCCCGCCCGAAGCGATGAAGGTCTCCATCAGGCCGCGCGCCAGATTGAACGAGCCGCCCTGGCAGAGCTGGTAGCCGCTTTCCAGATCGAAGGCGCGGATCACCGAGCCCATAGGGCTCGTGCCGGACATTGTGTCCACCAGCCAGGTGCCGAACAGCGACACCTTGAACAGGAAGAGCAACTGCACGTGCTCGTTCTCGAACAGCTCCTTGACCACATCGAACGGCTGCCGTCGCGTCACCGCGAGGAAATCGCGGCCGATCGCGCTCTGCGACAGCAGCGCCTCGCGCTCGGCCTGCGGCAGTGGTTCGGAATAGCGCTCGGGCAGGAAAATCGAACGCGTGATTTCTTCCGCGCGACGGTTCCAGTCGCGGAAGGTCGCGGCGTCCTTCTTGGAGAAGCGCGCCACGTTGGCCAGTGTCTCTTCCAGGTCGCGGCCGAACACCAGCGCGGTGCCGTCGAGATGCGGCTGGCCGAGCTCGTAGCGCGGCGTGAGGTAGGTGACGCGGTCGGCGAGGTTCAGGTCCCTGAACCACGGCGTCTCGCTGATGTGGAAGTGATTGATGGAGTGCAGGTTGTGATAGAAGCCCGGCTCGGTGACCTCCTCGGTCGACAGCCCGCCGCCGTATTTCAGCCGGCGGTCGACCAGCAGAACGTCGAGACCGCATTTGGCGAGATACGAGCCGAGCACCAAGCCGTGATGGCCCGCGCCAATGATGATCCCGTCGTAGTTTCGCTCCAGCGCGCCCGGCATCGTTTCGCTCCGTGACGGCCTCATTCGGGCCACTCACGTCAGGATGGCGGATCAAGAGGAGCGATTCAACGCGACGCAGGAGATAGGCGCTATGTTACTGCGCCGCGTCCTTGGTCTCTTCGGCTTCGCTGCGCAGCGCGTCGGGCTGCGGCATGGCGATGATGTTGTAGCCGGAATCGACGAAGTGGATTTCGCCGGTCACGCCACCGGACAGTTCCGACAGCAGATAGAGTCCGGCGCCACCGAGGTCCTCCAGCGACACACCGCGGCCGAGCGGCGAATGACGCTGCTGGAACGCGAACATATAACGCGCATCGTTGATGCCGGCGCCCGCGAGCGTGCGGATCGGACCAGCCGAGATAGCGTTGACGCGGATTTTCTGCAGACCGTAGTCGACGGCCAGATAGCGCACCGACGCCTCGAGGCCGGCCTTGGCCACGCCCATGACGTTGTAGTTCGGCATCGCCTTGTCGCCGCCGTTATAGGTCAGCGTGATCATGCTGCCACCGTTCGGCATCATCGCCGCGGCGCGCTTGGCGGCTTCAGTAAACGAGAAGCAAGAGATCACCATGGTGCGCGTAAAGTTGGCGCGCGTGGTGTCGGCGTAGCGGCCCTTCAGCTCGTTCTTGTCGGAGAAACCGATGGCGTGGACCAGGAAGTCCATCGTGCCCCACTGCTTCTTCAGCTCGGCGAACACGCCGTCAACGGAGGCGATGTCCTCGACGTCGCAGGGCAGGATGATCTTGCTGCCGACGGATTCGGCGAGCGGCTTCACGCGGCGCCCCAGCGCATCGCCCTGATACGTGAAGGCGATCTCGGCGCCGTGCTCGGACAATGCCTTGGCGATGCCCCAGGCGATCGAATGATCGTTGGCGACGCCCATCACCAAACCGCGCTTACCTTGCATCAGCCCCGGCATCAAACGACCTCTTTACTCTTCGATTGCACCAGACCAGCCCCTGCCCGGCGAAAATCAGAACTCAGTCGAACTCACACATCCAAACGCTTGAACACGATCGACGCATTGGTGCCGCCGAAGCCGAACGAGTTGGACAGCACCACGCCGAGCTTGGCGTTGTCCTTGCGCTCGCGGACGATCGGCATGTCGGCCATCGCCGGGTCGAGATTTTCGATGTTGGCGCTCTCGCAGATGAAGCCGTTCTGCATCATCAGCAGCGAGTAGATCGCCTCCTGCACGCCGGCTGCGCCGAGCGAATGGCCGGTCAGCGACTTGGTCGCCGAAATCGCCGGGCACTTTGCGCCGAACACTTCGCGGATCGCCTCGATCTCCCTGACGTCGCCGATCGGCGTCGAGGTCGCATGCGGGTTGATGTAGTCGACCGGCGCTTTCAAGTCGGCCAGCGCGAGCTTCATGCAACGCATCGCGCCCTCGCCCGACGGCGCCACCATGTCGTGGCCGTCGGAGGTCGCGCCGTAGCCGCCGAGCTCGGCATAGATCTTCGCGCCGCGCGCCTTGGCATGCTCGAGCTCCTCGAGCACCAGCACGCCCGCGCCGCCGGCGATGACGAAGCCGTCACGATCGACGTCGTAGGCCCGCGAGGCCTTGTCCGGCGTGGCGTTGTACTTGGTCGACATCGCGCCCATGGCGTCGAACAGGTTCGACATCGTCCAGTGCAGCTCCTCGGAGCCGCCGGCGAACATCACATCCTGCTTGCCCCACTGGATCGCCTCGGCCGCATTGCCGATGCAGTGGTTGGAGGTCGCGCAGGCCGACGAGATCGAATAGTTCACGCCCTTGATCTTGAACCAGGTCGCAAGCGTCGCCGACGCGGTCGACGACATGGCCTTGGGCACCGCGAACGGGCCGATGCGCTTGGGCGAGCCTTTCTCACGGGTGATGTCAGCCGCTTCGACGATGGTGCTGGTCGAGGGACCGCCCGAGCCCATCACGATGCCGGTGCGCTCGTTGGAGATGTCCTTGTCCTCGAGACCGGCGTCGCGGATCGCCTGCTCCATCGCGACGTGGTTCCAGGCCGAGCCCTCGGCGAGGAAGCGCATCGCGCGGCGGTCCACCGAACCCGCGGGATCGAGCGTCGGCATGCCCTGCACCTGACAGCGGAAGCCGTGCTTGGCGAACTCCTCGGCATGCGTGATGCCCGACTTCGCCTCGCGCAGGCTCGCCAACACCTCCTGGGTGTTGTTGCCAATGGATGAGACGATCCCCATCCCGGTGACGACAACCCGTCTCATTTCTGCCTCGCCTGCATCTGCCGCATCGGCCAAAGCTTTTCGCCAAGGCCGGCGGATTGACGAATGGCCCTCAACCTAGGACCGCCGCAGGCGGCCCCGCAAGACCGCCGAATGTTTTCGACACTTAAGCCGCGCTGGGCTTCATCGCATCGGCGTCGCGGAACAATCCCACCTTGAGATCGAACGCGCGGTAGATCACCTTGCCGTCCGCCGACAGCCAGCCGTCGGCGATGCCCAGCACCAGCTTGGAGCGCATCACGCGCTTGATTTCCAGGCCGTAGATCACGCTTTTCACGGTCGGGAGCACTTGGTCGGAGAATTTCAGCTCGCCCAGGCCCAGTGCGCGGCCCTTGCCCGACGAACCGCCCCAGCCGAGGAAGAAGCCCAGGAGCTGCCACAGCGCGTCGAGCCCGAGGCAGCCCGGCATCACCGGATCACCCTTGAAGTGGCACGGGAAGAACCACAGGTCGGGCTTCACGTTGAGCACCGCCCGGACCAGGCCCTTGCCGTACTCGCCACCGATCTCGGCGATCTCCGAGATCCGGTCGAACATCAGCATCGGCGGCAGTGGCAATTGCGGCCCCTCGACGAACATCTCGCCGCGGCCACATGCCAGAAGGTCTTCGAATTCAAAGCTGTTGCGCCGATTTTCCATCATTGTCTCGTGAGTGCCGCCCGTTTAATCGCCTTGTTTATCATGGTGTGCGGCGCTGGGACAAAGCCGGGTACACCACAAAATAGGACCAAATCCAAGCTTTGCCACCACGCAAGACGCTCTCGCACCGCGGCAGAAGCCCTGTCCTGAACGCAGAGGGCCTGTGCGAATTGCCGCGCTTGTTGCGAAACGCTTGCATCAAGGGGATCGCGCTTATATGATTGCAAATGAAACGATTTTAGAACTGTTCTGATCTGTTCGGGCGTACGAAACGATGGCTGAAACGCGTACCACAATCCTGCCGGCCGGTGTGCCGATCGCTCCCGTGGACCTCCGCCGGGACGAACTGAACGGCTGCCCCTGGCACGACGTCAAATCGATGCTGCGCGATGTCGGCCTGCGTCCGACCCGCCAGCGCATGGCGCTCGGCTGGATCCTGTTCGCCAAGGGCGACCGGCATCTGACCGCCGAGATGCTCTACGAGGAAGCCACCAAGGCCAAGGTGCCGGTGTCGCTCGCCACGGTCTACAACACGCTGCATCAGTTCACCGAAGCAGGCCTGCTGCGCCAGGTCGCGGTCGATGGATCGAAGACCTACTTCGATACCAACACCACGGCGCATCACCACTTCTTCGTCGAAGGCGACAACGCGCTGGTCGACATCCCGGGCGCCGAAGAGATCGTCGGCAAGATGCCGAGCGCGCCCGACGGCTACGAGATCGCCCGCATCGACGTGGTGGTCCGGCTGCGCCGCCGGGACGGCCGCCGCTAAGCCTTCACGCATCGCTGTTTTCGACGGCCGGGCCTCGCCCGGCCGTTTTGTTTTGCGTAGCCTGACGCCAACCAAAGGCTCAGGGAGACGCGCATCATGCAGCAGGCGGCGATCGACGAAGTTGCCAGGATTTTCATGCGTGCGCGTGAGACCGGCGAGCGGATCGATCCGCTGCCGGCCGCAATCGCGCCGAAGAACTTCGCCGAATCCTGCGCCGTGATGGACGCGGTCGACAGCCTCGTCGGCGACGACATCGTCGGAACGAAAATCGCTGCCAAGCCCGGCGCCGAAGTGGTTTATGCGCCGCTCGCGGCCGGCCGCGTGTTCGTCAGCCCGGCGCGCGTGCCGCGCGAATTGACGCCGAGCCAGTACATGGAATGCGAGATCAGCTTCCGGCTCGTTCGCGATCTGCCGCCGCGCGCCGCGGAATATTCGGAAGGCGAGGTGTTCGACGCGCTCGAAGGCTGCGCTGCGTTCGAGCTGGTCGACAGCCGCTTCCGCGATCTGAAGTCCGCGATGGAAAAGACGCCTTATGAATTCTACGCCGATCACATCGCCAACGGCGCGATGGTGTTCGGGACGTTCCGCAAGGACTGGCAGAAATACGATTTCACCAAGACCCGCGTCGCAATGAAGCAGGGCGGCAAGACCATCATCGAGAAGACCGGCGGCCATCCGACCGGCAATCCGGGCAAGCCCGCCGTGGTGCTGGCGAACCTGCGGCGCGCCACCACCGGCCTCAAGGCCGGCACCTTCATCGTGACCGGCTCGTTCACTGGGTTCCACCCGGTCGCGCTCAATGCGCCGGTGACCGGCGAATTCGAAGGTTTCGGAACGATGGAAGCGACGATCGTGGGCTGAAACGACGTTCAGTCCACCTTCTCGTTCGGATAGACGCCCCAGAGTCGGGTCTGCTGAACATAGCCCTCGAAGCCGCGACCGGTCACGAAGCACCAGCCTTCGCCGGTGCAGCGCTTCACGCTGGCGACCACACCGCGCTCGAGCCGCGCCGTCAGCGTGCCCCGGTCGTCGGGCTTGTCGTAGAGCGGCACCAGATCGTCGGCCGCCTTGGTGGTCACCATGCCGGTGCGGCGGCCCGACAGCAGCGAGTGATAGACCCAGCCCTCGGTGCCCTCGGCATCGCGGATCCGGCGCCAGGTCTCGAATTCGGCAATGATTTCCACCGGCAGGCCGGCGCGCTGGTACAGCCATTTGACCTCGTAGGTCTTGGCCGGACCGATATGCATGTTGACCTTGTCGGACTTCAGGCTGACGAACCGCGGCACCGGCAGCCCGCTCTGCGAGCCGGTCGGCGGGGCCGGGATGACGGCCTGGGGCTGCAGCGAGGCCTCCCGGACCGGCGGCTGGGCCTGAGCCAGCACCTGGCCGCGGACCTGGGGCACGGCCACCGCCGCGAGAGCGGCGAAAATCGTCACAAACAGGGCACGGCGAACGTGTCTCATGCGAAACGCGGCTGAAACTCTGATCAAAAGGGACGCAACCCGGGTGCTTTGTCTTGAAACGCCCATCTGCTAGAGAAACCCAGCCGGACAGGCTTGCCCCACCGCACCGCGAGGGGCGCCTTAGAGTGTCGTTCACCTCGGTTAAAGAGGTCTGAACGGCTAAAATTTTCGGGTCCCGATCAAGGCGCACGGAAGCATGCCGAAAGCCAAAAAACCGGTGGTGATCGTCACGCGCAAGCTGCCCGACAGCATCGAAACGCGCATGCGCGAGCTGTTCGAGACACGCCTCAACGACGACGACAAGCCGATGACCCAGGCCCAGCTCGGCGAGGCGCTGAAGACCGCCGACGTGCTGGTGCCGACCGTCACCGACCGGATCGACGCCGCGGTGCTGAAGGAGGCCGGGCCGAACCTCAAGCTGATCGCCAACTTCGGCAACGGCGTCGACAACATCGATGTGGCGGCCGCGGTCCAGCGCGGCATCACGGTGACCAACACGCCGGGTGTGCTCACCGAGGACACCGCCGACATGACCATGGCGCTGATCCTCGCGGTGCCGCGCCGCCTTGCCGAAGGCTCGAACGTGCTGAGCGGCGCCGACAAGGACTGGGCCGGCTGGTCGCCGACCTGGATGCTCGGCAATCGCATCTCCGGCAAGCGGCTCGGCATCATCGGCATGGGCCGCATCGGCCAGGCGGTGGCGCGCCGCGCCTCGCCGTTCGGCCTGCAGATCCACTATCACAACCGCCGCCGCCTCCCCGCCAAGGTCGAGGAGGAGTTGCACGCCACCTACTGGGAGAGCCTCGATCAGATGCTCGCCCGCATGGACATCATCTCGATCAACTGTCCGCACACGCCGGCGACGTTTCATCTGCTGTCGGCGCGGCGGCTGAAGCTGCTTCGCCCGCAGGCCTATGTGGTCAACACCGCGCGCGGCGAGGTGATCGACGAGAACGCGCTGATCCGCATGATCGCGGCCGAAGAGCTCGCCGGCGCGGGCCTCGACGTGTTCGAGCACGAGCCCGCCGTGAACCCGAAGCTCGCGCGGCTCGCCCGCGACGGCAAGGTGGTGCTGCTGCCGCACATGGGCTCGGCGACGATCGAAGGCCGCATCGACATGGGCGAGAAGGTGATCGTCAACATCCGCACCTTCATGGACGGCCACAAGCCGCCGGACCGCGTGCTGCCGTCGATGTTGTGACCCGTTCCCCGTCATTCCAGGACGTACTGACGGTCTGGAGCTTGCGCACCAAACACCGCTGTCATCGCCGGGCCCAGCCGTCCAAAGGACGGCGTCGCTTCGCTCGCCTATGACCCGGCGATCTCGCTTAGGTGAGCACATTGCCTCCCTCATCGAGATCACCGGGTCTCGCCGCTTCGCGGCGGCCCGGTGATGACGGACTGTGAAATAGGCGTGATTCATCGGCCCCGTACAGAGTGCGGCGCTGGGGCGGCGCCTTCTCTTCTTTTCCCTCACAAGCGTGAGGGAGCGGAGC
>CAKZHN010000234.1 GCA_936924235.1 uncultured Rhodoplanes sp. | reverse complement strand
CGCGTCCGGCCCAGGTGCGGCAATGCGAACACGAAGAGTATCGCAAAAATCGCCGACAGGCTCAGCGCCAGATACACCAGCGGCTCGAAGGTGGAGCGCAGCCGGCCTGAAACGGCAGCGGTGCTCGACGTGATGACCAGGCTGCCGACAGTTTCGAAGCGCGTGCGGAGCGGAAAGACGAGCTGGTAGTGGGTGTCGCCATAATCGACGATGATATCTTTCTTGACGCGCGTGATGGCTTCAGGCGGCGCCGGCAGCTTCGGGTTGCCCTTGTCGACTGCCGTAAATACCTGGTTTCCCGTCTGGTCGTAGACGGTCAGCGAGTCGACATCCTGGCCTTCAGCGCCCAGGACGGGAGCCGCAATCGTGTTGAAGCCGGCATATTGGCGGAGCGGCAGACCGTCGCGCAGGAACTTCTCGATCGAATTCTGAACGAGCTGACCGTTGCTCGTGATGGCTTCGATGTGGATCTGTTCGTAGGTCCGCTTGCTGTCGCCGTATCCGACGTACAGAAGCAGCATGAGCGATGCGGACGTCACGAAGAACATCGTGAGCCCATCGATCAGCCGGTTGCTATATTTTCCGAACATGTCCTACCGCCCCATCCGTCAGTGCTACCTACGTTGCGTCTCGGTCTGCAGCACTCCAGGTATCATTCTACGTGTCAGGCTTTTGCCGATTTCTTATCAACGCTCTCTTGAGCATCGAATTCGTTGCTGCCTTTCGCCGCATGCATAGCTGCATTGAGCGCAAGGACGTTAAGATTTGCAGTCGCGTCCATGACGTCAGCCGTGGTGTCCATGACGTCGAAGAGAGTCCGGGTCTCGAGCAGATCCAGCAGGTGCTGGACCGCGTTTTTCCGGTGCGTAAAGAGGAAGTCGAGACGGTCGGCCAGCAGCGACAGGATCAGGTCGTCGTACTGCATGCCGAGTTCCGGAAGTCCTGCCGCGACCAGGCTGGTGACGCCGTCGGCCGGCTTCTTCAGGTCGGGTTTCGGGTTGGCCTCGAGCACGTGAAGCTTGCCGCAGTCGTCGGACCGCACGTCGAGCCGGATCAGCGAGCCAAGGTTGAGCTCAAGGTAGGTCTCATAGGCGAGACGCCGGAGATCTCCCAGCACCAGCGCGTCGACGAACGGATCGACCGCCTTCAGCCGGCTCGCCGTGATCGGGCGGTGATCCATCGAGGTGAAAATCTGCTCGTCCGACGTCAAGACGCGCTCGACCGCTGCGAACGTCAGCGGGCGCGTGTTGCGCACCAGACGGCCGCCCTGGAACGCCACGGGACCGCACACCGCGATGCAGAACTCCCGTCCGGACAGGAACTGCTCGATCAGGACCGAGTCCTCGTTGGACTGGTAAACCTCAGCGACCGCGTCGGGCAGGCCGGCCACGTCGGGCACCACCTTAACATGCAGAGATGCGCGGCCCGAGACGGGCTTGACCACGAACGGCCCAGGATAGTCGTTGAACGCCTTCTTGAACCGGCTGTTCAGCTCCGGGCGGAACCAGCCGCGCGTCATATTCCATATGATGAAGGGCGCCGTCGGGATGCCGGCGGAAACCGCCGCCCGCTTGAACGCATGCTTGACGTCCAGTGTCGTCGCCGCCAGCGGATCGTGACCGATATAGGGCACGCCCATCATCTCCAGCATGGAGGAGGCATGCGCGGCCGGATTATAACCCTGGGTCCCGCCGGTGTTGAGCCAGGCCATATGAATGCCATGCTGGCGCAGGCGATCGCCCAGGCGCATGTCGTCGGGCAGCAGCTCGACGTGACGAAACCCGAGCCGCTGCAGAGCTTCGGCGATGTCGCGCGCGACGGCCTCATAGCTCTTCCAGGAGCGGGTGTTGTGCGACCGGTAAACGACGCTGCCGGAAGCCGACTTGTCGCCTCCGAAGATGACCGCCAGGCGGACGCGCGACTTCAATCGCTCGATCCGCTCCCCGAGCACATCCATCTCCAAGCCATGCGCCAGCGCGGCCTGTGCCTGAAGCGATTTTGGCTGCAATCCTGACATCGTGTACGCCCCTGCCCCTTTGCGAGCTTGGCGAAACACTACCGGGAGGCGATAAAATCGAAGTAAAGCTTTCTCGTTGATCCCGACAATTGGTCGGTAAACTTGATCAACTATTAATGGCCGTGATGTTTGGTTTGAGCGTATTTCTGCTCGTTATGAGCGATCTAATTCAACCGGAGATGTAAATAACCAAAGTTTAAATCCATTAGGCTATGTTTTTGTAATTGAACGGGGATGCTGGATCGGCACGGGCCAGCGGAACTCGAAGATTGGGGGGCCCGATGACAGCCATTCAGAATGGCGCCGCACGGAAGGACCGCGAGTCTGACAACGCCGCCGAGGCGCCAACTGCGACATCGAGTCTCAGGCCGTTTTCAAGCTCAGAGTTTCTCGCGACGCTGACGAGCCTTCCGGGCGTTGTGCTTTATCAACGTGTCGTGGCGCCTGACGAACGCATCTATTACTCCTACATCAGCGAAGGCGCGCGTGATCTCTTTGGTGTCTCGGCCGACGAGATCCTCAGCAATCCCAATGCGCTGTTCAGCACTCACGGCAGCGACTACCGATCGAAATTCCGCGAGCGGCTCCTGGCTGCTTCAAAGTCTCTGACGATGTGGGACGTCGAGGCTTCGCTCGTGTCCCGCGACGGCAAAAAGAAGTACACCCATGCGATCGCCCGCCCGACGCGCGAAGCCGACGGCTCCGTCGTGTGGACCGGCATCATCCTGGACGAGACCCGCACCCGCGAAGCGGTTGTAGAGTCTCTTTCGCTGGGCTTTCTGCTGTTCGACGCCGAGGACAGGCTTGTCCTTCGCAACAGCCACTATCTCAATCTCTATCCGGGGATGTCGGACGCCGCCGTTCCCGGCGCGCTCTATTGCGACATCATTTGCGCCGAGGCGGCCGCTTCGGGATGCTCTTCGCTCGCGCCGCAGCGGATCGAGCGGCATCGCGAAGGGCGCAGCGTTTTCGAGATGGAGCTTGCCGACAAGCTCTGGGTGATGGTCAACGAGAACCGCACCAGCGACGGCAACACCGTCGTCATCTACACCGATATCAGCGACATCAAGCAGCGCGAGCGTGAGATCACCTATCTGGCTCACTATGACTCGCTGACCGGTCTCGCAAACCGTTCGACCTTCCTGGGGAAGATCGAAGAAGCCAGCGCGCGTCATCGCCAATGGGGCGAGACGTTCAACATCTTCATGCTGGATCTGGATCGATTCAAGAACGTCAACGACACGATGGGGCATCCCGCCGGCGACGTGATGCTCAAGGAGACCGCGCGGCGCCTGAAAGGGCTGCTGCGCGAAACCGACGTCCTGGCGCGCCTCGGAGGCGACGAGTTCGCCATCATCCAGACCGTCGACGCCGATCAGAAGGTCCTTGCCGTCGAGCTCGCCAACAAGATCATCCTGGCCATCTCGCATCCATACGAACTCGCCGGCAACAAGGTGCCGATCGGTGTCAGCGTGGGCATTGCCACGGCGCCGGACCACGGCGTCGACGCCAGCGATCTGCTGAAGAAGGCCGACCTGGCTCTGTACACGGCCAAGTACGAAGGCCGGAACGACTACCGCTTTTTCGACGACACGATGGGCCAGATCGCGGATGCCCGCCAGAAAATAGAGGCGGACCTCCGCGACGCCGTCGCGCAGAACAAGCTGGAGGTCCATTACCAGCCGATCGTCGACTTCACGACGCATGAGCTGTGCGGAATGGAGGCGTTGGCGCGCTGGCGTCATCCGGAGAAGGGTTTGATCCCTCCCAGCGAGTTCATACCGATCGCCGAAGAAACCGGTCTCATTAACCGGATCGGCGAGTGGGTTCTTGAAAGGGCCTGCGCTGACGCGGTGAACTGGCCGAAACCGATCAAGGTGGCGGTCAATCTGTCGCCGGTGCAGCTCAACAATCCCAATCTGCTCGATGTCGTATTGTGCGCTCTGGTCGAGTCCGGGCTGCCGCCCGAGCGCCTCGAGCTCGAGATCACCGAAACCGCGCTGTTCAAGAACGACGTGGATTGTCTCGGAGTGATGCGCCGTTTGAAGAATCTCGGCGTATCGATCGCGCTGGACGACTTCGGGACCGGATATTCCTCGCTCGCCCAGTTGACCATGTTCCCGTTCGACAAGATCAAGATCGACAAGTCGTTCACGCAGAACATGGGCGGACGGCCTGAATACGACGCCATCGTCGCGGCCGTGATCACGCTTGCCCAGAAGCTCGGCATCGCGACGACGGCGGAGGGCATCGAGACGTTGAAGCAGTTCCAAGATCTGACAGTGGCGGGAGTGAATTCCGCCCAGGGTTATCTCCTCGACCGGCCGACACCCGCTGCCGACCTCGATTTCAACCGTGGCTACAAGGACCGTCTGGCCAACCGTGATGCTTCTCTCCAGACAGCCACAATCGCGGGTTCACGTCGTTCTGTTTGATAATTCGGATATACGATGCTTGAACAGCAATCATTGATCGACACGCTCGAAGAAGCGATCGCGAACAAAGATATTAGTGTTCGCGCCGAACTGCTTCGGGCGGTGACCACCTTGTTTGTATCCAATTCGGCCCAGCTCGCCGACGAGCATGTCAGTCTGTTCGACGACGTGATGGGCCGGCTGATGCATGAAATCGATATCTCCGCCCGCGCCGAGCTGGGGCTGCGGCTTTCGGAAATTCCCAATGCGCCCCAGGGACTCATCCTCACCCTGTCGCGCGATGACTCGATCGAGGTCGCCGGACCGATCCTTTCGTGCTCCGAGCAGCTCGACGAGGCCTCGCTGGTGGAGACCGCGAAAGTCAAAGGGCAGGAGCATCTGCTGGCGATCTCGCGGCGCCGCTCGCTCGGCGAAGCCGTGACCGACGTGCTGGTCGAACGAGGCGACCGGCGGGTGGCTCACAGCGTCGCCGCTAACTCGGGCGCACGGTTCTCAGACTTCGGGTATTCGACCCTGGTGATGAGAGCACAAGACGACGACGCGCTGGCACACGAGGTATTTTCCAGGGCGGAAGTTCCGCGGCAACACCTGTTGAACCTGTACAAAACCGCATCCGACAACGTGCGGCGCAAGCTTGAGGCCACGGACCCGCGCAAGGCCGAGCTCATTCGTGATCTGGTTGCTCATGCGGCGGATCAGCTCCAGTCGAGCAGCCGTGAACGCTCGGTCGAGTTCATCGCGGCGCGTACATTGGTCGAAAGGCTGCACAAGACCGGCGCACTGTCGGAAGCCCACCTTTGCGAATTCGCGAAAACCGGCAAGTTTGACGAGGTGGTGGTGAGCATGGCGTTGATGTGCGACATGCCTTTCGGCGTGATCGAACGAGCCATCGTCCATGACGATGCCGATCAACTGCTGGTCCTGGCGAAAGCCGTCGGCCTGTCCTGGGAAACGACGAAGTCCGTCCTGGTGACGGCGACGAAGGCCAAGCCGCGCTCCAAGCAGAATCTCGACCGCTTCCACGATACTTTCGCCAAGCTGCGGCTGGAAACGGCGAAGAAGGTCGTGCAGTTCTACCGGCTCCGGCAAAAATCGGCGAGCCAGCGGGTGAACTGACGCAGGCGCACTGCCTCAGTCAAACTGACAAATGCAGACGGCGTGACTGGGCCCTGAGCGGGTGGCCCCGCCTCGTATCCCGAATGCTAGCGCTGTGATGAGACCGACGCCACTTCGGCGCCATTCGCGCTGCGCTGGGCGACGATCTGAGGATCCTGCGGGATCGAATCGAGATCGAATGGCGCGAGCGGAAGCGCCACGTGGATGCAGCTTGCGCTGTAGGCCTCCTGCAGCGGCTTCAGTTTCGCCTGGTCGCAGAAAAAGCCGCAGTCCTTGGCCTCGGCCTTGATGGCGCTATACAGGTCGGCGCAGGTGCCGGCTTGCGCTTCCCACGAGCAGACAAGCATGGCTGCTGCTGCCGCTGCCTTCAGCAGCTTCAAGTTTCTGCGCTTGGGCTTTGAGCCCATCGGAAATGGCTTCGCACCCTTCTTCATAGGGGCATTAAACGCTTCAACTGCTAACAAATGGTGTCGACGCACAGAGGATCTGAGTTACCGCCGCGGAGGGTTGCTGCCGGAAACGCTCGCAACCCTCCGCGTGGCCAGCCCTGTTCGCATGGTCCCTCGGCCCGTGCGCGCTTGCGTGGATTTTGGTCTTGCTGCACAAACCCCGCGTCACAGGGAGAGCCGCCGCCATGCCAGTCGCCCTCGTTCGCGGAGTTCATATTAACTACGAGGTGATCGGCTCTTCCGGTCCCTGGACCGCGCTGACGCCGGGCAGCCGCCGCTCTTTCGCCGAGTTGCGCGGCATCTCGCAGGCGCTTGCGGCGCAGGGTTATCGCGTGCTCCTGCACGACCGCCGCAACTGCGGCGCATCGGATGTGGCTTTCGACGGCTCGGCCTCCGAGCATGAGGTCTGGGCCGACGACCTGCAGGAGCTCGCCCGGCAGCTTGACGCGCTGCCGATCGTCATGGGCGGCTCGTCGGCGGGCGCCCGCCTCGCCATCGTGTTCGCGCTGCGCCATCCGAAGGCACTGCGCGGGCTTCTGCTGTGGCGGCTCACCGGCGGCCAGCACGCGGTCGATCGCCTCGCCGAGAACTACTACGGCAAGTTCATCAAGATCGTGCGGGACGGCGGAATGAAGGCTGTCTGCGAGTCCGAGCACTTCGCCGCCTGCATCAAGGCGCGGCCGGAGAACCGCGAGCGGCTGATGCAGACCGATCCGGATGAATTCGTGAAGGTGATGACCACCTGGCGCGATCATTTCCTCAAATCGGCGACCCTGCCCATTGTCGGCGCGACCGAAGCGCAGCTTCGCGGCGTCACCGCGCCGGTCTGCCTGATCGCCGGCAACGACGTGGTCCACACGCCGGTCACCGCCCGCAAGGCCGCGGGCCTGTTTCCCAACAACGAATTCCACGACGATGTCGTTCGCAAATTTCCCGACGACAAGCTGCTGCACGATTGGGATCAGGACGAATGGCGCAGCGTCGAGCCGCGCCTTGTCGAGATCTTCGGCGCCTTCCTCAAGCGCCATGCACGCGCCGCTGTGGCCTAATCAGCCTTCCGATTCCAACCGATAAAGGGAAACTGCCATGAAGCTGCAAATGCGCCGCGTCGTCACCGGCCACAACAAGGACGGCAAGGCCGTCGTCACGATCGACGAGCCGGTGAAGAACGTCGTCAGCAGCCGCCCCGGCGTGTCGTCCTGCGTCGTGTGGTCGACCAAGGGCTTCCCGGTCGACAACGACGGCAGCGACGATCCGACTACCGGCTCCTTCAAGACCACCGTGGACAACGGCACCGTGTTCCGTGTCGTCCGCTACGAGCCGGGCGTGGTGCCGCGCAACCATCGCACCGACTCGATCGACTATGCGGTCATCGTCTCCGGCGAGATCGACATGGAGCTCGACGACGGCGTGATCGTGAAGCTCAAGGCCGGCGACGCGCTGGTCCAGCGCGGCACGATTCACAACTGGGTCAACCGCGGCAAGGAAGACTGCGTGATTGCCTTCATCCTGATCAGCGGCAAGCCCGTGAGCGCGGGCGGCAAGACTCTCAACGCTGTCGGTTAGCCACCAGCATCAATTCGGCTCGATCCCGGCGGCTTTTACCGCCTCTTCGGCCTGCATCACCTCCTTGCGGAAGAATGCGGCCGTGGCGGCGGCATCGCGGTTGTCGGGGATATAGCCATCGCGCTGCATGATGCTCGCGACCTGCGGCACCAGCAGCGCCTTGCGGACCGCCGCATTGAGCTTGTTGGTGAGATCGTCCGGCAGCGTTCCTGGCCCGAGCATCATGCCCCACGAGCCTTGCGACTCATAGCCCGGCACGAGGTCCTTCATCAGCGGCACCTCGGGCGCCTGCGCGAACGGCTTGGTGCCGGTGAAGGCGAGCGGCCGCACGCGGCCCTCCTTGATCAGGCCCATGACCGAGGGCGGCGTGACGAACATCACGTTGATGCTGCCGCCGAGCAGCGCGGTCATGACTTCGGACGCGCCTTTGTAAGGCACGTGCTGGAGCTTGATGCCGGCCTTCTTGGCGAAGATCTCGGTTGCGAGGTGCAGGCCGTTGCCGACTCCCGGCGATCCGTACAGCAGCCGCTCCTTCTTGGCGAGCGCGATGAACTCCGCCACCGATTTGACCGGCGATTTCGCGTCCACCAGCATGAAGATGCCGTCGAGCTCGCCGAGCGTGGCGATCGGCCGAAGGTCATTCAATGTGTCGTAGCCGAGCTTCTTGTAGATCCATGGTGTCGAGATGATCGATGAGCTGGTGGAGAGCAGCGTGTAGCCGTCGGGTGCGGCGGTCGCGACCGCGCGCGCCGCGATCGTGCCGTTCGCGCCGAGCCGGTTCTCCACGTAGAACTGCTGGCCGAGGCTGCTGCCGAGCTCCTGTGCGACCGTACGCGCCTGAATGTCCGGTCCGCTGCCTGCGGCAAATCCGACCACAATCCGAACCGGATGGTCCGGATAGGTCTGTGCCTGCGCCGGCCAAGCAGCACAGAGAATGGCGGCGAGCAGCGGCAGAATGCGGAGCAAGGCGGGCCTCCCGGTTTTTTTGTTCTCGTTCAAAGGTACTACGACAACGCGAAGATCGCTGTCGATATGACAGGTTGGCGCCGGGGCGAGCGGAATTCCACGGGCACCGTTGAACCAAAAGTGGTTAAGACCCGACCCACAAGGGCAGGGGCGCGTGTCGAAAGGCCCCCGCGGAAATGGGTTTAAGATTTACGGTGAACGCAGGAATCTCGCGCCCCAAAAGCGCCCTATGTCACAAGCAGAGTGTAGATGCGGGTGACGTCAAGAAATTGCAGTGTCATGTCTGGAAACGAACGAATTAGCCGTCCCGCAAATCTCATTGGTGAGTACCGAGCACGGGCCATGCGCTGCCGCGAAGAGGCAAAGCGTACGCAACTGTTCGAACGGCGTTACGAGTTGGAAGCCGAAGCCGACCATCTCGACCAGGTCGCCAAAGAGATGTTCGCCGAATAGAATTCAGCGAAGAGGCTGGCAGGTTTGAGGCACCGCCGCGAGAGCAAGGCGGTTGTTGCGCCGTGCGTGACCGCTAGCCCTTGCGCCCCAGCGATTTCTCCACGAACCGAAGCATCTCCTGGAGCGCCTGGTGCAGGGACTCCACATCGTTCTTGGTTTTCGCGGCCTGGATCAGGGAACGAAGGTGACTGAGGGCGGCCATCTGGTCCATGGGATGCTCCAAGCGCGCTGGCGGAGAGAGTGGGATTCGAACCCACGATACGGTTTCCCGTATACACGCTTTCCAAGCGTGCGCCTTAAGCCACTCGGCCATCTCTCCGGCGCCCGTGTCATGACGGCACGGACGGCATTTTTCAAGCCCTGAGCGCGGCGCAAGCAGCGTTTCCCAACGAAGTGCGGCGAATTCGGATTTTTGCGCCGGACGGCATCTGTTCTGGGCGATATCCAGTGGTATACAACGGGCTCCTTTCGGAGCATCCGATGCGTATTGTCCTCTCTTTGACCTTGGCGCTTTGCATGACGGCATCCATGGCCCACGCCGACGACACCGTGTTGCTTCACGCCGCCGGCAGCCTGCGCAGTGCGCTGACCGACGTCGCCGGCGCCTTCAAGACCGCGACCGGCACTGCGGTCCAGGCCAAGTTCGGGCCGTCCGGGCTGCTCAAGGACGAGATCGCCGGCGGCGCCAAGGCCGAGGTCTTCGCCTCGGCCGACATGGGCAATCCGCAGGCGCTGGCCACGGCCAAGCGCAGCGGCCCGGTGGTGCTGTTCGCGCGCAACGAGCTTTGCGCGCTGGCCAGGCCAGAACTCGCGGTGACGTCCGAGACATTGCTCGACGTGATGCTCGATCCCAACGTGAAGCTCGGCACCTCGACGCCGCGCGCCGACCCGTCCGGCGACTACACGTTTGCGATGTTCCGCAAGGCCGAGGCGCTGAAGCCCGGCGCGCAGGCCGCGCTCGAGAAGAAGGCGCTGCAACTGATGGGCGGCGCGTCGAGCGCCGCGCCGCCGCCGGGCAAGCTGGTCTACAGCTGGCATATCGAGGAGGGCCGCGCCGACATCTTCCTCGCCTACTGCACGGCGACCCGCGAGGCGCAGAGGCAGAGTCCCGGCCTCAAGATCGTGGCGGTGCCGCGCGCGCTCGCGGTCGGCGCCGACTATGGGCTGACTGTGATCGACGGCGCGCCGCCCGCGGCCTATCGCTTCGCGATGTTCATCCTGTCGGCCGAGGGCCAGCGCATCCTTGCCGGCCACGGCTTCGGCGCGCCCAACCTGCCGTAAGCGCTCGTGCCAAACGCAGCCCGCCCATGACGCTTTCAGGGCTTGTTTCCCCGGCCGGGGCCATGTCATAGTCGCTATATCTTCTTAGATATAACGACGCGCTTGGACAAAGCAGGGCGTACCGGCATGGGGTCCCAATTGCAGCTGTGGCGCGGCGGCCTTTACGACGTGCCGCCGGAGTTGCGCCTGCCGCAGCCGTCCGCCGATCTGCTCAAGCAGCCTCCCGCCGATCTCCTCAATCTGCCCGGGCTGACCGCACCGGCGCCGGTTCCGGCCAACCCGGCCGCGCTGAAGCCCCATGCGCTGAAGCGCCGGGTGCGGATCTGGGAGATCAGCACCAACCTGCATTGCTCGGTGATCGGCACCTGCCTGTCGGCCGCGGAGCTGCGGCGCGTCCTGGTCAAGCTCAAGATCGCCGGTATCGAGACTGCTGACGAGCACGAGCTGCATATGCTCGGCGTGCTGCTCGCCAACCGCCCGCAGGAGGGCGGCAAGCTCTTGCAGAAGACCCTCGACCGGCGCCATCAGGTCGCGCTCAACCAGTTCGCCAAGGCGAGGGACGATGCTGGGATCGGCGCGCTCTGGAAGAAGGCGGTCGGCAGCGGCGACATTCCCGGGGCCTACTGGGCGGTGCTGACCCATCCCGACGCCTCCGACAAGATGGTGCAGAAGGCGTTCGGCGACGTACACATGCTGTCGCATTTGATGGGCGCGACGAATTGCGCCGATCTGCAGCGCCTGCACAAGCTCGAGGACGAACTCGGCGCGCTCGAGGCGAAGCTCGAACGCCAGCAGCGCCAGCTGCGCGACGGCTTCATCGAGCGCGATGGCAAGATCGCGCGATTGAGCGCGTCGCTGGCCGAAAAGGTTCACACCGGCGCGGCGTCCCGTCCGGAGGACGAAGCCGCCGAAACCGCGGCGTTGAAGGACACCATCGCCGAGCTGAACGACCGCCTGGCGCGTGAGACCGCGCGGCGCGAGCGGCTGGAGCAACGGTTGTCCGGCTATGAGAACAGCGATGCCGCGCGCCGCCGCGCCGAGGCCGAGCGCGACACGATCCGCCAGGAATCGGACGCGCTGGAACGGCAGATCGCGGCCTTGCTCGATCCGGGCCATGACGAGGCCGCGCCCGAGACCGATCTCCGCGGCGCGACGATCCTCTATGTCGGCGGCCGGGCGAACCAGCTTCCGCGGTTCAGGGCGTTGGTGGAGCGCGCCGGCGGGCATCTGATGCATCACGACGGCGGCGTCGAGGACGCCGCTGCGCTGCTGCCGGGACTCGTCGGCCGCGCGGACGTGACGCTGTTTCCCGTCGACTGCATCAGCCATAACGCCATGGCGCAGGCCAAGCGCGTCTGCCAGCAGTTGAACAAGCCGTTCGTGCCGTTGCGGACGTCGAGTCTCGCCTGTCTGCTCTCGGTGTTGCCGGCGCTGACGCGCCGGACCGAGGTGCTCGAAGCAGTCTGATCCACACACCCGAAAGCCCCGCTTTCAGGCCCGCGAACTTCCGGTATATCCTGCGCCTCTGCGCGGGACCGGGCACGCATGGGCGCATGGATGGGCGACACCAGACTGACATTGCGGGTGGATTTCGGCGGCAACCGCTCGATCGGGCCGGGCAAGGTGCGGCTGCTCGAAGCCGTCGGCCGCACCGGTTCAATCTCGCAGGCCGGCCGCGAACTCGGCATGTCCTACCGGCGGGCGTGGCTCCTGATCAACGACCTGAACCTCTGCTTCCAGCAAGCGGTGGTATCGGCCCACCCTGGCGGATCGCAGGGCGGCGGCGCCGAGCTGACCAAGTTCGGGCAGAAGCTGATCGCCGACTACCGCGCGATCGAGAATGACGCGTTCTCGGCGACGAAGTCACATCTGCGCGATCTCGAATCGTCGCTCCGTCCTCCGGAACGCTCGGCCGCCGAAAAGCAGAAAAAGACCTCGATCAAGTCGCGGACGCGCTCATAGCGGGCGCTTTATTTCACCGGCAAAACGCTGTAACCGTCACGATATAGCGGCCGGGGCGGCCGTATCTGGCACCCAGGAGATCGTGATGCTGCTCGACCGCCGTGCGCTATTAAGCGGAGCGGCCGCGACGCTGCTTGCGCCGCGCCTCGCGCGCGCTGCGGCGATCACCGATGATGCCGGCCGCACGGTCGAAATTCCGGCCAAGATCGAACGGGTGTTCACAGCGGGACCGCCCGCTGCGATCCTGCTCTATACATTTGCGCCCGATCTCCTGATCGGCTGGCCCAATTCGCGCCGCTCGGACGAGTGCGAGCTCATGGCGCACGACGCCTGCACGAAGCCCCAGGTCGGACGGATCACCGGCCGCGGCAACACCGCTAATCTCGAAGTGGTGCTGTCGCTCAAGCCCGATCTCATCCTCGACGTCGGCTACGTCTCGGACACCTACATATCGCTGGCAAATCGCGTCCAGGAGCAGACCGGCATTCCCTATGCGCTGCTCGACGGCAAGTTCGACGCGATGGTCTCGACCTATCGCAAGCTTGGCGCGCTGACGGGGAGGCCGGATCAAGCCGAAACCTTCGCGCGCTATGCCGAGCAGACCATGGCGACGATCAAGTCGCGCATCGCCAAAATCCCTGAGAGCGAGCGCCCGCGGGTCTATTTCGGTCGCGGTCCGAAGGGGCTCGAGACCGGGCTCGGCGGCTCGATCAACATGGAGACGATCGAGTTTCTCGGCGCGCACAACGTCGCCGCCGAGCGCAAGGGCGGCCTCGTCAACGTCTCGGTCGAGCAGGTGCTGGCCTGGAATCCCGACGTCATCATCACCATCGACGGAGGCTTTGCGGCGAGCGTGCGCGGCGATCCGCTGTGGGCGCCGATCAAGGCCGTGCAGGCCGGCCGCGTGCATCTGTCGCCGCATCTGCCGTTCGGCTGGGTCGATTTCCCGCCGTCGGTCAACCGGCTGATCGGGCTGTGGTGGCTCGCCAAGGTGCTGTACCCGGCGCAATTCCCCGAGGACCTCAAGCCGCTGACGCGCGATTTCTATACGCAGTTCTATCACAAGACCCCGACCGACGCGCAGATCGAGAGTGTGCTGTCAGGCCGCGGCTGATACTTTGCGGCCATGACCCGCTCCGCCGCGCCCGGCCTGCTGATCGCGTCGGCGATCCTGATTGCAGGCCTGATCCTCGCCTTCACGGTCGGCCGCTATCCGATCGGTCTCGCCGATCTCTTCAGCGTTGTCGCAGGCAAGCTCACCGGCGGCGACGCCGGCGTGCCGGCGGCGGTGCAGAACGTGATCTGGCAGGTGCGCGGCCCGCGCATCCTCGCCGCAGCCCTGGTCGGCGCCGCGCTGGCTGTGGCCGGCACGGCGTTCCAGGGCCTGTTCCGCAATCCGCTGGTGTCGCCGGACATTCTCGGCGCGTCGTCCGGCGCAGCGCTCGGCGCGGTGCTCGGGATTTTCTTTTCGCTCGGCGTGTTCGCGATCCAGGCGTTGGCATTCATCGGCGGACTGATCGCGGTGGCGGCGGTGTACGTGATCGGCTCGGCGGTGCGCTCGCGCGATCCGATCCTGGTTCTGGTGTTGACCGGCGTGGTGATCGGCGCGCTGCTCGGCGCAGGCGTCGGCCTCGTGAAATATCTCGCCGATCCCTACAACCAGCTTCCGGCGATGACGTTCTGGCTGCTCGGCAGCCTTTCCTCCGTCGGCGTTCCCGATCTCATCCCGCTGTTCGGCCCGGTCGCCATCGGCACGGCGGTGCTGCTGGCGCTGCGCTGGCGCATGAACGTGATGTCGCTGCCGGAGGAGGAGGCACGCGCGCTCGGCGTGCCGACCGGCCCGCTGCGCATCGCCATCATCGCGGCGGCAACGCTCGTCACTTCGGCCAGCGTCGCGACCGCCGGCGTGATCGGCTGGGTCGGCCTAGTGGTGCCGCATCTCGCCCGCACCCTGGTCGGGCCGGACTTTGCCCGCCTCATTCCGGCGGCAGCGCTGCTCGGCGGCGGCTTCCTGCTGGTGATCGATACGCTCGCCCGCACCGTGGCGCCGATCGAGATCCCGCTCGGCATCCTCACCGCGGTGATCGGCACGCCGTTCTTCATCTGGCTCCTGGCCAGTGTGTCCCGGACCTGGTCGTGACCATGAAGCTCACGGGCCACGATCTGACCATCGGCTACAGCGACCGTGTCGTCGGCCGCAATCTCGACGTCGAACTCGCGACCGGCGAGGTGCTGGCGCTGCTCGGCCCGAACGGCGGCGGCAAGACCACGCTGCTCAAGACCTTGCTCGGCCTGCTCGCACCGCAGGCCGGCGAAGTGCGGCTCGGAGACAAGTCACTGGCGGCTTACGCCAGCCGCGATCGCGCGCGGCTGATTGCTTACGTTCCACAGTCGCACGCCGCGACCTTCGCGTTCACGGTCGAGGCCGTGGTGCTGATGGGCCGCACCGTTCATGGCAATCTGTTCAGCCGGCCGAGCGCAGCCGATCGCGCCGTCGCCATCCGCGTGCTCGAGCGCTTCGGCATCGCGCATCTCGCGCAACGGCCTTACACCGAGATTTCGGGCGGCGAGCGGCAGCTCGCGCTGCTCGCCCGCGCGCTCGCCCAGGAGCCGCAATTCATCGTGCTCGACGAGCCGACCGCGAGCCTCGACTTCGGTAACCAGGGCAAAGTGATGCGCGAGATCCGCGCCTTGGCTTCGTCCGGCCTCGGCGTTCTCTTCACCACCCACGATCCCAACCACGCGATGCGGGCCGCCGACCGCGCCTATCTGCTGAAACAGGGCGCCCGTCTGGCCGAAGGCGCGACGACCTCGGTGCTCAACCGCGTACAGCTGGAGGCGCTCTATGGCGCGCCGGTCGAGGTGCTCAGCGATACCGCCTCCGGCACCAGCGCATTTCTGCCCGGTTGAAGGAATAGCCGATCCGCCCGGCGTGTTGATGAGGGTGTCGTTGCCATTGAGATGCCCGCCGGGCATCGGTAGAGGAATACTCAGATGAAGATACATCTTCTCATGGCGGCTCTTGTTGCCTCGGTCGCGCTTGCGGCGCCCGCCGACGCCGCGTCCAAGAAGAAGAAAAAGACCGCGCACCACGCGCCGGCCGGCACCGTCCATTCCAAGGCGAATTCCTATTCGTCCTATGATGTCTATGTCAGCGGCGAGCTCGTCGGCCGCGATCCCGATCCATCGATCCGCGCCTACATGATGCGCAATCCGCACATCTGGGACGGCCCGGAATAGAAAAGGACTGCCGCGCCGCATGAACAAAATCCGGGTGATGAGTGCAGGCGCGGTCGAAGGCCCGGTGACGGAGCTTGCGCCGAAGTTCACGCAGGCGAAGGACTGCGAGGTCGAGCTCGACTTCAACACCGTCGGCGCCTTGAAGCAGCGCTTTAGCGGCGGCGAGAAGACCGACGTGATCATCCTGTCGTTTCCGGCCATCGAGGCGCTGGAGGCCGAGGGCCGTGTTGGGGCGGGCAGCCGCACGGACCTCGGCCTCGCCACCTGCGGCGTCGCGGTGCGCGACGGCATGATGATGCCCAACATCGCCACGATGGACGGCTTCAAGCGGATGCTCAATCTCACCGCTTCCATCGCCGCCAACGATCCGGCCCATGGCGGATCGTCCGGCATCTATCTCGCCGACCTGCTGAAGCGTATGGGCCTCTACGATCAGATCGCGCCGAAGATGAAGCTCTACAAGACCGGCCGCCACTGCGCGCTGGCGCTCGTGCGCGGCGAGGCCGAGATTGGCATCACCTTCACCAGCGAATTCATCGCGGTGCCAGGCACCCGCGTGGTCGGCCCGCTGCCTAGCGAGATCGCCTATGTGAACGGCTATGCCGGGGCCATCGCCAAGGACGCAGCGGCCGAGCCGGCCCGGGCCTTCCTGGCGTTCCTGACCGAGCCGGAATCCAAGGCCTGCTTTGCCCGCTACGGGTTGGGTTAAACCTTTCGGTCAACAAACCGGCCAGCCTCTCTAGGGCCGCGCCGCGCGTCCCTATATAAAGAGGCGATGCGCAAGCCGAAGGATTATCTGATCAAGCCGGACCCGCTCGACCCGCGGCTGACCGAGCGCGTCACCGGCGTCGACCAGACCGGCGCTGCGATCGAGACCGCGGTGACGGTCGAGCGCGCACTGACGATCTTCCTCAATTCGCAGGAGATCGTCACCGCGATGACGATCGGCGACTATCCGGAATATCTCGCGATCGGCTACCTGCTCAATCAGAACATGCTGCGGCCCGACGACACCATCACGGGCGTCGACTACGACGAGGACCTCGCGGTGGTCGTGGTGCGCACCAAGCGCAAGACGAACTACGAGAAGAAGCTGAAGAAGAAGGTGCAGACCTCGGGCTGCGCGCAGGGCACCGTGTTCGGCGACCTGATGGAGGCGCTCGAAGAGATCAAGCTGCCGGACGTCGAGCTTCGCACCTCCTGGCTCTACGCGCTGACCAACAAGATCAACACCACGCCATCGCTCTATCTCGAAGCCGGCGCTATCCACGGCTGCGTGCTCGCGGTCGAGGACCGGCCGCTGGTCTACATGGAGGACGTCGGCCGCCACAACGCCGTCGATAAGATCGCCGGCTGGATGTTCAAGCACCGGGTGCGGCCCGACGACAAGATCTTCTACACCACCGGCCGGCTCACCTCGGAGATGGTGATCAAGACGGTGCGCATGGGCATCCCGATCCTGGTGTCGCGCTCGGGCTTCACGGCCTGGGGCGTCGAGCTCGCCCGCAAGGCCAATCTCACGCTGGTCGGCCGCGCCCGCGGCAAGCGCTTCACCGCGCTCGCGGGCGAAAGCCGCATCGTGTTCGACCAGGACTTGGCCTACGTCGAAGAGGAAAGCTCGAAGCACCGTCGGAAAGCTGCGGTGCATGACGATTGAAGTTGGAGCGCTCGGGCTCGTCCTCGCCGGCGGGCTGGCGCGGCGGATGGGCGGCGGCGACAAGCCGCGCACGATGATCGGCGGCCAGACCATCCTGGCGCGTGTCATCGAGCGGCTCGCGCCGCAATGCACGCGTGCGATTCTCAATGCCAATGGCGATCCAAGCCGCTTTGCTGACGCCAAGCTGCCGGTGATCGCAGACGACGTGCCGGATTTCGCGGGGCCTCTTGCCGGCGTGCTGGCCGGGCTCGACTGGGCGGCGGCCAATGCGCCGGGGACGGAATACATCGCAAGCGTTCCCGGCGATTGTCCGTTCCTGCCGCGCGATCTCGTCGCGCGGCTTCATCACGCGCGGCTTGCCGAGAACAAGCCGCTGGCCTGCGCGCGCTCCGGTGAATGGCGGCATCCAGTGGTCGCGCTGTGGCCAGTCGCATTGCGCGACGACCTGCGGCAGGCGTTGACCGGAGAGGGGCTGCGCAAGATCGAGATCTGGACTGCGCGCCACGGCATCGCGCTGGCCGATTGGCCGGCCGAACCGGTCGATCCGTTCTTTAACGTCAACACGCCGGAAGATGCAGCCGCGGCGGAGCGCCTGGCCGCGCAGTATCCAAACGCGTGAGCGCTCAGCCCATCAGCGTCGCGTAAGAGAGAAAACCGACAGTCGCGCCCGGCTCGAGCGTGGTCGTGTCCTCGGCGAGTTCCGCAAGTCCGTCGGTCTCGGTCAGCGAGGTGATGACGCCCGCGCCCTCCTGCGGATGCTTCACGGCTTCGATCGTTCCACCGGCGCCGGGCCGCAGCGCCACGCGGACATATTCGCGGCGGCCGCTTTTCTTCTTGTAGCGGAACGCGAGACGCACCGGCAGCGCGGTCAGCGGCTCGGCGTTGGCGCCGGCCAGCCGCAGGAACAGCGGCCGCACCACGCGGGCGAAGGTGACAAAGGCTGCGACCGGATTGCCCGGCAAACCGACGAAGGCCGCGGCCACGCCTGCGCCTCCCGGCACCACGCCCATCGCCACCGGCCGGCCCGGCTTGATTGCGACGCGCCAGAACACCAGTCTGCCGATCTTCTCGATGGCGTCGCGCACATGATCGGCTTCGCCGGTCGAGACGCCACCCGAGGTCAGCACCAGATCGTGATCGCGCGCGGCCTTGGCGATAGCGGTCTCAAGCGCCGCCGGATCATCCTTGAGGATGCCGAGATCGGTCACCTTGGCGCCGAGCCGATCGAGCATGCCGTCCAGCAGGAAGCGGTTGGCGTCGTATAAAGCCGCGGCGGGCCGCGGCTTGCCAGGCTCGACGATCTCGTCGCCGGTCGAGAACAGCGCGACACGCACGCGCCGGCGCACTTTCAATTCAGTGAGCCCGACCGCGGCGGCCAGCGCCACGTCCTGTGCGGCAAGGCGGCGTCCGGCCGGCAGCAGCAGCGAGCCTTTCTTCACATCTTCGCCGGCGAGCCTGCGGTTGGCGCCCGGCTTCAGACCGGCCGGCACGATGACGGCGTCGCCTTCGGTGCGCACGTCCTCCTGCATGAACACCGTGTCGGAGTCGGCCGGCATCGGCGCACCGGTGAAGATGCGTGTTGCCTGGCCGGCGCCTATCGGAACTCTTGCGGCGCTGCCGGCCGTGAGCCGGCCGGTCACGGCGAGTGTCGTCTCGCCATTCGGATCGAGATCGCGATGCCGCACCGCGTAACCGTCGACCGCCGAATTGTCGAAAGGCGGCAGGTCGAGCGGCGCGATGATGTCGGCCGCGAGCACGCGGCCGCGCGCCGCCGCGAGCCTCACGGTCGCGGTTTCGCTTACCGGCTGCACGCGCTCGGCGATCAGCCGTTCCATCTCGGCGATCGGCATCAGAGGGCCCGCGAACGCGAAGCAGTCGTCGGTGAGCTGCGCCATCACGCGCCTCGCATCGCTGCAGCCGCGGCCTGCAGCGGCGTCGCGTGCTTCAGCAGCATATCGGCGATGGCCTCGATATCGTTCAGATCGATCACAGGCACCTTGGCGTGCGGCAACGGCGTGTCCGATGCGATGGCTACAATATAGGCATCATCCGGTTGGATGAGAGGCTTGCCGTTCGCCGCACGGTGAATCTCCAGCTTCGGAAACGAATCTCGCTTGAAGCCTTCGACCAGCACCAGATCGACAGGTGCGAGCTTGGTTAACAGCTCCGGCAGGTTCCATTCCGGCTCGTCGCGTAATTCATGCAGCACCGCGAAGCGCTTGGCTGAGCTGATGACCACCTCGGTCGCGCCTGCGGCGCGGTGCATGAAGGAATCCTTGCCTGGCTGGTCGAGATCGAAGCCATGATGCGCGTGCTTGAGCGTCGACACGCGCTGCCCACGCGCGATCAGGCGCGGCAGCACCTTGGTGACCAGCGTGGTCTTGCCCGAACCGCTCCAGCCGGCGAGTCCGATAATGCGCATTGACCTTTGCATGCAGCCCTTATAGCAAAAACGCCCATCCCGGATCGCCCGTCACGTTGCGGTTGGCTGTTGCGGGGTTGTTCTCTCGGCATCCTGGCGACGGGCTGCTGCTTTCGTTCTTGCCGTTGCACCACTGTGGGTCACGGGCCTGCAGTGTGACATTGCGCACTCACCGCCTGCCGGGTGGGCTGCTATGGAATGATTATGCTTCGTGAACTTGCTCACCTGCTGGAAATCCAGAAGGACATCCGGGCGAAAGCCGAGGTTCTGGCAACAGTCGCCGTCAACGAAGCTGGGTCGGCTGTGGCCGATAAGTGCGAGCGGCTTGCGTTGCAGTGCAAGCAGCTCGACGGCGCCATCGAGGCGTTCGTCAACAGCGCGCTGGCCAGCCAGACTTCGCAGGGCAGCGCTTAGAGCCCGCATTTCTTTTGCCGAGCCGTGAAGCGTCAACGTCGCGCCATAACGCCGCATTGATCGTGTGACGAGCATCCAGCGGCCGTTTTCCGCGATCGGCGGGGGCTTATTTTCGTACGGAATTTGAACGCGCTAATGCGTGTTCGCAGGCTTCGCCGGCTGCCCCAAAACCTGGAACTATTCTATTTCTAAACTATTGTTTTTGCTAGCCTTTTATTGACAGCGAGACCGCTCCTCCGGCTTGTTCCCGACACGACGCGCTGCCGGTCCCGGCGGCGCGCGGGGCGCAATAATCACAAGGAGTGGATCATGAAGACGCTGTTCGGTGCGTTGCTCGGCCTGGGCCTGTCGCTCGCGCTGATCGGGCCGTCGCCGGTGTTGGCGGACGGCTTCACGAACTGCACGAAGGCCGCGAAAGCCTCCTGGAAGCCGGCAAGCGAAGCCGAGGCCGCCGCGAAAGCTGCGGGCTACGAGGTGCGCCGCTCGAAGATCGAAGGCTCGTGCTACGAGGTCTATGGCGTGAAGGACGGCAAGCTGTTCGAGCTGTTCTACAGCCCGGAGGATCTCAGCCTGAAGCACACCAAGGCCAAATGATACGCAACAAGTGACGCGCAACACGTGACACGGCGCGAGCCTTGAGTAATCCCTTGAACGAAAACCCGCCGGCGCAAAGCTTCGCGCCGGCGGTCGTGGTTTGGGATTGGCCGTTGCGGCTGATCCATTGGACGCTCGCGGCATCCATGTTGATCGCGTGGCTCACCGCCAACGTCTTCGACACCGTTCACGAGATCGCCGGCTACACGGTGATCGTGCTGCTGGTGCTTCGCCTGATCTGGGCCATCGCGGGCAATCGCTACGCGCACTTGCATCGTTCGATCCGGCCGCTGCGGATCACGTTGCATTATCTCTGGCAGCTGATGCGCGGCGAGACCGGACGCTATCTCGGATTGAATCCGGCCGGCGCCGCCATGGCGCTCGCGCTCATCCTGTCGCTGGCCGTTTCGTCGGTCAGCGGCTGGATGCAGATCACCGAGCGCTACTTTGGCGTCGCGTGGGTCGAGCTTGTGCACACGTGGTCGTCGAACCTTGTGCTGGCTCTTGCGATCGTTCACGTGCTCGGCGTCATTCTTGTATGCGCGCTGCAGCGGGAAAACCTCGTGCGCGCCATGATCACCGGCAGGAAGCGGCCGCGCTGAAGCGCGGCTAGATCTCGGCGGGCTGCATGCCCAAGGCGGCGATGACTTCCCGCGTCTTGGGATCGCGCAGTGCGGCGAGAAACGCCTGGACCGCGGGACGGTCGCGGCGGCTCTCGACCAGCAGGAAATCGTAGTGCTCCGGTGTCAGCGGCAGGAAGCCGAGCCCATACATCCGCGCCACCGGCTCGATCGCCACGCCCCAGTCGGCGCGGTCCTGCGCCACGGCCGCCGCAACCGCGTTGTGCGAGCGCGGCTGGTTGGCGTAACCGGGCGGCCTTAAGCCTCCGACCAGGCGGTCGATCAGGATGCGCGTGCCTGCGCCGGCGTTGCGGTTGACCATCAGGCAGCTGGGATCGGTGCGCGCCGCATGCACCGCATCCTCAGCGCTTTTGCCTTCGAAACGCGAGTCACCCGGCCGGAACAGCACGCCCTGCATGCGCTGCCAGCCTTTGACCAGCGAAATCTCAGGTCCCAGCAGATGCTCGTTGTAGATGCCGGTGGTCGGATCGACGAGATGTACGGGGGCGAGATCGCACTGGGCGCGCATCGCGGCGGAGACACCGCCCTGGCTGCCGACCGCGATGGTGCGGGCGCTGAAGCCGCGCTCGGCGAGCGCGCCCACGACGACGTCGAGCGCGACGTCATGGCTGCCCATGATCACGACATCGGGCGCGCGGGCGCTGTCGCCGATCAGCGTGACGCGGGCCTGGGTGTCGGCATCGAGCACGGACGTCAGCGCATCGACCTCGATGAAGCCGTCAGCCTGCGAGAAGCTTGTCACCGCGCCGGAGCCCTTGGCGGTGGGAAACGCCACCGCGCCGTCGCGGTCGGCGACCAGCGACACCAGCACGAACTCCTTGCGGCCGAGCTCCGAGGTGAGGCGCAGTGGCACGCGGGCGTCGACGGTTTGTGCGGCTTCGGGCAGCCGGCCGGCCTTGGCGCGGATCACCGGCGCGACGAAGGCGTGGAAGGTGAAGATCGCCGAGGTCGGGAAGCCCGGCAGCACCGCGACCGGCTTGCCGTCGGCGACCGCAAGGCAGAGCGGCTTGCCGGGCTTGAGCGCCACGCCGTGTACCAGGATGCCGGGCTTGCCGAGTTGCGAGACCACACGATGCGAGAGATCGCCGGCGCCCTTCGAGGTGCCCCCCGACAGCACCACCATGTCGCTTTCGGAGAGTGCGCGCCGCACCGCCTGTTCCAGCGCGGGCGGATCGTCGGGGTAGGCGCCATAGGCCACGGGCTCGCCGCCGGCCTCGGTCACGGCGGCTGCGACGATCGCGCCGTTGGAGTCGTAGACGCCGGCGGGCCGCAATGCTTCGCCGAGCGGCACCAACTCGTCGCCGGTCGAGAGCACCGCGACCTTGGGCTTGCGCACGACCTCGACGGTGGCGAGCCCACAGGCCGCCAGCATGCCGATCTCGCGCGAGCCGATCAGCTGGCCCTTGCGCATCAGTGTCTCGCCGCGCGCGATGTCGGAGCCGGCATAGGAAATGAACTGCCCCGGTGTGACGGTGCGGCGCAGTTCAATCGCCGGCAGTCTTTCTATCAGTTCCGTATGCTCGATCATGATCACCGCGTCGGCGCCGCGCGGAATGACACCGCCGGTCGCGATCGTGGTGGCCGAGCCGGGCCGCACCTCGACTTGTGGCGCGTGTCCGCAGGCGATCACCTCGGCGTTGAGCGTGATCTGCTTCGGCGCGTTCTCGCTCGCGCCCGCGGTGTCGGCGGCGCGAAGCGCAAAGCCGTCGACGTTGGCGCGGTCGAACGGCGGCACATCGATCGGGGCAGTGAGGTCATGGGCGATCACGCGGCCGAGCGCCGCGGCCAGCGCAACGCGCTCGGAAGGCAGCGGCGCAAGATCGGCATGGGCCTCGAAACGCCGGCGCGCCTCTTCGGCCGACACGACCTCGAGGAACTGCTCCTGGCGCGCCGCGGCGCGGACCTGCGCGAGCAGGGCGCTCTCGTCGCGCGGCGATTGGGATGCGCCGCTCATGGCCACGGCCGCACGACGACGCGCGCGCCCTGCGGATAGCCTTCGCTGTCGGCCGGCACGAGGATCCAGCCCTCGGCCTTGATCAGCGATTGCAGCGGCAGATAGCCGGCCGCGACCGGCTCGACGCGGGCAAGCCGGCGCCGCACCGGAACGACCTCGGCCAGGCCCAGCGACGAGGTGACCTTCCGGCCAAGCTCGGCCGCGAACGGCTGGTCCTCGATCAGGCGGAACGCGAGCCGCGCCAGCATCCGCCGCCCGATGGTGAGCCAGCCGGCTAGCGCCGCGTCAGCCCGGCCAGGCAGCAGCAGAACCGGCCGCGCGCCGACGGCGCCGATGGCGGTGGTCTCGCCGGGCGCAATCGCAACGCCGTGACAGGTGACCTTGCCCAGCCGTGCGAGCGTCTTCACGCTGCTGTCGCTACGGCCGCTGCCGGTGCCTCCGATGGCGACGACCGCATCGGCGGTGTCATCGCTCAGCGCCGCTTCCAGCGTCGTGCCTTGGGTGATCGCTGAGCCGCCTTCGGCGTCGATCGCGCTCGCGATGAGCGCCGCCGCGCTCGCCGCAACAGTGCCGGCGGTCTCGCAGACCACGCGCGCACGCGGCTGGCGCACCATGACGCGTTCGACGCCCAGTGCCGCCAGCAGCGCAACGTCGATCCGCCGCAGAGCCGCGCCGCCGAGCCGGAGCTTCAGCCCGGCCGCTGCATCGGTGTCCGGCAGCAGCACGCCCTCGTCGGGCGCGACGGCCGACAGCGCTTCGGCCATGGCGCCGCGCTTCTGCACGGCATCGATCGGGGCCACCGCGTCGGCGCCTTGCGGCAATGGCTCGCCGGCGTCGATGCGGACCGGCGCGGCCGACAGCGCGGCGGGTGCGTAGGAACTGGCGTCGAGGGTTTCTTCCGAGCGGACCGCGAAGCCATCGCGCAGCGCGAGCGCGGATCGCGGATGGCCCGACCTGGCGATGACGTCAGCGGCAAGCGCGAGGCCCGTGGCCTTGCTGAGCATCTCCTCGCGCGGCGCGACCGGCGCGATCGCAAGGTCGAAGCTTGCGAGCACGTCGGCAAGTGGCGTCAGCCGCGCGATCCGCTGGATGTCGGAATCCTCGTGCATGGGGGGAACTTGACGCGATGCGGCGGAGGTGTCCAGTGTTGTAGATCACGCCCAAGAGACTGATCGGATGGCGGAATCCAAGGCCAAAGAGGGAAAAGCGGAGCCCACAGCCGTCAATATGCGCGGTTTGAAATGCCCGTTGCCCGCGCTCAAGACCCGCAAGCTGCTGTCGAAGATGGCGCCCGGTGAAGTGCTGGTGATCGAATGCACCGATCCGCTGACCACGATCGACATTCCCAATCTCGTTCGCGAGACGGGCGATAGTTTGATCGGCGACAGCAAGAAGGGCCGGGTGTTGACGTTCCGGATCAGGAAGGTCTGAGCGATACGCGCGCTATTTGCCGATCAGCCCGGTGCGCTCCATCACCGGCTTCCAGGTCGCAACCTCCGCGTCGATGAACTTGTTGAACTGCTCGACGCTCATCGGGTCGGCGATCAGCCCGTCGCGCCGCAGCCGCGCCTCGGTCTCCGGCAACTGCATGCCGCGGTTGATCTCGGCGTTCATCTTCTCGGTGATGGCGGATGGCAGATTCGCCGGTCCTGAAAGGGCGAACCACAGCGTCACCACCATGTCGTAGCCCTGCTCCTTGAAGGTCGGGATGTCCGGGAAATCCGGCAGCCGCGTCTTTCCCGTGTGCGCTAGTGCGCGCAGCGCGCCGCTGCGCACCAGCGCCGCCGCCGATGACACCGTCTGCACCGAGAACGCGATGTGGCCGCCGGCGAGATCAGTCAGGCCCTGCGAGGCGCCTTTGTAGGGCACGTGCTCGAATTTCACCTTGGCGAGGTCCGCCAGATACTCGCCGAACAGATGGCCCGAGCTGCCGACACCCGATGACGAATAGGTGAGGGGCTTCGGGCTGGTCCGCGCCTGCTCGATGAAGTCCTTCAGGGTCCTGGCGGGGTTGTTGGCATTCACCACCACGATCAACGGCGAGCCCGCGATGATCGCAATGTTGGTCAGGTCGCGCTTGGCGTCGTAGGTGAGCTTCGGATTGCCGAGCGGATGCAGCACCAGGAGCGAGGCATTCGTGAGCGCGAAATTGTAGCCGTCGGGTGGCGAGTCGGCGACCGACTTCACCCCGATCACGCCGCCGGCGCCGGCGCGGGTTTCCACATAGAACTGCTGACCGAACACCGACGACAGATGATCGGCGACCATCCGGGTCAGCACGTCGGCGGTGCCGCCGGCCGCGAAGGTGTTGACCATGCGCACCGGTCGCGACGGCCAGTCGTCGGCGAATGTTGGGGTCGCAACCATCACGGCGGCAGCCAAAGCCAGCGCTTGTCGAAGCCGCCTCATGGCATCGTTCTCCCGGATTGCTCTCGTTTTTTGGAAGTCTAGGGGAACCGAAACTGCACCGGCAACCGCGCCAAAGCCGCAGGGTGGGCGATGGGCCGTAGACAAGCTTCCGGATATCGGGGAATGTCGCGCCGGATCCATAACCTCCGCCGGTGCTGCTTCAAATGGCTATTCCGAAGGCATCTCAAGCTCTGTCCCGCTTCACTGTTCTCGATCTGACCCGCGTGCGGTCGGGTCCGACCTGCGTGCGCCAGCTCGCCGATTGGGGCGCCAATGTCATCAAGGTCGAGATGCCGCCGGACCCAAAGGGTGGCGACTCGATGGGCGGTCCGCGGGACGGCGCCGACTTCCAGAATTTGCACCGCAACAAGCGGAGCATGACGCTCAACCTGAAGTCCAAGGAAGGCCGTGCCGCGTTCCTGAAGATGGTCAAGAAGGCCGATGTGGTGGTCGAGAATTTCCGGCCCGACGTGAAGCGGCGGCTGAAGATCGACTACAAGGACCTCAAGAAGATCAATCCGCGGATCGTCTACGGCAGCATCTCCGGCTTCGGCCAGGATGGCCCGTACGAGACCCGGCCAGGTTTCGACCAGATCGCTCAGGGCATGGGCGGACTGATGTCGATCACCGGATTGCCGGGGCAGGGCCCGGTTCGGGTCGGCATTCCGATCGCCGACCTCACGGCCGGCTTGTTCTGTTCGATCGGCATTCTCACGGCGCTCCTCGAGCGCGAGAAGTCGAAGAAGGGCCAGCACATCTCGACCTCGCTGCTGCAGGCGCAGATATTCATGCTCGATTTCCAGGCAGCGCGCTGGCTGGTCTCGCAAGAAGTGCCGAAGCAGGCCGGCAACGACCATCCGACCTCGATCCCGACCGGCGTGTTCAAGACCACCGACGGCTATATCAACATCGCCACCACCGGCGGCGCGATCTGGGAGCGCTTCTGCAAGGCGCTCGGCGCCGAGGCGATGGCGAAGAATCCGGACTACGCCACCGGCAAGTCACGCTCGGCCAATCGCAAGGCGCTCAACGAGGAGATCGGCACCTACACGCAGCACAAGTCGAGCGGCGAGTGGATCGAGCTCATGAACAACGCCGGCGTCCCCTGCGGCCCGATCTACAACATCGACCAGGTGTTCGCCGATCCGCAGGTCAAGCATCTCGGCATCGCGCAGACCGTCAAGAAGCGTGACAAGTCGACCATGCAACTGGTTGGCCAGCCGATCATCATGTCGCGCACCAAGAACAAGCTGGCGGCGCCGCCGCCCGACATGGGCCAGCACACCAACGAAGTGCTGAAGGAATTCGGATTCAGCGCCAAGGAAATCGCCGCGCTGCATAAAGCCGGGGCCGTCTGAGGCCAGGCGCGCAAAATTCAGGAGACTAAAGATGAACGCACCGAGCACCCCCCAGACCGACAAGATGCTGTCCAAGAAGGAAGGCAGCGTCGGCTACGTGATCTTCAACAATCCGGAGCGCCACAACGCGGTGTCGCTCGACATGTGGCAGGCTGCGGGCAAGATGCTCGACGAGTTCCGCAACGACAACAACATCAAGGTCGTGGTCGTGACCGGCAACGGCGGCAAGGCCTTCGTGTCGGGCGCCGACATCTCGCGCTTCGAGAAGGAGCGTTCGTCGGAAGACGCGGTGGCGCACTACAACAAGGTGGTCGAGCAGAGCTACGCGGCGTTCCACGAGTTCCCGAAGCCGACCATCGCGATGATCCGCGGCTACTGCATCGGCGGCGGCATGGGGCTCGCCACCTGCTGCGATCTGCGCATCGCGACCGAAGGCTCGAAGTTCGCGGTGCCGGCCGCCAAGCTCGGCCTGGGCTACGCTTATCCCGGCCTGAAGCGGCTGGTCGACATCGTCGGTCCGTCGTTTGCGATGGAGATTTTCTACACGGCGCGGCAATTCACCGCAGCCGAGGCGCTCGGCATGGGCCTCGTCAACCGCGTGCTGCCCGACGACAAGCTCGAGAGCTACGTGAAGGAATATGCCGATACCATCAGCGGAAACGCGCCTCTCACCATCCGCGCCGTGAAGGCCGTGGTCAGCGAGATGATGAAGGACGAGAGCAAGCGCGACCTCAAGCGTGCACAAGACGCCGTGGACGCCTGCTTCAAGAGCCGCGATTATGAAGAGGGCCGCAAGGCCTTCATGGAAAAGCGCAAGCCGGTGTTCACCGGTTCCTGACGGCGGACCTGTTCGGGAAGACTTGCACCGTCCGTGGTGTTGTTGTCCGGCTGATACTGCCCAGAGAGGCGTGAGCGGGGGGATTTGCGTTGGCGTCCGTCGAGCTGCGTGGTCTGACCAAGAAGTACGGCGCGCTGGCCGTCGTCGATAATGTCTCGCTCCTGATCGAGCATGGCACCCTGGTGTGCCTGCTCGGGCCGTCGGGCTGCGGCAAGACCACGACGCTGCGGCTCGCCGCCGGCTTCGTCGAGCCGACCGAGGGCGAGATCCGGGTCGGCGACCGCGTGGTGTCGTCGCCGCAAAAGACGCTGCCGCCGGAGCGGCGCAACATGTCGATGATCTTCCAGAGCTACGCGCTCTGGCCGCACATGACGGTGGCCGAGAACATCGTCTATGGCCTGAAGCTGCGGAAAGTTGACAGCGCAACCATCAAGAAGAAGCTCGACGATATCCTCGCCACCACGCGGCTCGCGCCGCTGGCGCAGCGCTATCCGGGCGAGCTCTCCGGCGGCCAGCAGCAGCGCGTGGCGCTGGCCCGCGCCCTGGTCGTTGGTCCCGAGACGCTCCTGCTCGACGAGCCGCTGTCGAACCTCGACGCCAACCTCCGCGAGGAAATGCGTTTCGAGGTCCGCCGTTTGCACGATGCCTTCCGCTACACGACGATCTACGTCACCCACGATCAGTCCGAGGCCATGACCACGGCCGACCTGATCTGCGTGATGAATGCCGGCAAGATCGAGCAGGCGGCTTCGCCGCAGGAGATCTACGACCGGCCGGCGTCGGAGTTCGTCGCCCGCTTCATCGGCATGAGCAACGTGTTCAAGGGCAAGACGCTCGACGGCAGTACCGTTTCGCTGGCCGGAACGCCGTTGCGCGTCACCGGCGAGACGCTGAAGGGCGGCGACACGCCGGTGTCGATCCGTCAGCATCAGATCGAGCTGCTGGCGAAGGAGCCGGCCGACAAGACCAACATCGTACCCGCCAAGGTGCTGCGGCAGGTCTTTCTCGGCGCGAGCCGCGACTATATGGTCGAGGTCGGGGACGGCACACAATTCCGGCTGATCACGGCGGCGAGCGAAAGCATCGCACCGGGCGCAAGCGTCTGGCTGAGACTGCCGCCGGAGAATTGCCGCGCGCTGGCCCGCTAGCCCGGTCCAGGACCGCAAGAAGAGACAACAAGAAGAAAAGCAAAAGCGGGGCGGAGGAGAGAACAAGGAGGATGCAAGGATGGGCCAGACGTTCACGAGACGCCGCGTTCTAAAGGGCGCCGGCGCCTCAGCTCTCACGGTTTTCGCTTCGCCGCTTCGCGCCGCAGCCCCGCCCGCCGAGGCGGTGACGCCGGAACTGATCGCGGCCGCCAAGAAGGAAGGCAAGGTCGTCCATTACACCTCGGTCGATCTGCCGTTGGCCGAGAAGGTCTCCAAGGCGTTCGAGGCGAAATATCCCGGCATCGCGGTGCGCGTCGAGCGCACCGGCGCCGAGCGCGTCTTCACTCGCATCGCCCAGGAGCAGTCGAGCCGCATCTACGCCTGCGACGTGGTGCAGTCGTCGGACGCCGCGCATTTCGTGGTGTGGAAGCGCGACGGCCTGCTGGCGCCTTACGTGCCTGAGGAGGTCGCCCAGCACTATCCGCCCGAGCACAAGGACTCCGACGGACTGTTCGCGAGCTATCGCGTCTATCTCTGCGTGATGGCGCGCAACACCGACCTGGTGAAGGCCGAGGACGCGCCGAAAAGCTTCCGCGAACTGCTGGAACCGAAATGGGCCGGCAAGATCGTCAAGGCGCATCCGGGCTACAGCGGCACGATCCTGACCGCGACCTATCAGACCGCGCGTGACGTGGGCTGGGACTACTACGAGAAGCTCGCCAAGCAGCGCGTCATGCAGGTGCAGTCGGCGTCCGATCCGCCAAAGAAGCTCGCCCTCGGCGAGCGCGCCATCATGGCCGACGGCATCGAATACGGCATCTTCCAGCTCAAGGAAGACGGCAAGCCGGTCGACGTGATCTACCCGACCGAGGGCTCGCCGCTCATTGTGGGGCCGAACGGCGTCCTCAAAACCGCGCCGAACCCGAACGCCGCGCGGCTGTTGCAGAGCTTCATGCTGTCGGCGGAGTGCCAGCAGTTCAACGTCGATCTCGGCGGGCTTCGCACCGCGCACAAGCTGGTCAAAGACAAGCCCGGCCGCAAGCCGTTCAACGAGATCAAGGTGATGAAGGACGATGCCGCGGCGGTCGAGCGCGACAGCGAAGAGATCAAGAAGCGTTACACGCAGTACTTCCGGGTCTGAGGTGCACCATGCGCAAGAATTTCTCCCGCCGTGACGTTCTCGCTGGCACGGGCGCCGTGGCGCTCGGGCTCGCTTCCACCCGCGTGGTCTCGGCCGCGCCCGCCGCCTCGCCGGTGACGCCCGAGCTGATCGAGGCGGCCAAGAAAGAGGGCAAGGTCGTCTACTACACGTCGGTCGACCTGCCGCTCGCCGAGAAGGTCGCAAAAGCCTTCGAGGCCAAGTATTCAGGCATTGCCGTGCGCGTCGAGCGCAGCGGCGCCGAGCGCGTGTTCCAGCGCATCGGCCAGGAGTACTCGAGCCGCATCTACGCGGCCGACGTGGTGAACTCGTCGGACGCCGCGCACTTCATCGTCTGGAAGCGCGACGGCATCCTGGCGCCTTACGTGACCGAGGACGTCGCGAAGTTCTATCCGCCGGAGCACCAGGACGCCGATGGGCTCTACGCGAGCTTCCGCATCGGGCTGAGCGTCATCGCCTACAACACCAGTCTGGTGAAGGCCGAGGACGCGCCGAAGAGCTTCGCCGACCTGCTCGATCCGAAGTGGGCCGGCAAGATCTGCAAGGCCCATCCGGGCTACAGCGGCACCATCATGACGGCAACCTTCCAGATCACGCGCGATCTCGGCTGGGAGTACCTGGAGAAGCTCGCCAAGCAGCGCATCATGCAGCTGCAGTCCTCGGCCGATCCGCCGAAGAAGCTCGCGCTCGGCGAGCGCGCCATCGAAGCCGACGGCAACGAGTACAACATCTTCCAGATCAAGGAAGGCGGCGGGCCGGTCGAACCGGTCTACGCCACCGAGGGCACGCCGCTGGTGGTCGGGCCCAACGCCGTGTTCAAGAACGCGCCCAATCCGAACGCGGCGCGGCTGTTCCAGAGCTACTGCTTCTCGGCCGAATGCCAGCAGCTCATCTCCGATGTCGGCGGCCAGCGTTCGATCCATCCGCAGGTCAAGGAGAAGGCCGGGCGCAAGCCCTTCAAGGAGGTCAAGACCATGAAGGAGGACGCGGCCGGGGTCGAGAAAATGGGGGACGAGATCAAGGCGCGCTACAGCCGCATCTTCAAGGTGTAAGGAGCAGCCCCATGCGCAAATCCCATTTTACGCGGCGCGATATCCTCAAAGCTTCGACCGCGCTCGCCGCCACTGCGGTCTTTGCCGAGCCTGTGCGGGCTGCGCCGCCGCCCGCCGAGGCGATCACCCCGGCACTGATCGAGGCAGCGAAGAAGGAGGGCAAGTGCACCTTCTACACCGCGATGGACCTGCAATTCGCCGAGAAGTGCGGCAAGGAGTTCGAGGCGAAGTATCCGGGCATCGCGGTGCGGGTCGAGCGCTCCGGCGCCGAGCGGGTGTTCACCCGGATCGGCCAGGAATATTCCAGCAACGTGCACGCGGTCGACGTGGTCAACACCGCCGACCAGTCGCACTGTATCGTCTGGAAGCGAAACGGCTGGCTCGCGCAGTACCTGCCCGAGGAGGTCGTGCAGCATTACGACAAGATCTACTACGATCCTGAAGGTTATGAGGTGGTGACGCGCGTGCTGGTCTCGCCGTTCGGCATCAATACCGAACTGGTGAAGATGGCTGACGCGCCGAAGAGCTTCGCCGACCTGCTCGACCCGAAATGGGCCGGCAAGATGGTCAAGGCGCACCCGGCCTACAGCGGCACCATCATGAACGCGACGTTCCAGGTGGCGCGAGATCTCGGCTGGGAATACCTGGAGAAGCTTGCCAAGCAGCGCGTGCTGCAGGTGCAGTCGGCGACCGACACGCCGAAGAAGATCGCGCTCGGCGAGCGCGCCATCATGATCGACGGCGCGGGCTATCTCGTGATCCGAGACAAGGAGGCCGGCAAGCCGGTCGACGTGATCTATCCGGCCGAAGGCACGCCGGTCGCCACCAGCCCGAGCGCGGTGTTCAAGGCCGCGCCCAATCCCAATGCGGCGCGGCTGTTCTTCAACTGGATGCACGGCCGCGAGGGCCAGCAGCTCCTGATCGACTACGCGCGGCAGTATTCGGCGCACAAGCAGGCGGTCGAAAAACCCGGCGTGCGTAAGCTTTCCGACATCAAGCTGATGAAGGAGGACCCTGAAGGGGTCGAGAAGGGCGCCGAGGAAATCAAGAAGCGTTACGCCCAGATTTTCAAAGTGTGAGCATTTGCGGCAATGACCATCGCAGCGACTGAATCCTCGACCGGCGTCCGGCACGGCTTCGACTACACGAAGACCGTACTCTACGTGTTCGCCGCCGTGCTGGTGATGCTGATCGTGCTGCCGATGTCGTGGCTGGTCTATTACAGCTTCGTCAACAAGGACGGCGCCTTCACGCTCGGCAACTTCGCGACGTTGTTTAGCGATCCGACGCTGCTCGAACCCTTCGTCACCACCTTCATCCTCGCTACCACGGTCAGCATGATCTGCTGCGCCGTGGCGGCGCCGATCGGCTGGCTGGTGGCGCGCACCGACATGCCGCTGCGGCGCACCGTGCGGCTGATGGTCACCGCGTCCTTCGTGACGCCGCCGTTTCTCGGCGCGATCGCCTGGGAGCTGCTCGCCGCGCCGAACAGCGGGCTTCTCAACAAGCTGTTCCGCATGGTGACCGGCGCCGAGCAGGACGAGTACCTGCTCAACATCTACTCGTTTCCGGGCCTGATCTTCGTCATTGCCTGCTATACGTTTCCCTACGTGTTCGTGCTGGTCGCCAACGCACTTGATCGCACGCCAGGCGAGCTTGAGGACGCCTCGGCGGTACTCGGCGGCGGCACCTGGGTGACGGCGCGGCGCATCACCATTCCGCTCGCCTTGCCGGCGTTACTCGCCGGCGCCCTGGTCGCGTTCCTGCAGGCCATGACGCTGTTCGGTTCGCCTGCGATCCTCGCGTTGCCGGCGGGCTTCCACACCATGACCACCAAGATCTGGAGCTTGTTCCAGTATCCGCCGAAGCCTGAACTGGCTGCCGCGGCTTCATTGCCGCTGCTCATCCTCACCGTGCTGCTCCTTCGTGCCGAGCACATGATCCTCGGCCGCCGCTCCTATGCGGTGCTGGGCGGCAAGAACAGCGAGCCGCGCATCGTCCGGCTCGGCAAGCTGAAATGGGTGGCACTCGGCTGCTGCTTCGTCGTGCTGCTCAACCCGGTGTTCCTGCCCTATGGCGCGCTGCTCAATGCCGCCTTCTCCAAGGTCGCGTCGCAGTTCGTGTCGTTCAACAACTTCACGTTCCACAACATCTATTTCGTGTTCTACGAGCTGTCGGCCACGAAACTGGCGCTCTACAACACGTTCGTGCTGGGCATTGCCACCGCGACCATCGGCACGGTGCTGGCCGTGGTGATCTCGTATCTGACCACGCGTGAGGCCGTGACCGGCCACAAGGCGCTGGGCTTCCTCGCCACTGCGCCGGTCGCGATTCCCGGTATTGTGCTCGGCGTCGGCCTGTTCCTCAGCTACACCCGGCCGCCCTTCGTGCTCTACGGCACGCTGTGGATCCTGCTGCTGGCGTTCCTGACGCTGTCGATGCCCGCCGCCTACCAGCAGATGCAGTCGGCCTTCAAGGCGATCCATCCCGAACTGGAAGACGCAAGCCGCATCCTCGGCGCAACGCGGCTCCGCGCGCTGGCCCAGATCACAGCGCCGCTCCTGCGCACCTCCGTGATCGCCACCTGGTGCTTCGTGTTCGTCGGCACCATCCGCGAGCTGTCGGCTGCCGTGATGCTGTTCACCTCGGAGACCAAGGTGGTCTCGGTGCTGATCTTCGACCTCAACGAGAGCGGCGATCTCGCCGCCATTGCGGTGCTGGGCCTGATCATGCTGGGGGTGACGTCCGCCATCGTGGCCTTGGCCAACCGGCTGCGGCTCGGCGCCGGCAATGTGAGATTGCGGGACAACTGATCTCCTTCCAGTCGACGTGATCAACTTTCGCTCTGCGCCCCTGCGGAGCCGGAATTTGTTGTGCTAAGAGACCGACATGGACGCAAAACTTCCCGATATTGCCATTGCCGAACAGCTCGCCGAGCGTATCGTTGCGGTCGACGCCGCAAAGCTGCCCGAGGCCGCGCGCTCGAAATACGAAGAGACCCTGATCGACGTCGCGGGCCTCTGTCTCGCCGCGCGGAACGAGGGCTACGTCAAGGCCGCGATCGATGGCTGGGACGAGGACGGTCCGTGCACCGCGATCGGCCACAAGCGCGCGCTGAGCGCGGCCGGTGCGGCCTTCGTCAACGGCACCGCGGCCCATGGCGAGGACTTCGACGACACCTTCGAGGGCGGCCCGGTGCATGCCGGCGCTGTCATCATCCCGGCCGTGCTGGCCACCGCCGAGCGTCATGGCGTCAGCGGCAAGGCCGCGCTGGAAGGGATCGCGGTCGGCGTCGAGATCATGTGCCGGATGGGCCTCGTCGCGCCCAAGATGGTGCACAAGGCGGGCTTTCATCCTACCGCCGTGTTCGGTGCCATGGGCGCGGCGGCCGCGGTCGGCAAGGCGCTCGGCCTGAACAAGAAGCAGATCGTCGATGCCTTTGGCGTGGTCGGCTCGATGGCGTCGGGCATCATCGAATATCTCGCCGAAGGCACCTGGACCAAGCGCATGCATGCCGGCTGGGCCGCGCAATCGGGCATGCGCGCAGCGCTGTTCGCGCGCGCAGGCTTCTCCGGGCCGCGCACGGTGTTCGAAGGCTCGCACGGCTTCTTCCACGGCTTCGCCAACACCACGACGGGCGACTTCGACGCGGTGACCGGCGATTTCGGCTCGCGCTGGATCGGGCAGACACTGGCCTTCAAGCTCTATCCCTGCGGGACCATGACCCACCCGTATATCGACTGCGCGCGGCGGCTCGGCGCCAAAGGCATCAAGCCGGACGACGTGGTCGAGATGGTTTGCGACGTGGGCGAGGGCACGGTGCACCGGCTCTGGGAGCCGCTCGCCGCCAAGCAGACACCGAAGAACGGCTATGCCGGCAAGTTCTCGCAGCCCTATTGTATTGCTGCGGGCTTCATCCGTGGCAATGTCGGCCTGAGCGATTTCTCCGACGCTGCGGTGCGCGAGCCGGCCGTGGTGGCGCTGGCCCAGAAGGTCCGTTACCGGATCGATCCGGACAATCCCTACCCGAACAACTTCACCGGCCACATCTGCGCGACCTTGCGCGACGGCAGCGTGATCGAGGAGCGCCAGCCGCACATGCGCGGCGGCGCGCACGAGCCGCTGAGCCGCAAGGATCTGGAGGACAAGTTCCTGCTGAATGCGCGCCACAGCGGCTACGACGCGGCGCGCGCGCAGGCGGCATTGAAGGTTGCTTCGAACCTGTTCGGCGGGCGGATCGATTTGTCCGCGCTACGAGGCTAGCTCTCTCCGTCATTCCGGGGCGCTCGCGAAGCGCGCGAACCCGGAATCCAGAGGCAGCTACCGACTGTGAAACTGGATTCCGGGTTCGGCGCTATCGCGCCGCCCCGGAATGACGTGGAGAGAGTGGAGTTATGTCGGATCAAGAACTCAAGGGCCGCGTGGCCATCATCACCGGGTCGGGCCGCAGCATCGGCCGCTCCATGGCGCTGGAGCTCGCCGCCGGCGGCGCAGCCGTCGTGGTCAACGTGCGCAGCAACCGCGCCGAAGGCGAAGCCGTGGTCAAGGAGATCGAAGCCAACGGCGGCCGCGCCATGGTGGCGGTCGCAGACGTGGTCGACGCTCCCGCCGTCGAGGCGATGGCGCAGGGCGCGCTGAAGAAATTCGGCCGCATCGACTATCTCATCAACAACGCGGCGCTGCGCCAGGAGAAGGCCATCGAGCACATGAGCTTCGAGGACTGGCGCGCCATCATCGGCGTCACCCTCGACGGCGCGTTCCACTGCATCAAGGCCTGCCTTGAGTCGATCAAGAAGAGCGATGCCGGCTCGATCATCAACATCGGTGGGCTCACCGGCGCGATGGGTGCGCCCGACCGCGCCCACGTGGTCACCGCCAAGGCCGGCGTCGCGGGTCTCACCCGGGCGCTGGCGATGGAGCTGGCGCCGCACAGGATCACCGTGAACACGATCGTGCCGTCGATGCAGGCCAAGCCGGGCAAGCCCGACGAGATTCCCCCTCATCCGATCTACCGGCCGCTCCTGGGACGGGCCGGCTGGCCGACCGATGCGGCGCCGCTCGCGCGCCTCTTGCTTGGTCCGGGCGGACGCTACATTACAGGCCAGATCATCAACGTGAACGGCGGCACCTACTTCAACGTGTGAGCGCCGCGCGAAGGGCAGCGAGATCCGGCAAGCGATGACGCGGTCACCCCCGACATGGATTGTGGTGATCGCGGTCATCCTGGTGCTGCAGACTGTCTCGGCGACGCTCGGCCGGATCGTGCCGGTCGCGGGGCCGGCCTTCACGGCCGAGTTCGGCTGGGACCAGGCCTGGGTCGGCTATCTCGCCGCCGCCAGCATCGTTGGTGCGCTGTTCGTGCTCACCTCCGGCATCGGCCTGATGCACCGGCTTGGCGGCGTGCGTGCGCTGCAGCTCAGCCTCCTGGTCGGCGCGTCGAGCCTGCTGCTCTATCTCGTGCCTTCGATCGGGCTGGCGCTGATCGCCAGCGCCTGTGTGGGCTTGAGCAGCGGCACCGCCAATCCGGCGGGCAGCGAGGTGCTGACGCGCTATACGCCGCGTGAGCATCGCAATCTCGTGTTTTCCATCAAACAGGCCGGCGTGCCGCTCGGCGGCATCGTCGGCGGCGTCGCGATCCCGCCGCTGATCGATTGGCTGGGCTGGCGCTTTGCCTCCGTGGTGATCGCTGCGGCCTGCATCGCCACGGTGCTGGCCACCTGGCCGTTCCAGAAAGGCATCGATCCGTCGCCCGAGGAGCGCGTGCAGCACCGGCTGCTCAGCTTCCGGCTCACCGACATCCTGGTGCCGATGCGCTCGCTGTCCCGCGGTGAGCGGCTGTGGCGGGCCTCGTGGGTCGGCTGCCTGCTCGCGATCCCGCAGGCCGGCTGGATCACCTTTCTGGTGACCTATCTGGTGGTGGCGCTCGGCCAATCGCTCAACACGGCGGGCTTCGTGTTCGCCGTGATGCAGACCAGCAGCATGTTCGGCCGTGTCATTCTCGGCTGGACCGCCGACCGCGTCGCCTCGGGCCCGGTCACGTTGATGCTGGCCTCGATCGGGTCGGCGGTCTCGACCATCCTCCTGGGCTTGAGCACGCCGGCCTGGCCGCTTTGGGCCTTCTTGCTGCTGGCGGCCTTTGCCGGCATCGCGGTGTCCGGCTGGAACGGCGTGCAGATCGCCGAGGTTGCGCGGCGCTCGCAGCCGGAGCTGATCGCCGAGTCGGCGGCGGGCGCCGTCATCCTGATCTTTTTGTCCAACATGCTGACGCCGGTGGCCTTTGCGGTCTTCATCGCGGCCACCGGCCACTATGACATCGCATTCCTGGTTTCGGGCGCGTTCAGCCTGATCTGTGTCCCGCTCCTCTGGGGCATCGACCGCGGCCGGCCATTGCCGGATCGCTGACCCTCTGAGGGTGGCCGCAAGCGCCCGGAAATGCTAAATCCTCGGCCCGAGGAACCAGCCAGAAAAAAGCGAGGGTGTCATGTACGGCGAGCTTGGGCTTTTCATCGACGGCACTTGGCGGAAGAACGGCAGCGGCAACAAGGGCGAGGACGTCATCAATCCGGCGACCGAGAAGCCGCTCGCGCACCTGCCCCATGCCAGCACCGCCGATCTCGACGAGGCGCTGGAGTCGGCCAAGAAGGGCTTCGCGCTGTGGCGCGCCACCTCGGCCTATGACCGCAGCAAGATCATGCACAAGGCCGCAGACCTGATGCGCGAGCGGCACGACGCCATCGCCAAGATCATGGTGCTGGAGCAGGGCAAGCCCTATCCCGAGGCGCGCGCCGAGGTGATCGGCTCGGCCGACATCATCGACTGGTACGCGGAAGAAGGCCGCCGCAGCTACGGCCGCATCGTGCCGGGCCGCGGCAAGGGCGTGCGCCAGCTCGTGGTGCAGGAGCCGATCGGCGTGGTCGCGGCGTTCACGCCGTGGAATTTCCCGGTGCTGACCCCGGCCCGCAAGATCGGCGGCGCGCTCGCGGCCGGCTGCTCGCTCATTCTCAAGGCTTCGGAAGAGACGCCGGGCGCCTGCGTCGAGATGGTGAAGTGCTTCGTCGATGCCGGCCTGCCGAAGGGCGTGCTGCATCTGGTGTTCGGCGTGCCGGCGCAGGTCTCCGAGCACCTGATGGCCAAGGACGCCATCCGGAAAATCTCCTTCACCGGCTCGATCCCGGTCGGCAAGCATCTGGCGGCGCTGGCCGCAAAAGGCATGAAGCGCACCACCATGGAGCTCGGCGGCCATTCGCCGGTCGTGGTGTTTGCCGACGCCGACCCGGAGAAGGCGGCCGACACCATCGCGGCGTTCAAGTACCGCAACGCCGGTCAGGTCTGCATCTCGCCGACCCGCTTCTATGTGCAGGAAGATGTCTATCCGCGCTTCCTCAAGCGCTTCACCGAGTACGCCAATGGCGTCAAGCTCGGCGACGGCCTCGACAAGGCCACTACCATGGGTCCGATGGCCAACGCGCGCCGCATCGAGGCGATGGAGAGCTTCGTCAACGATGCGAAGGGCCGCGGCGGCAAGGTCCAGACTGGCGGCGAGCGCGGCGGCAACCAGGGCTATTTCTACAAGCCGACCGTGATCACCGACATCCCGGATGACTCCAAGATCATGACCCAGGAGCCGTTCGGGCCGCTCGCCCCGATCGTCACCTTCAAGTCGTTCGACGAGGTGGTGCAGCGCGCCAACTCGCTGGAATTCGGCCTCGCCGCCTACGCCTTCACCACGTCGAGCACGACGGCGGCGGCGATCGGCGACGCGCTGGAGAGCGGCATGGTCGGCGTCAATTCAGTCGCGATCTCGACGCCGGAGACGCCGTTCGGCGGCGTCAAGGAATCGGGCCACGGCAGCGAAGGCGGCATCGAGGGCTTGGGCGCCTATCTCGTCACCAAGTTCATCTCGCAGGGCTGAAGTTTCTCTCCGCCCTCAACAAAACCATCATCCGGTCCCGGCGACCCCGGGACCGGTGCAATCGAACGATCCAAAGAGAACCATGGCTGATCTGACAAAACTCTGCGCCACCTCCGACATCGCGGAAGGCACCGCCAAAAGCTTCGAAGTCGGCAACAACGTGCTCGCGGTCTACAATGTCGGCGGCGAGTTCTTCGTCACCGACAACGAATGCACCCACGGCGCGGCGAGCCTCGCCGAGGGCATTCTCGAGGACGACGTCATCGAGTGCACGCTGCACTTCGGCGCCTTCAACGTGAAGACCGGCAAGGCCGTGCAGGCGCCGTGCTTCAATGCGCTGCGGACCTACAAGGTCGTGCTGCAGGACGGCCAGGTGATGGTCGATCTGGACAAGGAAGCGGGCGAATAGCTAACGGCTTCGCGACGATGGCCAATTATGTCGCCCTTCTGCGTGCCGTAAACGTGGGCGGCACCGGCAAGTTGCCCATGGCCGATCTGAAGGCCATGTGTGTTGAAGCTGGGTTTGCCCTGCCACTCCTTCTCATTTTGCATA
>CAKZHN010000233.1 GCA_936924235.1 uncultured Rhodoplanes sp. | reverse complement strand
TCCATTCGGAGTCGCGCTTGGCGAGGTAGTCGTTCACGGTGACGACATGCACGCCGCGGCCCGCGAGCGCATTGAGGTAGACGGCCAGCGTAGCAACCAGCGTCTTGCCCTCGCCGGTCTTCATCTCGGAAATGCGGCCCTCGTGCAGGATCATGCCGCCGATCAGCTGGACGTCGAAATGCCGCTGGCCGATGGCGCGCTTCGCCCCCTCGCGGACGGTGGCGAAGGCCGGCACCAGGATGTCGTCGAGGGAGGCGCCCTCGGCGATCTGCTTCTTGAACTCCTCGGTGCGGGCGCGGAGCTGCTCATCGGTGAGCTTCACCAGCTCCGGTTCCAGCGCGTTGATCGCGTCGACGCGGGGCTGGTACTTGCGGACCCGGCGGTCGTTGGACGAGCCGAATAGTTTACGGGCGACTGCGCCGAGCATTGCGGGTCAAATCCTTGCCTTGGGCAAGCCGCCGATGCGGCCATCCGTGGGGGAAATGCGGCACTTCTCGGGCAATTGCAACGGGATAGCGAGCATCGAGCAGGACCGCAGGCATTCGAGACATAGGAGGGGGTATTATTCTTGTCAATTAGTGCGCCACCGGGCGCAAAATGTTCAATTCGCAGGCATTTGGCTGTTTGCGCGGTCTTGTGACAAGGCCCTCGTATTCTTGTCATTGCCAAGGGGTAGCGATTTGCGCGACAAGTCGCCGCCCCTATCCGCGGCACAGTCAACCGTCAGGATAGTCAAAGGATCCCATAGGACCGTCATGCGTAAAGACATCGAACGCCGTTCGCCCGCCTTCTCTGCGCTTCCCACGCTCCGTGCCCAGGCCCTGGGGCTGCTCGCCGCCACCCTGATCGCAATCCCGGCCATGGCGCAGGCCCAGAGCAGCAAGCCCGCACCCGCCCAGCCCGACAAGGTAATCGCCAAGGTCCAGGGCGTCGAAATCCACGAGAGCGACCTCGCAATGGCCGAGGAGGACATGGGGCAGCAGGTCGCCCAGCTTCAGGGCGATGCCAAGCGCGACGCGCTGGTGGGCTATTTGGCCGATGTCATCAATATGTCAAAGGCGGCCGAGGCCAAGAAGATCACCGATCAGAAGGACTTCAAGACCCGCATCGCCTTCATCCGCAACAAGCTCGCGATGGAGATGCTGCTGATCGAGGAAGGCAAGGCCGCGGCCACCGATGCGGCGATGAAGAAGGTCTACGAGGAGGCCGTCGCCAAGGCCGGCACCGAGCAGGAGGTGCACGCCCGCCATATCCTGGTGCCGACCGAGGAGGAGGCCAAAGCGGTGCTCGCCGAGATCAAGAAGGGCACCGACTTCGCCGAGCTCGCCAAGCAGAAGTCGAAGGATCCGGGCGCGGCCGCCGAGGGCGGCGATCTCGGCTGGTTCGGCAAGGAGCAGATGGTGCCGGAGTTCTCCGCGGTCGCCTTCAAGCTCAACAAGGGCGAGGTGTCCGATCCGGTGAAGAGCCAGTTCGGCTGGCACATCATCAAGGTCGAGGACAAGCGCAACAAGCCAGTGCCGGAGTTCGACAAGGTCAAGGAGCAGATCGAGGCCTACGTGGCGCGCAAGGCCCAGGCCGAATACATCGCCAAGCTCCGCGAGACCAACAAGGTCGAGCGGCTCGACAAGAAGTAATCGAACCCATCAAGGAATATCGTTGTCGCCGGCCTTGTGCCGGCGATTTCGTTTGGGTACGGACGCATAAGCGTTCTTCACTCGCTCTGAAACATCCACCGTCATGGCCGGGCTTGTCCCGGCCATCCACGCCTGACCTTGCCGCCAAGACGTGGATGCCCGGCACAAGGCCGGGCATGACAGCCGGGATGGTGCAGCGCCTGGGAAAACGTTGGTCGCTTGCCCTTTGATTTATGATGGTGCGCTGATGGCTGTCGCGGTGTCTCCCCTCGCTCCCAAGTCCGTGCCGGCAATGCCGGTGATCAAGGGCGTCCGGCTCGGCACCGCCGCGGCCGGCATCAAGTACAAGGACCGCACCGACGTGATGCTCGCGGTGCTCGACCCCGGCACCACGGTGGCCGGCGTGTTCACCACCTCGAAATGCCCGTCGGCGCCGGTGGAATGGTGCCGCGACCGGCTGAAGGGCGCCAAGCCCCGGGCGCTGGTGGTCAATTCCGGCAACGCCAACGCCTTCACCGGCAAGACCGGCCGCGCCGCCTGTAAGTTCACCGCCGAGATCGCGGCCCGGGCGATGGGCTGCAAGCCGGCCGATATTTTCCTGGCCTCGACCGGCGTGATCGGCGAGCCGCTCAACGCCCAGGCCTTCGACGGTGTGATGGAGGGCCTGGTCGCCGCCGCGAAGCCTGACGCCTGGCTCGAAGCCGCCAAGGCGATCATGACCACCGACACCTTCCCGAAGGTCGCCACCGCGACCGCGAAGCTCGGCAAGGCCACAGTGACCATCAACGGCTTCGCCAAGGGCGCCGGCATGATCGCGCCCGACATGGCGACCATGCTGTCCTACGTGTTCACCGATGCGCCGATCTCGCAGCGCGCCCTGCAGGCGCTGCTGAGCGAAGGCGTCGCCACGAGCTTCAATGCCGTGACCATCGACGGCGACACCTCGACTTCGGACACGCTGATGGCGTTCGCGACCGGAGCTGCCGCCGCGCACGGCGCGCCGGCCATCGCGCGCGCCGACGATCCGAGGCTCAAGGCTTTCCGCAAGGCGTTCAACGCCGTGCTGGGCAATCTCGCCGAGCAGGTGGCGCGCGACGGCGAAGGCGCGCGCAAGCTCGTCGAGATCACGGTCGAGGGCGCAACCTCCGACGCCTCGGCGCGGCGGATCGCCAAGTCGATCGCCAACTCGCCGCTGGTCAAGACCGCGATCGCCGGCGAGGACGCCAACTGGGGCCGCGTCGTGATGGCGGTCGGCAAGGCCGGCGAGCCCGCCGACCGCGACCGGCTGTCGATCTGGTTCAATGGTATCCGGGTGGCCCACAAGGGCGCGCGCGATCCGGGCTACGACGAGGCCACGGTGTCGAAGGCCATGAAGGACGAGGTCATCACGCTCAAGGTCGCGATCGGGCTCGGCCGCGGCAAGGACCGCATGCTGACCTGCGACCTCACCAAGGAATACGTCGCGATCAATGGCGACTATCGTTCGTGAGCATCGTTAAACTCGTCGGCGCTGGGTTAGCCCTGGGTTAACCGGCGCGGCGATGACATCAATCTGTGACGTCCGGTTGAATCCCCCTTAACCACCGCCGTCTACGGTCGAGGCTGGGCCAGTGAGCATCAAACTCGTTCTCGTTGCCGCCTGCGCCCTGATCGACACCGACGGACGCGTGCTGCTCGCCGAGCGTCCCGCCGGAAAGTCCATGGCGGGCCTGTGGGAGTTTCCCGGCGGCAAGATCGAGGCCGGCGAGCGGCCCGAGGAAACGCTGATCCGGGAGCTGAAGGAGGAGCTCGGTATCGTCGTCAAGGAGCCGTGCCTGGCGCCGCTCACCTTCGCGAGCCACGCCTATCCGGATTTCCATCTCCTGATGCCGCTGTTCGTTTGCCGGCGTTGGGAGGGCACCGTCACGGCTCAGGAGGGACAACGGCTGACCTGGGTGCGGCCCAACAGGCTCCGTGAATACAAGATGCCGCCTGCGGACGAGCCGCTGATTTCCCACCTGATGACGCTGCTGTGATCGAGGTGAACCATGACGAAGCTCGAGACACTCTGCGACAGCGCTTCAGGCGAGCTCGGGCGCTTCCTGTCTGACGACAGCGGCGCCACCGCGATCGAATATGCGATGATCGCGGCCGGCGTCGCCGTCGCCGTCATCGGCGCCGTCAACGGCTTGGGCTCGCACCTGAAAACCACGTTCTACGACAAGCTCGCCGCGCTGCTCTGAAGAGTCAGCGTCCCGCCTTTTCGCCGGCCGGAAGTTCCGCGGTGCGCAGCGCATCGGCAAGGCGCGTCTTCGCCGAGCCCGGCTTGAGCGGCTGCTGCTGGCTCTCATGCGGCGCCCAGCCCGACAGCCAGACGATCTCGAAGGTGGCGCGGATGCGGCCATCCGCATCGGCAAAGCGGTCCGCATAAATCTCGAACAATCGCTGCAGCGTGGCGCGGCGCAGCGGCTTCCTGCGGCGCTCGGTCAACACATTGGTGGCGCCCATGCGGCGCAGGTCGTGCATCAGCGACAGCGGCGAGGAATAGCGCACGGTGACGCGGTCGATATCGGTGACCGGCAGCGCGAAGCCCGCCCGTTGCAACAGTGCGCCGAGATCGCGCAGGTCGGCAAACGGCGCGACGCGCGGCGAGACGCCGCCTTCGACCTCGCTCTCGGCCTGCGCGAAGGCTGCGCGCAGCTCGGCGAGGCTGTCGCCACCGATCAATGCGGCGAGGAACAGGCCGTCGGGCTTCAACGCGCGGCGGATCTGGATGAGCGTGCCCGGCAGGTCGTTGACGAACTGCAGGGCCAACGCCGAAACGGCGAGATCGAGCGAGCCGTCGCGGAACGGCAGCGCCTCTTCGTCGGCCGCGACCGTCAGCGCCTTGTCACCCTGTGCACCTGGATCAACGGCGACGACCGTGCCCACCCGGCCGGCCATCGCGCGCCGCACCGCATCGGTCGGCGTTCCGACATCGGCTGCAACGTCGAACCTCCGCAGCACCGCCGACAGCCGCACCGCCAGATCTTCGGCGACCCGGTCGATCAGGAAAGTCTCGGCGCCAAGCTGCGCCGCCCGCGCACGGCGGGCGCGCAGCAGCGCACGGTCGAAGATCACCGGATGGGACATCGGCTTATTGTAGGGAGACTCAAGCCCGACTGCGAGCCGTGGCGGTGCGCCGGCTACTTGCGCAGCTACTTCCGCAATTTCTTGCCGACCTTGAGCAACGCCTGCCCGGACGGCACCTCGTTGCCCATGAAGATGGTGTTGTCATAGACGAGGCCGAGTTGCCGCGTGACGTTGATCAGCGCGCCGATCCCGCCCGAGATATTGCCGGAGCGGGCATCGCTCTCGTTCAACGTCACCTCGACGCCGACCGGATCGCGCGGGAACTCCCGGATGAACAAGCCGGCGTCGCCGTCATGGTCCCAGCCGGCGGCGTCGAACACCGAGACGAGGTCCTGCATCAGCGCCTTGGAATCGTCGTCGCCCAGGACCGCTGCGATCTGGATCTTCTGCCCGGCAAACGGCCGCAGCGCCTCGATCAGGAAGCGCCGCTGGTCGTCGGAGAGCCGCTTCTGCGCCTGGAGCTTTTCCAGCCCGGCCATCTTGGCCTCGGCATCGTTGAGCTTCTGGCGGAGCTCGGAATTTTCCTTGATATAGCGGCTCGGCGTTTCCGGCTGCGCCGCGACAGGCTGCTTGCGCAGCGCCTGCGCTTCCGCGGTCAGGCGCCTGGCCTGATCGCTGGTCTCCTGCACTGCCATGGCGTTCAGCGCCGACTCGCGGCGGCCGTAGACGTAGGCTGTGATTTCGGTCACCAGCAGCAGCGCCAGCACCGCACCGCAGGCGATCTCGACGAAGCGCCGGCGGATCTGGAACTCGCCGATGTCGAGCCATTCGGGCCACAGCCCCTTGCGCAGGTTGAAGGCCGCGAGCGTGAGCAGACCCGCGAGCGCCACGAGCAGGATCAGACCCGCGATCTGCGCGCCGCCGTGCAGCCGGCTGACGGTATCAAGCTGGTCCCATCCGGACATGACGCGGTACCTGTCGATTCCTGCGTTGACGCGATGGCCGTTGAGGCAGCCTGATATCAGCGGTAGCCTTCCGCCTCGTGCAACAGGCATCCGCAAAGACCGTAAACGCCGGGCCGTTAACCCGTGTGGCTGCGCCATTTCGGGCCATCTTCGGCCGCGCACTGGATATCGCGCTGCCGGCGCTGTGCCCGGCCTGCCGCGAGCAGGTCCGCGACGGCGGGCTGTGCGCCTCCTGCTGGTCGAAGCTGTCGATGATCGCCCCGCCCTATTGCGAGCGCCTCGGGATACCGTTCGCCTACGACCCGGGTCCGGGCGTGCTGTCGATGCAGGCGATCTCCGACCCGCCGGCCTACCATCGGGCGCGGGCCGCGGTGCGCTTCGACGACATCTCGCGCGCCCTGGTGCATGCGCTGAAATACGGCGACCGGATCGACCTTGCGCCGATCATGGGCCGCTGGATGGCGCGCGCCGGCCATGAGCTCCTGAAAGACGCCGACGCCATCATTCCGGTGCCGCTGCATTGGCGGAGGCTGTGGGCCAGGCGCTTCAACCAGTCGATGCTGCTGTCCCAGGCGATCTCGGGCGAAACCCAAGTGCCGGTGGCCGATGCGGCGCTCAAGCGCGTGAAGGCCACGGCGCAGCAGGTCGGCCTCACCCAGTCCGAGCGCGCACAGAATGTGCAGGGGGCCTTCCGGGTGCCGCCCGACCGCAAGGCCGACGTGGCCGGGCGGCGCGTGGTGCTGGTCGACGACGTGTTGACCTCGGGCGCCACCTCCGACGCCTGCGCCCGGGCGCTGTTGCGGGCCGGCGCCCGCAACGTCGACCTCCTGGTGTTTGCCCGGGTTGTCGACGCGGTGCAGACGCCCATATAAAGTGGCTGATCCGCGCATCGAGCCCGCGAACCACACCATGCCTCCGATCGAAATCTACACCACGCCGTTCTGCCCCTATTGCATGGACGCCAAGGCGCTCCTGAAAAAGAAGAACGCCGCCTTCACTGAGATCGACGTCAGCCGCGACCGCGAGCTGCGCCGCAAGATGACCGAGCGCGCGGGCGGCCGCACCACGGTGCCGCAGATATTCATCGGCGCCACGCATGTCGGCGGTTGCGACGATCTCTACGATCTCGACAGCAGTGGCGGATTAGATCCGCTGCTCAACGGGCAAGCCGCGTCGTGACCGGCGAATCCGGAAAGGGCTCGACGTTCCGCGTCGGTCTCATCCAGACGCGATCCGGCCGCTCGCCCGCCGCCAATCTCGAAGCGGTGGTGAAGCTGATCGGCGAGGCCAAGGAGGGCGGCGCCTGCTACGTGCAGACGCCCGAGATGACCAACATCATGGAGGTGAGCCGCGACAAGCTGCTCGCCGCCATCACGCCGGAAGAGAACGACGCGAGCCTCGCCATGTTTCGCGAGCTGGCGCGCAAGTTTTCGATCTATCTGCACATCGGCTCGCTGGCCGTGAAGGCGACGCCCGACAAGGCCGCCAACCGCTCGTTCCTGATCGACCCGCACGGCGAGATCGCGGCGCGCTACGACAAGATCCATATGTTCGACGTCGACCTTGCCAACGGCGAGAGCTATCGCGAGTCGCGGAGCTACCGGCCGGGCGAATTGGCGGTGTTGCATGACCTTCCCTGGGGCCGGCTCGGGCTGACGATCTGCTACGACCTGCGCTTTCCCTCGCTGTTCCGGGCACTGGCCGAAGCCGGCGCCTCGTTCCTGGCGATCCCGTCGGCCTTCACGAAGCAGACCGGCGAGGCGCACTGGCATGTGCTCAACCGCGCCCGCGCCATCGAGAACGGCTGCTACGTGCTGGCCGCCGCCCAGGGCGGCACCCACGAGAACGGCCGCGAGACCTTCGGCCATTCGCTGGTGGTCGACCCCTGGGGACGCATCGTGGCCGAAGGCGGCACCGAGCCCGGCGTGATCTTCGCCGAGGTCGATCCGGCCGAGGTCGCCAAGGCGCGAAGCCGCGTGCCGTCGCTGCAGCACGGCCGGCGCTTCGAGGTGGTTGAACCCATGGCCGAGCCGACCCATCTTCGGGCCATCAGAGGTCCGGCATGATCCGCTACTCGCTCGTCTGCGAGCGCAAGCACGAATTCGAAATCTGGTTCAAGAACTCCGCCGACTACGACAAGCAGTCGAAGCGCGGGCTCGTGACCTGCCCGTCCTGCGGCTCGGACAAGGTCGAGAAGGCGCTGATGGCGCCGTCGCTCGGCCGCGGCACGCGCAAGGGCAAGGGTTCGGACGAGATCGCGGTGCCGGCCGCGCCGCCGGCTGCTGACGCTCCGGCGCCGGCCGAGAGCAAGGCGCCGGTGGCGATGATGTCGCCGCAGGAGCGCGAGTTCCGCACCAAGCTCAAGGAACTGCGCGACCACCTCACCAAGAACGCCGAGAATGTCGGCGGCAAATTTCCCGAAGAGGCGCGCAAGATGCACTACGGCGAGATCGAGCACCGCTCGATCTACGGCGAGGCCTCGCCCAAGGACGCCAAGGAATTGGCCGACGAAGGCATCGAGTTTCACCCGCTGCCGATGCTGCCCGACGAGCACAACTGATCTCGCCAATTCTGCGATGCCGGATCGAGGCACTGGACCGGGAATCACTATACTTATACAACTTTAGGCGTACGAGCGTTCTATTTTTCCGCGGCCCGCAAGCCGACAAGCAAAGATGACCTTTGTTGAGATATTTGGCGTCGCGTGCACGCCTCTTGTCGTGTTCGGTGTCCTGCTGCTCGGGTCCGCGGCATTTTTCAGAATCAAATTTCACACGGCTCCCCGTTTGTGGCCGATTTGGATTCCGATGGCATTCATCGGTATTCCCATTGGTCTGATGGCCTTCGTTTACCGGGATGAAACGACAGCGATGGTCGTCAATCAGTCCATTTTGGGCATGCTGTTATATCTTCTTCTCATCTCGGTTCCTTGGGTGGCTCTCCGTGCATTCGATCAAGATATGGGAAAATGGCTCGGGCGGATTTTTGCAATTGCATGCCCTCCCTTGGGACTTCTGCTCCTTTGGTTCGCGATGCAGGAGTTCGTGGGTGACTTCCTATCACCGCGCCAATTCACCGAGGGCACCGTGAGGAAAAAATCGATCAAACCGGTGACTTACTCCGGCAAGGGAAAGCAATACCACGTGGAGATTGGCGGCGTAGACTTTCGAGCCACGGGTGAAGTCTATGAAGCTGTTGGGCCCGGGCAATGCGTGCGGGTGGAAATTGGTAGCGGGAGCCGGACCATCTTTCGGGTGCAGCAGTCGCCACATCCCGTCTGCCTCGACCTTCCTCGTGACAGAATTTGATTCACTGCACCCAGATCAAAAACGCACAGCCCGCGACGATCAGCGCAACGCCGAGCGCGTCGCGCCGCGTGGTCTTCTGCTTGAACGCAAACAGCGAGATTGTCTGGGCGAACAGCACCTCGACCAGGGCAAGCGTGCGCACGTTCGCGACGCTGGTGAGCGCAAAGGCCAAGAACCAGAACTCCGACGCGGTCGCGCCCATGAAGCCCGCGAACAATGACGGCCGCCACGCCTTGACGATGGCCACCATCACGGCGCGGTCGCGCAGCGCGAGATAGAGCGTCAGCAATCCGGCCTGCAGGACGAGGCCGAGCGTCAGCGTGAAGGTTGCGGCGAGCACGAAGCTCGGCAGCCCGAGCGACAGGATCGCGCCGCGATAGCCCACCGCCGAGATCGCGAACACGCCGCCCGAGAGAAGCCCCAGCAGCACCGGCCGGTAGCCACCCTCGAGCGCGCCCTTGCCCTTGAGCGACATCACGACAACGCCCGCGGTCGCGATCAGGATCGCGATCGCCATGCCGACGGTCAGCGGATCGCCGAGGAAAACCAGCCCGAACAGCGCGGCCTGAATGGCCTCGGTCTTGATGTAGGCAATGGTGACCACGAACGAGCGGTCGTTCATGGTCGCGAGCATCAGCGCGGTCGCGACGATCTGCGCGAGCGCGCCGAGCAGCGCCCAGGGCCAGAACACCGCGGGCGGCGTGGGAAGAGCGAGGCCCGTCGCCAGCACCACCGCGGTCAGAAAAAGGATCGCGAACGGAAACCCGAACAGGAAGCGCACATGGGTCGCGCCCACGGTGCCGAGCACCGCGGTGAGCTCGCGCTGCATGGCGTTGCGCGCGGTCTGGCCCGCGGCGGCGAGCAGCGTGAAGGGGATCCAGAGAAGGCCGGTCAGCACTGAATTCGTTCAATCTTCGAGGTCAGGCGTTATAGATCGCGCGGATACCGCCTTCAACCGGGCGGGCCGAGCGGCCATGATCGAGGCTTGCGCGAGGACCCGGCATGAATGCCATCAAAGCAATCGGTTTCATCGGCATCGGAAACATGGGCGCGCCGATGGCCGCTAATCTGGTGCGCGCCGGCTATGACGTGACAGCCTACGACGCCGCGCCCGGACGGGCGCAGCATTTCGCGAAGACGCACAATGCGCGGGCCACGGATTCGCTCGCGGCGCTAGGCCCTGGCGCCGACCTGATCATCACCATGCTGCCGAGTGGCCGTGAGGTGCGCGAGGCGCTCCTGGAGGCAGCCGATGGCGCGTTGGTTCGGAATCTCCGTGCCGGCGCTTGCGTCATCGACATGAGCTCCGCCGATCCGGTCGGCACGCGAAAGCTCGGCGCTGAGCTTGCGGCCCGCAAGATCGAGCTGGTCGACGCGCCGGTTTCGGGCGGCGTGCCACGTGCGACAGACGGCACCTTGTCCATCATGATCGGGGGCGCTGCCGGGACCATTGCGGCGGTCAAACCAGTGCTGGCAAAGATGGGCGGCAAGCTGTTCGAGGTCGGCGGGCTCGGCTGCGGCCACGCCATGAAGGCGCTGAACAATTTTCTCGCCGGAACGTCGTTCGCCGCGGCCAGCGAAGCGCTGCGCGTGGGGCATACGTTCGGGCTCGATCCTGCGGTGATGATCGACGTCATCAACGTGTCGACCGGGCGAAGCTTTCCGACCGACCTGGTGATGAAGCAGCACGTGCTGAGCGGAACATTCGCGACCGGCTTTGCGCTCGGCCTGCTGGCCAAGGACGTGAAGATCGCGGCCGATCTCGCGTCGCAGGTTGGCGCTGATGCACCGATCGGCCGGATGATCTCCGACCTCTGGGCCGAGGCGCGCGACGCCATCGGCCCGGAGCAGGATCACAGCCGTGCGGCAGAGCATTGGGGTTGGAAGTCGTAACCTAGCGCGACGCCGTCATCATGTAGTTGACGTCGATATCCGACGAGAGCTGCCAGCGGTCGGCGATGAGGTTGTAGACCACGCCCTGCTCGTGGACGAAACTGAGCCCGCTCTTCTCCAGTGCGATCTCGAGCTCGGTCGGCGTCACGAACTTGTCCCAGCGATGCGTGCCGACCGGCAGCCATCGCAGGATGTATTCGGCGCCGACGATGGCGAGCGCGAAGCTCTTGAGCGTGCGGTTGAGCGTCGCCGCGATCATCAACCCATCGGGCTTCACCAGCGAGGCGCAGCTCGCGATGAACAGCGGCACGTCGGCGACGTGCTCGACCACCTCCATGGCCAGCACCAGGTCGAACTGCTCGCGCTGCTCGGCGAGCACCTCGGCCGTGGTGCAGCGATAGTCGATCGCAAGCTCGCTCTGCTCCGCATGGGCCTGCGCCGCGGCGATATTGGGCTCGGACGGATCGACCCCGACCATCTCGGCGCCAAGCCGCGCCAGCGGCTCGCACAGGATGCCGCCGCCGCAACCGATGTCGAGGATGCGCAGGCCTTTGAGCGAATCGAGCCGCTTGGCGTCGCGGTCGAAATGCTCGGCGGCCTGGTCGCGGATATAGCCGATCCGCACCGGATTGAACTTGTGCAGCGGCGCCATCTTGCCGCGCGGGTCCCACCACTCGGCCGCCATCGCGGAAAACCGCGCGACTTCGGCGGCGTCGACCGTGGACGTGGTGCTGCGCATGTCGTTTCTCCGGTGGCCGTTCTAGGCCATCGCACCCCCTATAACCACAAGAACAGAACGATCGGTTGCAGCCAGGGGGCGGCGTCGCTATGAATACCCGCCGTTTTGCGGGTTCACCCGCAAAAATCGCGTTTATTCAAGGACTTCCCGCGTCTATGGCCCGTCTTGTCATGAAATTCGGCGGCACTTCGGTCGCCGATATCGACCGCATCCGCAACGTCGCGCAGCACGTCAAGCGCGAGGTTGATGCGGGCCATGAGGTTGCGGTGGTGGTGTCGGCGATGTCCGGCAAGACCAACGAGCTGGTGGCCTGGTGCCGCGCGGCAGCGCCGCTGCATGACGCCCGCGAATACGACGCCGTGGTCGCCTCCGGCGAGCAGGTGACGGCCGGCCTTCTCGCCATCACGCTGGAAGGCATCGGCATCAACGCCCGTTCCTGGCAGGGCTGGCAGCTTCCGATCATCACCAGCAACGCCCACGGCTCGGCCCGCATCGAGGACATCAACGGCGCCGAGCTGATCAAGCGCTTCAAGGAGCGCAAGGAGGTCGCGGTGGTCGCGGGCTTCCAGGGCGTGCACAAGGAGACCGGCCGCATCACCACGCTCGGCCGCGGCGGCTCGGATACGTCGGCAGTGGCGATCGCGGCCGCGATCAAGGCCGACCGTTGCGACATCTACACCGACGTCGACGGCGTCTACACCACCGACCCGCGCGTCGTGCCGCGCGCGCAGCGCATGGAAAAGATCTCGTTCGAGGAAATGCTGGAGCTCGCTTCGCTGGGCGCCAAGGTGCTCCAGGTTCGCTCGGTCGAGCTCGGCATGGTGCACAAGGTGCCGATTTTCGTTCGCTCGAGCTTCGACAAGCCAGAGGACATCGACCCGCACGGCACGCCGCCAGGCACGCTGATCTGCGACGAGGAGGATATTGTGGAGCAACAGGTCGTCACCGGCATCGCCTTCTCCAAGGACGAGGCGCAGATTTCGGTTCGCCACGTGCCGGACAAGCCGGGTGTCGCCGCCGCGATCTTCGGCCCGCTCGCCGAAGCCAGCATCAACGTCGACATGATCGTGCAGAACGTCTCGGCCGACGGCGCCACCACCGACCTCACCTTCACGGTGCCGGCCGCCGACTATCAGCGCTCGGTCGACGTGCTCGGCAAGGCCAAGACCACCATCGGCTTCGACCATATCGACGGCTCGCAGGAGGTGGCGAAGGTGTCGGTGATCGGCATCGGCATGCGCAGCCACGCCGGCGTCGCGGCCGAAGCCTTCAAGGCGCTGGCCGCGCGCGGCGTCAACATCCGCGCCATCACCACGTCGGAGATCAAGTTCTCGGTGCTGATCGACGCAGCTTATACGGAGCTTGCGGTGCGCACGCTGCACAGCCTGTACGGGCTGGACAAGTAGGCCCCAGGTCTGATCTGCCGAAACGAAACTTCGGAATTTGTGGCCCTGGGTCCCCGCGGAAGCGGGGACCCAGGGCTGCACGAATACATTCTTAGCGCGTCAGCCAAGACGTAACGTTCAAAACGTCTCGCTGAAAAAATCCCGCATCAGCCGGTACGATTGCCGGCAGAGCTTCTCGTCGTAGCGCGACGGCCCGGCATTCGCGGTCGGATCGCAGAACGAGTGCACGGCGCCGCCGAACATCACCACCTGCCAGTCGACCGCGGCGGTGGTCATCTCCTCCTCGAAGGCATCCATCATCGGTTTCGGCGTCACCGGGTCGGCCGACCCATGAATGGCAAGCACCCGGCCCTTGATGTTGCAGGGCGTGCCGGCAACGACGGGGTTGGGGTTGGTGACGTGAAACACCACGACCGCCGAAAAATCCGCGCCGGCGCGCGCCTGCTCCAGGGCGAAGCCGCCGCCGGCGCAGAAGCCGATCGCAGCCTTCCGGCCGGAATCGACCAGGCCGAGCTTGCTGGCCTGCGCCAGGAGCGCGTCGTAACCCGCCCCGCCGCAGCCCACCGTGAACGGCAGGTCGGTGTGGACGGCCTTCATGCCGGCCATCAGGTCCTGATAGGTCTTGGGCTTGGCCCCGTAGCCCACGCCGTACATGTCGGCCACCAGCACGACATAATCCTTGCCGGCAACGGTCTGCGCCTGCGCGATGGTGTCGGGGCAGACACCCTTCCAGTCGGGCTGCATGAAGATCGCCGGGCGCTTGGTCTTGACGCTGTCGTCGTAGACGATCGTGCCCTCGAACGGCCTGCCGTTGACCTGGTACGGCACCTTGACCTCAGCCATCGCGCGCTCCTCCGGCGGTTTGTGTCCAATGATAACCGGACGGCCCGGGCCCGTCCCGCCCGTCGGTGCAGTGCAACAGCAACGCCGCCAATCCCGGTCAATGTTTTCTAAGCTTATTCCCGGACAACACTCCGTCACATCAGGCACTTAAAGCAGCTTTGGCTTGCCCCTTGCATATCGCAGCGGCTATAGCCCTACCCAAATGCGGCCCTGAGGAACATCGCCCATGCGTGGCGCGCTCGGCGGTCCACGCGTGCTGCTGCGCCGCCTTCGCGAGGTGATGGCGGAGCCGGTCAGCGCGCAGGAGCGCCTGGACAAAATCGTCGTGCTGATTGCCGCCAACATGGTGGCGGAGGTCTGCTCCGTCTACGTGTTGCGGGTCGACGGCACGCTCGAGCTGTACGCCACGGAAGGCCTCAAGCACGAGGCCGTCCACCAGACCGTGCTGCGCCAGGACGAGGGCCTGGTCGGCCTGGTGGCGAGCGAGGCCAATCCGATCAACCTGTCCGAAGCCCAGAGCCACCCGGCCTTCGCCTACCGGCCGGAGACCGGCGAGGAGATCTACCACTCGTTCCTCGGCGTGCCGATCCTGCGGGCCGGCAACACGCTCGGCGTGCTGGTGGTGCAGAACCGGGCGCGGCGCACCTATTCGGAGGAAGAGGAAGAGGCGCTGCAGACCACCGCCATGGTGATGGCGGAGATGATCGCCTCAGGCGAACTGTCGTCGATCGCCAAGCCCGGCGCCGAGCCCGCCATCAAGCCGCGGCTGCATATGACCGGCACGGCGCTGGCCGACGGCATCGCGCTCGGCCACGTGGTGCTGCACGAGCCGCGCGTCACGGTGAAGAACGTCATCGCCGACGACGTGCAGAAGGAATTGAAGCGCCTCGACGAGTCGATCGCGTCGCTGCGCGCCGACCTCGACCTGATGCTGGAGCGCCGCGACGTCGCCGACAGCGGCGAGCATCGCGACGTGCTCGACGCCTACCGGAGCTTCGCCCACGACCAGGGCTGGCTGCACCGGCTGCGCGAGGCGGTCGGCACCGGCCTCACCGCCGAGGCCGGCGTCGAGCGCGTGCAGTCCGACACCCGCGCCCGCATGCTGCGAGTCACCGATCCGTATCTGCGCGAGCGGTTGCACGACCTCGACGACCTGGCCAACCGGCTGATGCGTCATCTGATGGGCCAGGACCACGCGCCGCCGCGCGAGCAGTTGCCCGACAACGCCATCCTGGTCGCGCGCTCGATGGGTCCGGCTGCACTGCTCGATTACGACCGAAGGAAGCTCCGCGGCCTGCTGCTCGAGGAGGGTGGGCCGACGTCGCACGTCTCCATCGTGGCGCGGGCGATCGGCATCGCCGCGGTGGGCGAGATCGACAACATCTCGGGCCTGGTCGAACCCGGCGATCCGATCATCGTCGACGGCTCGACCGGCGACGTGCACCTGCGGCCCGCCTCCGACATCGAGACCGCCTATGGCGAGCGCGTGAAACTCCGCGCCCGGCGCCAGGCGCAGTACCGCGCGCTGCGCGACCGGCCGAGCGTCACGAAAGACGGCCAGGACGTGAAGCTGATGATCAATGCCGGGCTGCTGGTCGATCTGCCGCACATCGCGGAGACCGGAGCCGCCGGCATCGGGCTGTTCCGCACCGAGTTGCAGTTCATGATCGCCACCGAGATGCCGCGCATCAGCGAGCAGCTCTCGCTCTACCGCGCGGTGCTCGATTCGGCGGGCGACAAGCCGGTGACGTTCCGCACCCTCGACGTTGGCGGCGACAAGATCCTGCCCTATATGCGGGCCGAGCCCGAGGAGAACCCGGCGCTCGGCTGGCGCGCCATTCGCCTGGGCCTCGACCGGCCGGGCCTGATGCGCAGCCAGATCCGCGCGCTGCTTCAGGCGGCGGCGGAGCGCGAGCTCCGCGTGATGTTCCCGATGGTCGCGACCTGCGCCGAATTCGACGATGCCAAGGCCATGATCGAGCGCGAGCTCACCGCGTTGCGGCGGCGGCGGCACAAGCTGCCCGATCGCGTGGAGGTCGGCACCATGGTCGAGGTGCCGTCGCTGCTGTTCCAGCTCGATGCGCTGGTTTCGCGGGTGGACTTCCTGTCGGTCGGTTCCAACGACCTGGTGCAGTTCCTGTTCGCGGCGGATCGCGGCAACCGCCGCGTCGCCGATCGTTTTGACGCGCTCTCCGCCCCGGTGCTTCGAGCGTTGATGCAGATCGTCGACCGCGCCAAGGCGGGCGGCAAGCCGGTGACGCTGTGCGGCGAACTGGCCTCCAAGCCGATCGGCGCGCTGGCGCTGGTGGCGCTGGGCTTCCGCGCGCTGTCGCTGACGCCCTCGGCGCTCGGCGCCGTGAAGGCGATGCTGCTTGACCTCGACGTCAAGAAGGCCGAAGCGCTGCTCCGGCCGCTGGTCGAGAATCCGCCGTCGACCGGCACGATCCGCGAGCGACTGGAACAGTTCGCCGCGGCCGAAGGACTGCAATTGTGACCACCGCACTGCCTGAGCAAAAACTCGATACGCTGCTTGCCCGCCACTCCGCCGTGGAGGCGGAGCTGGCGCAGCAGCTCGCGCCCGAGCACTTCGTCAAGCTGTCGCGCGAGTTCGCCGAGATCGATCCCGTCGTCGGCAAGATCAAGGCCTATCGCAGCGTCGCCAAAGAGCTCTCCGAGCTGGAAGCGCTGATCGCCGATCCTTCGACCGACTCCGCGATGCGTGCGATGGCCGACGAGGAGCGGCACGCGCTGATCGACAAGCGCGATCAGATGATCGAGGAGCTGCGCATCTCGCTGCTGCCCAAGGACGCGATGGACGAGCGCAACGTGATCATCGAGATCCGCGCCGGCACAGGCGGCGACGAGGCTTCGCTGTTCGCTGGCGATCTCTTTCGTATGTATGAACGCTTCGCCGCGCGACAGGGCTGGACCACCGAGATCATGTCGATCACCGAGGGCACCAAAGGCGGCTTCAAGGAAGTCGTCGCCGAGATCACCGGCCGCGGGCCATTCGCCCGATTGAAGTTCGAGTCCGGCGTGCACCGCGTGCAGCGCGTCCCCGACACCGAGGCCCAGGGCCGCGTCCACACGTCGGCCGCCACCGTTGCGGTGCTGCCCGAAGTCGAGGACGTCGACATCGAGATCAAGCCTGACGATCTCAAGATCGACACCATGCGATCGCAAGGCGCCGGCGGGCAGCACGTCAACAAGACCGAATCGGCGATTCGCATCACCCACATGCCGAGCGGCGTCGTCGTGATGGTCCAGGAGGAGCGCTCGCAGCACAAGAACCGCGCCAAGGCCATGGCAATGCTGCGCGCCAAGCTCTACGACGCCGAGAAGACCAAGCGCGACAGCGAGCGCGCTGCCGCGCGCAAGGACCAGGTCGGCAGCGGCGACCGCTCCGAGCGCATCCGCACATACAACTTCCCACAGGGCCGCGTCACCGATCACCGCATCAACCTGACGCTCTACAATTTGCCCAAGGTGATGGAAGGCGAAGCCCTGGGCGAGATCATCGACGCCCTGATCACGCACCATCAGGCCGAGCTGCTGGCGGCCGAGGCGAGCTGATGACCATCCTCGATCACGCATCGGCCGCGCAGCCCGCGATGCGCGGCATGACGGTCGTGCAGGCGCGGCGCGCGCTGACCGAGGCGTTCCGCCGCGCCGGCCTCGACAGCCCGGAGCTCGATGCGCGGCTGCTGACCGGTCATGCGCTCGGGCTCGATCACACCGGACTCACCATCGAGGCGAGCCGTCCGATCACCGACGACGAAGCGCGCGCCATTGACGCACTGGCGACGCGGCGGCTCCTGCGCGAGCCGGTGGCGCGCATTCTGGGCCACAAGGAATTCTGGGGCCTGCCGCTGCGGCTGAGCGCCGAGACATTGGTGCCGCGGCCCGAGACCGAGACCGTCGTCGAAGCGGCGCTCGCTGCGATCGACAGCCGCGGCTCACGCCAGCGGCCGCTGCGCATCGCCGACTTGGGCACCGGCTCGGGCGCGCTCATCGTTGCGCTGCTCACCGAGTTGCCGAACGCCGAAGGCGTTGCGACCGACATCAATCTGGAAGCGCTCCAGACTGCACGCGACAATGCGCGTCGGCTCGAGCTCGACCGCCGCGCCCGCTTTGTCGCCTGCCACTTTGCCGCCGCGCTGTCCGGCCCGTTCGATGTGGTCGTGTCGAATCCGCCTTATGTGATGACCGGCGATATCGCGGACCTTGCGCCCGAGGTTCATCACGATCCGCGCCGCGCGCTCGACGGCGGCCCTGACGGGCTCGGCTGCTATCGCACCATTGCGGGACAGGTGGGCCGGCTGCTCGCGCCCGGCGGCCATCTGGTGGTGGAACTGGGCTTCGGCCAGGAGGCCCAGGTCGCCGCGATATTCCGCGCGGCGGGCCTTGCGCCGCGCCCGGCCCATACCGACCTTTCTGGTATTCCGCGGGCGCTTTGCGCGGCGGTGCCCGATTAAGGCCATGTCCAACTAACATTGCGGATAGGCAAAAAATCGCTTGGATTATCGGGCGGGACAGACTAGCTTCGGTACAGGAATCGACCCGAAGGTCACGTTGCTCAGGCCCGGAGCGTTAGCGCTCGGCGAGGCCGGTGGTGGACCAGATAATCTACGGGTCAGACGGCAGACAGGATCGCCGAACTCAAGTCATCAAGCTAGCGGTCGAGCACGTATCGGGCTTTACGACGCATTAACAACGACGCGCACCAAGAGAATCACAGCGCCGCCGCGGTCCGTTCGCGGCTGTAGGGAACGTTGGCGTCGGAAGCGCTGGATATCAGCCTCCGAGCGCGGCTGATGGACCGGATTGTCACCGGGCCGTCACGCCGAGACGCTTCAGAGGTTTGGCTTGAAGTTGGGTGGATGAATCGGCGGGACCACAATCGCCGTTAACAGGAGTCAGCGACAGGCAGTCATGAGAAACGGACAGAACAAGCGCATGCGGGGGCGTAACCGCAATCACAAGGGGCACGGTGGCGGCGGTGGCGGCGGCGGTCATCATCACAATCCTCTCACCCGGGTGTACGAGTCGAATGGTCCGGAGGTGAAGATCCGCGGCACTGCGCACCACGTCGCCGAAAAATATCTGCAGCTTGCCCGTGACGCGCAAAGCGCCGGCGATCCGGTGACGGCCGAGAATCACTTCCAGCATGCCGAGCATTACTTCCGCCTGATCGCCGCGGCGCAGGAGCAGTTCAAGCAGCAGAACCCGTACTATCAGGCGCCGCCGGCACCGGGTCAGGGCGCTGCCGACGAAGTGTTCGATGGCGACGAGGACGACGGCTCGCAGCCGACGCAGATTCCCGGCGGCTTCAGCCAGCAGGGCGCCCCGCAACCGAACTTCAATCAGCAGGGCCAGCCGCAGCCGAACTACGGCAACGCGCAGAACTACGGCGGCCAGCCGAACTACAACAACAACAATCAGCAGCCGAACTATCAGCCGCGCGAGCAGCAGCAGCCGCAGCCTTATGGCGGGCAGCAGCCGAACTATCAGCCGCGGCCGCAGCAGCAGTCGTACAGCCAGCCGCAGCAACAGCCGCAATATCAGCAGCCGCAGGCCGAGCCGACGAGCGATGGCGAGCGTCTGCCTTCGTTCATCACCGGCTCGCAGCAGCAGCCCGCCGCCGCGCCACAGAACGGCGGCGACGGCAATGGCGGCAACGGTGAGCGCTATCCGCGTCATCGCCGCAGGCGGCACCGCAGCAGCGGCGGCAGCGCGCGGCCGGAAATGGCCGGCGCCGAGGCGCAAGACTTCGGTGGTGACGCGTCCGAGCCGGGCAACAGCTGAGGCTCACGCCAATTCGAGATGCACGAGGCCGGGCCATCGCCCGGCCTTGTTGTTTGTGGAGGCCTCGTTGTTTGTCGAGAGGGCGTGCGCGCCTACAACGATTGACGGATGCCGCGCGGCGCCGGCGCCGGTGCGAGCGCGGGCTTGAGCGCCGGCACGAGCTTGCGCTTCTCGCGGCGCGCCGGGATGGCACGATAGACCTGCTTGGTGGCCTCGACGATGTGCACGCCGGCGAACGGCGCCGACAGCGTCGCGCCGGTGCGCTCCCAGGCGACGGCGGCGCGCAGGAACCAGCCGCGCTCGATCGGCGGCACGTAGAGCGCCTCGCTCCAGCCCACCGGCGTGAACCAGGCCTCGCGCATCAGGCTGGTGATCTGCGGCCGCGAATAGGGCCGGCCGTGACCGAACGGCGTCGTGTCCATGCGCGCCCACAGCCCCCGCCGGTTCGGCACCACGGTGAGCAATTGCCCGCCGGAGGCGAGCACGCGCCACACCTCGCGCAAAAGCGCCGTGGCGTTCTGCGACATCTCCAGCGCATGCACCAGCAGCACGCGGTCGACCGCGGCGTCAGGCAGCGGCAATTCCATCTCGTCGACCAGCGCCGACAATGTCGGCCGCACCGTCGGCCATTTCACCACGCCCTGCGCGGCCGGCATGAAGGCGAGGCAGCGCTCGGCCTCCTCGCGGAACAGCCCCAGATACGGTCCCGGATAGCCGATGCCGAGCACGCGCAGATCCCGCGTGTCGCTCCAGTGCTTGCGGATGCCGCGGCCGACGAAATGCCGGGCCACGGTGCCGAGCCGCTGGGAGTAGAACGCACGCAGATCGACGACATCGATGGACATGGCGGAATTGTATCATGAACCGACCCCATATTTGGGGCGTTCAAGAGGGTGGCGCAGCCGTGATACCGTTCGCCGAACCTGAATGTGAGGAGCCGACATGCCCGCCGAGACCAAGCTGTTCCGTTGCCTGAAGGACAATTACGGCGTGCTGATCCACGATCCGGCGTCGGGCGCGACCGCGGCGATCGACGCGCCGGAGGCCGCGCCGGTCGAGGCCGCGCTCAAAGAGACCGGCTGGAAGCTCAGCGACATCCTGGTGACGCATCATCACGCCGACCACACCGGCGGCATCGCCGAGCTCAAGCAGAAGCACAAGTGCCGTGTGGTGGCGCCGCTCGCCGAGGCCGGCAAGATCCCGCTGGTCGACGAGACGGTGCGCGAGGGCGACAAGGCCAAGGTCGGCAATCTCGTCTCGAACGTGATCGAGACACCCGGCCACACCGCGGGCCATATCACCTACTGGTTCCACGGCGACAAGCTCGCCTTCGCCGGCGACACGCTGTTCTCGATCGGCTGCGGCCGTGTCATCGAGGGCACGATGGACATGATGTGGGCGTCGCTGAAGAAGCTGCGCGACCTGCCGGGCGACACGCGGGTCTATTGCGGCCACGAATACACGCTCGCCAACATCAAGTTCGCGCAGACCATCGAGCCGGATAACGCGGCGCTGAAAGCGCGCGCCGCGCAGGCTGCCAAGCAGATCGCCGACGGTCAGTGGACCATCCCGACCACGATCGACGAGGAGAAGGCCGCGAACCCGTTCCTGCGCGCCGATGTGGCGGACGTGGCGAAGCTGGTGGGGCTCGCGGGGAAGCCCGCGGCCGCGGTGTTCGCGGAGATCAGGGAGCGGAAGAATAAGTTTTAGTGGCGCACTGGTTTTGGTGGCGCACGGTATGAGTTGGCACGCTGCCAACCCCAAGGCGGTGTCATGCCCGGGCTTGACCCGGGCATCCATACGATCACGCAACCAAACAATCTTACGATTGGTCTTCGCTGCACCCGCTCATGGATCGCCGGGTCAAGCCCGGCGATGACAGCGGAATGCGTGGATGCGCCTTCGTCAACTCGGCGGCGTTGCTCGCTAAAACTTAATCCTTCGCGCGCTCGACGTAAGACCCGTCCTCGGTCATCACCACGATGCGGGTGCCGGGGCCGATGAACGGCGGCACGTTGGAGCGCACGCCGTTCGACAGCGTCGCGGGCTTGTAGGACGACGACGCGGTCTGGCCCTTGGTCACCGGTTCGGTCTCGACCACTTCGAGGATGACCTTCTGCGGCAGCTGGATCGCGACCGCGTTCTCCTCGTGGATGCTGAGCATCACCTTCATCTCCGGCTGGAGATAGGCGGCGCCGTCGCCGACCAGTTCGTCCTGCAGGGTGATCTGGTCGTAGCTCTCCGAGTTCATGAAGTGGAAGCCCTCGGCGTCGTGGTAGAGGAACGTGAACTCGCGGTCCTCGACCACCGCGCGCTCGACCTGCTCGACGGTCTTGTAGCGCTGCGAGATCTTCACGCCGTCACTGATGCGGCGCATGTCGATCTGGGTGGTCGGCGTGCCCTTGCCGGGGTGGAAGCTTTCGGCGGTCAGCACGACGCAGAGCTTGCCGTCGATATCGAGAACGTTGCCCTTGCGGACGGAGCTGGCGATAACCTTCACAGGTGCTATTCCTTTGTTGGCGTCCCGGGCCAAATCCTTAACGGCCAGCCCTGCGATTTCGGGCCGCACCATAGCGATCCTGGCCTGCTTCGCCAGCCCCTTTCGCGCCCGGCGGAGGCCAAAAACCCATGAGAATCGCATGACCGGCCCCTCCCCCTGGTGGGACCGCGACCGCTATGCCGAGCAGCGGCCGTTCCTGCTGGCCCGCGGCCGGATTCTCTCGGCTTTCAGAGAATGGTTCCGGCGGCGCGGCTTCCTGGAGGCCGAGACCCCTGCCCTGCAGGTTTCACCCGGCAACGAGGTGCACCTGCACGCCTTCGCCACCGATCTCATCACACCCGGCGGCGGCCGCACCCCGCTCTACCTGCACACCTCGCCGGAGTTCACCTGCAAGAAGCTGCTCGCCGCGGGCGAGGCCCGGGTGTTCAGCGTCGGCCACGTGTTCAGGAACCGCGAGCGCGGGCCGCTGCACCATCCCGAATTCACCATGCTGGAGTGGTACCGGACCAACGAGCCTTACGAGGCCTTGATGGACGATTGCGCCGCGATCCTGGTCGAGGCCGCCAAGGCCGCAGGCGCGCTGCGGCTGGAGTGGAAGGGCAAGAGCGCCGATCCCTACGCCAAGCCCGAACGGCTCAGCGTCGGTGACGCGTTCCAGCGTTATGCCGGCATCGATCTCCTGGCCACGCTCACCGCCGCCGAACCAGACCGCGACAGGCTTGCCGCAGCCGCCGGCGCGGCCGGCATCCAGGTGGCCGGCGACGACACCTGGTCCGATATCTTCAGCCGCATCCTGGTCGAGCGCATCGAGCCTCAGCTCGGCATCGGCCATGCCGTGCTGCTCGACCGCTATCCGCTGCCGGAGGCCGCCTGGGCGCAGCCCGACGACGATCCGCGGCTGGCGCGGCGCTTTGAGCTCTATGCCTGCGGCGTCGAGCTCGCCAACGGCTTCGCCGAGCTGACCGACGCCAGAGAGCAGCAGCGGCGCTTCGAGGAGGCCATGGCCGAGCGGCGGCGGCGCTACGGCGAGGACTATCCGATCGACCGCGACTTCCTCGCAGCGCTGGCGCAGATGCCGCCGGCGAGCGGCATCGCGCTTGGCCTCGACCGGCTGGTGATGCTCGCCACCGGCGCACAGCGGATCGAGCAGGTGCTCTGGGCGCCGGTCGCTGGCGACGACCGCTGAAACACCCCGCCGCATTGACTTGGGGGCCGTGCCCACTAGGGTGCGCCGCGCCGGAAAGAGTTATGGGAGGATTGTATGTTGCGTAGTGGGCTCAAGACTTTGGCGGCTGCCGCATTGGCGGCGTGCCTCGCGCTCCCGGCCTCGGCGCAGACCTATCCGTCCCAGAACATCACCGTCATGGTCGCCTTCCCGGCCGGCGGCCTGGCCGACATCATCGCCCGCCTGGTCTCGACCAAGCTCGAGGGCCGGCTGAAGCAGAGCGTCGTGGTCGAGAACCGCGGCGGCGCCGGCGGCAACATCGCCGCGAAGGCCGTGGTGAACTCCGCGCCCGACGGCTACACGCTGCTCGCCACCACCTCGGGCCTTGCCGCGAACCTCACCGCCTCGAAGAACCGCGGCTTCGAGCAGAGCGATCTGCGCCCGATCGCCTTCGTCGCCATCAGCCCGGACGTGATCGCGGTGCATCCGAGCAATCCGGCGAAGGACCTCAAGGAGTTCATCGCCAACGCCAAGGAGAAGAGCTTCACCTATGGCAGCGCCGGCGCCGGCACCGGCCCGCAGATCGGCGCCGAGTATTTCTTCCAGGAGGTCGCCAAGGTGAAGTACGTGCACGTGCCGTTCCAGGGCGGCGCGCCGGCGATCACCGCTACGCTCGGCAACCACGTCGACGCGCTGGTGCTGACCTTGCCGCCCGTGGTGCCGCAGATCGTGCAGGGCAAGCTGCGCGGGCTCGGTGTCGCGAGCGAAAAGCGCAACTCGGCGATCCCCGATGTGCCGACCTATGGCGAGATGGGCTATCCGGGCGTCTACTCGGGCTCGTGGGTCGCCTTCTTTGCGCCGGCCAAGACGCCCGACGCGGTGGTCAGCAAGCTCAACAGCGAGATCAACGCGTTGATGGCCGAGCCGGATTCGCTCGAGAAGCTCAAGCAGAACGGCTTCGATCCGGTGGTCAAGGACGTTGCCGGCTCGGAGGCCTACTACAAGAGCGAGGTCGCGAGCTGGGGCAAGATGGTCAACGCCATCGGCTTCTCGAACTGAGGCCACCCTGGACGTACGGCGCCCGAGGGCGCACATAGGCGCAAGCAAACCAAGGCTTGCGCCATGAACGTCGCCCCGAAAACACTTCGTCAATTGTCGGACGTGGAGGCTGCAGGCCTCACCGGCGCCGAGCAACGCGCCGCGCTGGAACAGGTCGCGGCGCAGTACGCGGTCGCCATCACGCCCGCGATGGCCGAGTTGATCGATCGCACCGATGCGGCCGATCCGATCGCACGGCAGTTCGTGCCCGGCGCGGCCGAACTCGTCACCACGCCCGAGGAACGCGCCGATCCGATCGGCGATGACGTACACAGTGCGCTGCCCGGCATCGTGCATCGCTATCCGGACCGGGTGCTGCTCAAGCTCACGCATGTCTGCGCGGTCTATTGCCGCTTCTGCTTTCGCCGCGAGATGGTCGGCCCCGGCGCCGAGCCGCTCACGGCCGAACAACTCGACGCGGCGCTCTGCTACATCGCCACGCATCCGGAGATCTGGGAGGTCATCCTCACCGGCGGCGATCCGCTGGTGCTCTCCCCGCGCCGTCTCAAGGACGTGATGACGCGGCTCGCCGCGATCGACCACGTCAAGGTGGTGCGCGTCCACACGCGCGTGCCGGTCGCCGAGCCGTCGCGCATCACGCCCGCGCTGGTCAAGGCGCTGAAGATCAAAGGCAAGGCCACCTACGTCGTGCTGCACGCCAACCACGCCCGCGAATTGACTGACGCGGCGCGCGAGGCCTGCGACCGCTTCATCGATGCGGGCATTCCGATGCTGAGCCAGTCGGTGCTGCTCAAGGGCGTCAACGACGATCCGCAGACGCTCGGCGCGCTGCTGCGCACGCTCGTCGAATGCCGCATCAAGCCGTACTACCTGCATCACGGCGATCTCGCGCCCGGCACATCGCACCTGCGCACGTCGATCGCGCAGGGCCAAACGCTGATGCGCGAACTGCGCGGCCGCTATTCGGGGCTGTGCCAGCCCGAATACGTGCTCGACATTCCGGGCGGCCACGGCAAGTCGCCGATCGGCCCGAATTATCTTGCACGTGATGCCGCGGGCGGCTGGCACGTCGAGGACTTCAACGGAGCATCGCATTGCTATCCGCCGAAGACGTGATCCGCCTGCTCGATCTGAAACCGCATCCGGAAGGCGGACACTATCGCGAGACGTTTCGCGACAGGGAGACCGTCGACGGCAAACGCGCGGCCTCGACCGCGATCTACTTCCTGCTCAAGCGCGGCGAGCGCTCGCACTGGCACCGCGTCGACGCCGCCGAAGCCTGGCACTGGCATGCCGGCAGCCCGATTGAATTGCTGATCAACCACGGTGTCGGCACGCAAGCACTGCGGCTCGGGCCGGATCTGGCGCTGGGCGAGCGGCCGCAGGCCGTGGTGCCGGCGCGGGCGTGGCAGGCGGCCGGGACGCTCGGCGACTGGACCCTGGTCGGCTGCACGGTTGCGCCGGGCTTTCAATTCGAGGGCTTCGAGCTTGCCCCTAAAGGCTGGGAGCCCGGCTGAACATCAAGTGAAATACTGCCCGCCGTTCGCGGTCAGCGTCGCGCCGGTGATCAGGCCGGCATCGTCGGAGGCCAGGAACACCACGCAGCGCGCGATCTCCTCGGGCTCACCCAAGCGGCCGATCGGAATCATCGGCAGGATGCTTTTTTCCAGCACGTCCTTCGGCACTGCCTGGACCATCTCGGTGTTGATATAGCCCGGCGCAACCGCGTTTACGGTGATACCGAGTTTTGCACTCTCCTGCGCCAATGCCTTGGTGAAGCCGATCTCGCCGGCCTTGGAAGCCGAATAGTTGGCCTGGCCAAATTGGCCCTTCTGACCGTTGATCGAGGAGATGTTGACGATGCGGCCGAACTTGCGCTCGCGCATGCCCTCGATGACGTTGCGGCACATGTTGAACAGTGAGCCGAGATTGGTGTTGACCACCTGGGCCCACTGCTCCGGCTTCATCCGATGCAGCGGTGCGTCGCGGGTGATGCCGGCGTTGTTGATCACCACCTCGATAGGGCCCAGGTCCGCCTCGACCTGCTTGAGGCCCGCCGCGCACGCCTCGAACGACGACACGTCCCACTTGTAGACGTTGATGCCGGTCTCGGCCTTGAACTTCTGCGCCGCCTCGTCGTTGCCGGCGTAGTTGGCCGCGACCTTGTAACCCGCAGCCTTCAGCGCCTTCGAGATCGCCGCACCGATACCGCGTGTGCCGCCGGTCACCACCGCTACGCGTGCCATTGAAGTTCCTCCTCGTTTTTACATTCCCCTCGGGGGCAAGCTTAGAACATGTTTTCAAAACGCGCGAAGCGGTTTGAGCCATCACAAAAAATCGATGGCCGGGACGAACCCGGCCATCGCGCATTTTGATGCAGTGCGAAAAGGTCGCGCGTCTAGCCGCGCTCCACGCACATGGCGATCCCCATTCCGCCGCCGATGCAAAGCGTGGCAAGGCCCTTCTTCGAATTCCGCTTGCCCATCTCGTGCAGCAGCGTCACGAGGACGCGCGCGCCCGAGGCGCCGATCGGATGACCGATCGCGATCGCGCCGCCGTTGACGTTGACCTTGTCGGTGTTCCAGCCGAGGTCCTTGTTCACCGCACAGGCCTGCGCCGCGAACGCCTCGTTGGCCTCGATCAGGTCGAGGTCGTCGATCTTCCAGCCGGCCTTCTGCAGCGCCGCACGCGACGCCGGGATCGGGCCGGTTCCCATGATCGCCGGATCGACGCCGGCATGGGCCCACGACACGATGCGGGCGAGCGGCGTCTTGCCGAGCTTGGCGGCTTCCGACGCCTTCATCAGCACCACGGCAGCGGCGCCGTCATTGATGCCCGAGGCGTTGGCCGCGGTCACGGAGCCTTCCTTGTCGAAGGCCGGGCGGAGCTTGGCGATGGAGTCGAGCGTCACGCCCGCCTTCGGATACTCGTCGGTGTCGACCACGACGTCGCCCTTGCGCGACTTGATGGTCACCGGCGCGATCTCGTCCTTGAACTTGCCGGCCTTCATCGCGGCCTCGGCCTTGTTCTGCGACTTCACCGCGAACTCGTCCTGTTGCTGCCGGGTGATCTGCCACTTCTTCGCGACGTTCTCGGCGGTGGTGCCCATGTGATAGCCGTTGAAGGCATCCCACAGGCCGTCCTTGATCATGGTGTCGACCAGCTCGACGTTGCCCATCTTCACGCCGTTGCGCAGATGCTGGCAGTGCGGCGCCATGCTCATCGACTCCTGGCCGCCGGCGACCACGATGTCGCTGTCGCCGTTGAGGATGGCCTGATAGCCGAGCGCGACCGCCCGCAGCCCGGAGCCGCAGAGCTGGTTCACGCCCCAGGCGGGGCTTTCGACCGGGATGCCGGCCGCGATCGAGGCCTGGCGGGCGGGGTTCTGGCCCTGACCGGCGGTCAGGATCTGCCCCATGATGACCTCGGATACCTTGCCGCCTTCGACCCCGGCGCGCTTCAGCGCCTCCTGGATCGCGACCTTGCCCAGTTCGTGGGCCGGCAGGCTGGACAACGCCCCGCTGAAAGCACCAACCGGGGTGCGGGCCGCGCTGACGATAACGATATCGTCCTTCATGTGACCTCTCCCATTTTCCTCGATAAAGGCCGCCCGCCGCCCGGCGCTGGCCTCGTTCTTCGATACCGATCAAACCCTAGGCTGTCCATATGAGCCCGTCCTTGCGGCAACGCAAGAAAGGCTGCGGCTATGGTCGTATTTGCGGCCTCTTTCCGGGCATCTAGGATGTCGGGCACTGCACAAATAAGTGGCCCGCCGCCGGGAAACCGCTTAGCCTTGTTCCGGGGTAGGCCCGCCAGTCGCGCGGGTCCGGGGACAGCGTGAGCGAGGACAAATGGCCAAGTCGGAAGAGCCGGTGATCATCAAGAAATACGCCAACCGGCGTCTCTACAACACCGGAACCAGCACCTACGTGACGCTGGAAGACCTCGCCTCCATGGTGAAGGCCGGCGAGGATTTTGTGGTCTATGACGCCAAGACCAATGAAGACATCACCCGTTCGGTGCTGACCCAGATCATCTTCGAGCAGGAGAACAAGGAAGGCGGGCAGAACCTGCTGCCCATCAATTTCCTGCGCCAGCTCATCCGCTTCTACGGCGACAGCATGCAGATGCTGGTGCCGCGTTATCTCGAAGTGTCGATCGACTCGCTGACCAAGGAGCAATCCAAGTTCCGCGAGCAGATCTCCCAGGCCTTCGGCATGGGCGGCTTCGGCGCCATGGAAGACCAGGTGCGGCGGAACATGGAGATGTTCGAGCGCACCTTCGCGATGTTCGCGCCGTTCGCGCGGCAAGGCGGCCAGGGCAGCGCGGGCGGGGCCGAACCCGAGAAGGAAGCGAAGCCCTCGGGCGGCGGCGACGACATCAACGATCTGAAGCGGCAGATGGAAGAGATGCAGAAGCGTCTCGACCGCATGGGCGACAAGGGCGAATAGCCCTCGGGCTTTCTCCAGGCGGCTGCATCAAACTCCGACGTCATGCCCGGCCTTGTGCCGGGCATCCACGTCTTGGCGGCACAGTAAGGCGTTGATGGCCGGGACATAGGCGAGCGAAGCGACGCCGTCCTTTGGACGGCTATGCCCGGCCTCGGCGACCGCTGGTTCAGTTGATATCGATAGACATAAAAGCGGGGACGGGCTCATCGCCCGTCCCCTGAGTTTGTGCCGCCCGAGGAGACCGACAGTTCGGGCGGCACGCCCTCACTTGGTCCCTGCGCGTCAGGCGGTGTGCAGCGGCAGCGCGACGAACCGCGTCGCATTGCCGGACTTCACGCGCATCAGCACGTTGGTGCGGCCCTCCTTGTGGGCGTCGGCCAGAACCTTCCGCACCTCGCTCACGCTCGACACGGTCTTGCCGCCCACGCTGAGGATGACGTCGCCGGCCTTGAGGCCCTGCTCGGCCGCGGCGCTGTCCGACTCCACGCCGGTGACGACCAGACCCTGGGCATCGGCGCCCGCCACCTGGCTCGCCGGAGCGAGGCTGAGGCCGAGATGCGGCGCGCCCGCATCGTCCTTCATGTTGTCGGCCTTCGCCTGCTTGTCATTCGGCATCTGCTCGAGCGACAGCGACAGGTTCTTGTGCTGGCCGTCGCGGATCACATTCAGCGCCACCTTGGCGCCGGGCGACATCGCACCGATCTTCTTGGCAAGGTCGCGGGAGTCATGGACCGCATCGCTGTTGATCGCGGTGATGACGTCGCCCGCCTTGAGGCCAGCCTTGGCGGCGGGGCCGCCGTCCTGCACCTCGTCGACCAGCGCGCCTTCGGCGTTACGCATCCCGAGGCTCTCGGCGATGTTCTCGTTGACCGGCTGCACCTGCACGCCGATCCAGCCGCGCTCGACGTAGCCCTTGTCCTTGAGCTTGGCCACGACGGTCTTCACGGTGTCGGCCGGGATGCCGAAGCCGATGCCGACCGAGCCGCCGGACGGCGAATAGATCGCGGTGTTGACGGCGATCACCTTGCCGTCGGTGTTGAAGGCCGGGCCGCCGGAGTTGCCCTTGTTGATCGGCGCGTCGATCTGGATGAAGTCGTCATACGGACCCGCGCCGATGTCGCGGCCACGCGCCGAGACGATGCCCGCGGTCGCGGTGCCGGCGAGGCCGAACGGATTGCCGACCGCAATCACCCAGTCGCCGACGCGAGGCTGCTTGTCGGAGAGCTGGACGAACGGGAACGAGTTGTCGCCGTCGACCTTGATCAGCGCCAGATCGGTCTTCTGGTCCGAGCCCACGACCTTGGCGGTGTAGGTCTTGCCGGCATCGGTCTGGATCTGGACCGTCTTGGCGTGATCGACCACGTGGAAGTTGGTCACCGCGTAGCCGTCAGCCGAGATGAAGAAGCCCGAGCCCTGGCCGGTGATGGTCCGATGGCGCGGCATGGAGCGGAAGTTCGGCATATTCTGGCCGTCCGGCATTCCGAACTGGCGGAAGAAGCGCTGCAGGCCCTGGTTGTCGCCCTGATTGTCGCCGCCCTGCTCCTCGCTGCTCAAGCCGCTGCCGTTGGTGGCGTCCTGGTCCTCGATCTTGACCCGCACCGAGATGACGGCGGGCTTCACCTTGTCGATCAGATCAGCGAAGCCGGGCTGGGCCTGAGCCGACGCGACGTCGGCATGCGCCGGCGTGCCGTTCATCGACAGCGGCGGATAGGACGGACCGGCCAGCATCACGCCGGCGCCGATGGCTGCGACGGATGCGAGCAGAACGAGACGGCGCTTGGAAAACAACGAGCGCACCTTGGTGGGAAGTTTGTTGGCCATGAGTTCAGTCTCCATGATCGTTGCGAAGCGCCAGTGCGGCGCCGTTGCAGACGACATAGGGACCGCACCCTTACGGAGGGCTGGCGCTGGCATTAATCCTTGTTCATGGACGCGCCGAAGCCGCGCTTTTCGCGCGGACGAAATGTCGCAGTGCCTTGCTGAAACCGCTAACGCGGCCGTGATGCGCGCGTGAAGTTACGTGCGCGAGGTCACTCGCACACAGTTATTCGCGCACTGTCCTGCGCCGGTCGACCTTGACGGTGTCGCCCCAGGGCCGCTCGACCGAGGCGAGGCCGATCAACACGCCCTGCAGATAATCGCAGCCCCACTCGGTGAGCAGCGCCGCGCTCGCATCGTCCTGCACCCATTCGGCGACCGTGCTCAGCCCGAGCCTGCGGGCGAGATCGACCAGCGAGCGCACGAAGGAGCGATCGTCGTCGGAGCGCATCAGGTTCTGCACGAAGGCGCCGTCGATCTTGAGCACGTCGACGCCGAGCTTGCGCAGATTGCGGAACGACGTGTAGCCCGAGCCGAAGTCGTCGATCGCGATCTTGCAACCAAGATCCTTGACGCGCGCCACGAAGCCGCGCGTGTCATCGACGTCGTGGATCGCCATCGATTCGGTGATCTCGACGATCAGCCGCTCGGCTACGCCGGAATTGGAGCGCAGCAGCGCGCCGAGCGTCGACCACCAGTCCGGATCGGTGATCGAGGCCGGCGAAACGTTGACGCTGGCCTTGAGCGCCGGCACCGCCGCCATCTCGCTGATCAGGAGTTCGAGCACCCGATGGTCAAGGAGCCGCACCAGCCCGAGCCGCTCGGCGATCGGGATCACGGTGCTCGCAGACGCAAGCGAGCCGTCGGCGCGGCGGATGCGCATCAGGCATTCGTAGTAAGCCGTGTGGCGCGACACCGTCTCGGCCACCGGCTCGAAGGCGAGCAGGATGCGCCGCTCGTTCAGCGCGTTGACGATCTCGTCGGCGGCGCGGACGTTCTCGCGGCGGAGCGTCTCGCGCTCGATGTTCGGCCGGTAGACCTGGAACGAGCCGAGCCGCTTGGCCTTGGCGCGGTCGAGCGTCTCCTGGGCGCGCGCGAGAATTTCCGTCACGTTCGCCGCATGGCGCGGCGCGGTGACGCCGCCGATGGTCACCGTAAGAGCAACGGGACCCGCGCCGGTGCGAATGACGTCGTCGCGGACGCCGGCGATCAGCCGCTCCGCGGCCTTCTCCATGTCCTCGGGCGTGCAGTTGTTGAGGATGACGCCGAACTTGTTGCCGGAGAAGCGGCCGAGCTGGTCGCCGCCGCGCATCTTGGCGCGCAGCCGCTTGGCCACCGCGCCGATCGCCTCGTCGGCGACATCGAAGCCGTAGGACTCGTTGATGCGGGCGAGGTTGTCGACCGCCACCAGCATGAAGCCGCAGGAGCCGCGCTGCGCGATCGACTGATCGAGCGTGGCCTGCAAAACTTCAGTGAGATGGAAGCGGTTCATCTCGCCGGTGAGGCCATCGAAGCGCGACAAGTACGTGAGCCGCTCTTCCTGGGCATGCCGCTCGTTGATGACGCGGACCACGCCGTGCGCCTTGACGGGCTTGCCTTCGGCACCGGCGAACCAGCGGCCGATGTCCTCGATCCAGAGCGCCTTGTCGGCGCCCGGCGGCTGCAGCGCATATTGCAGCTGATACGGCACGCCGGTGCCGCCGTCGCGCTCTTGCGACTTCATCACGACGTCGAAGCGGCCCGCCGTGTCGGCGGCGAGCAGCTTGGCGTAGTTGCGGCCGCTGGAGATCGCCGCAAGGCTGTTGACGTTCAGCACCTCGGTGGCGTTCGCGCCCCAGGCGAGCACGTCGGACTCGATGCTCCACTCGTAGGGCGTCTCGCCGATCGAGGCCATGATGCGCGCAGGATCGAACTCGGCTTCGCGCACAACGGCGCGCTCGGGCGCGCGCACCGCAGGCGTCGAGAACACGTCCGCGGTGCCGAACACGTCGGCGTCTTGAGACGGAGCGGCCGAACGAAACACGGGCCTGCGGGCGTCGCGATCCTGGGACACGGACGAACCTTTTTGGGACTGCCGCGTTGCCCAAGGCGGGACAGCGCAGCGTTAATTTCGCAGCCAAGCTAGCGGAGACCGATGAAGAAACGGCAAATCGGCGCGTATACGGACGGCTAACGATGCTGGCACGGCGGTTGCGATGTCATCGATGCGGACGCGATTTTGTCCCGCAGCGAGACAGGAGACTGCGATGCCGGAAGCGAGCGATTTACCATCTTCGAGCCGCGCACTGGTGCCGTTGATCCGTCTCGCACCCCAGAACGAAACCCATAATCACGGTGCGGTTCACCGGATTGCGTCATTTCTTGCGCAATTGATTGCCTCTTCAGAGAAGCTGCCGCAGACGCGAGAAAAGCGCCGTGCCGATCCGGCCGACGTCATCGCCGCCTACCAGGCGACGGTGTCGCGTCTGCGGCAATTGAACAATCGGTAACCGAGATCAATAACCGAGCGCGCAACCATCCTTGCGCGGCTCGGAGCCGCCGATCAGCACGCCGCGGTCCCAGTCGATGCGGATCGCCTGCGCGCCGCCCCAGGGCGACGGCGCCTCGACGATCTTGTGACCGCGGGCTTTCAGGCCTTCGACGGTCGCTAGCGGAAGGCCGCGCTCGATCACGGTGCTCTCGCCCTCGAAGAACGCGCGCGGCGCATCGATGGCGGTCTGGATGTCCATGCCGTAGTCGAACATGTTGAGCACCATCTGCACGTGGCCCATCGGCTGATAGTGCGCGCCCATGACACCGAAGGTCGTGTCGCAGCGGCCGCCGCGCATGGCCAGCGCCGGTATGATGGTGTGCATCGGCCGCTTCGACGGGCCGAGGGTGTTCGGATGTCCGGGCTTGAGCACGAAGCCCGAGCCGCGGTTGTTGAACAGCACGCCGGTCTTCTCGGTGCAGATGCCGGTGCCGAAGGACGAATACAGCGAATTGATCAGCGAAACCGCGCGGCGGTCGCGATCGACCACGGTGAGATAGACCGTGTCGGAGCCCGGCGTCGGCGCAGCCGGCAACGGCACGCGCTTCGTGCGATCGAGCTTCGCGGCGAGCGTTTTCGCAAACGCCTTGTCGTTGAGCGCATCGACCGGCACACGCATGAACGACGGCTCGGCGATGTGCGTGTCGCGCACGGCAAAGCCGAGCCGCGCGGCCTCGAGCATCAGATGGAAGCGATCGGGGCCGAGCGCATCCAGCGAAGCGAGATCGAAGTTCTCCAGCACGTTGAGCGTCACCAGCGCGGTGAGCCCTTGCGTGTTCGGCGGGATCTCGACGAGATCGATGCCGCGATAGTTGGTCGAGATCGGCGTCACCACCTCGCCGCGGTGCTTCGCGAAATCCTCGGCGGTGAGCACCGAGCCTTTGGCCGCGAGCGTCGACGCCATGTCCTGCGCGATCGAGCCTTCGTAGAACGCCTTCGGACCGTTCTTGGCGATCGCCTTCAGCGTCTCGGCGAGCGCCGGCAGCTTCATCACGTCGCCTTCGGCCGGCGTGCCGCCGTTCGGCAGATAATGCTTCGTCGCGCCCGCGCTGTTGCGGAGCTTGCTCACCCAGCCCTTCCAGTCCGACGCCACGCGCGGCGCGACCGGAAAACCGTGCTCGGCATATTTGATCGCGGGAGCGAGCACGCGGTCGAGCGGCCAGCTGCCACGCGCCTTCAGCAGCGCGTCCCAGGCCTCGATCGCGCCCGGCACATTCACGGCGTGCGGCGAGGTCGGCTCGATCGACGTCATGCCCTTTTCGAGCAGCGCCTCGGTCGAGGCCTTGGCGCCCGAGCGGCCGCAGCCGTTGTAGCCCCACACGGGCTTCCCCGGCTCGGCGATCAGCGCGAAGCAGTCGCCGCCGATGCCGGTCATGTGCGGCTCGATCACGCAGAGCACGGCCACCGCCGCGACCGCTGCGTCGACCGCGTTGCCGCCTGCGCGCAGCGTGTCGATCGCAGCGAGTGTCGCCAGCGGATGCGAGGTCGCGGCCATGCCTTCGCTCGCGATGACGGGCGAACGGCCGGGCAGTTGGAAATCGCGACTCATGGGGACGAGGGTTTCAGATCGCAGAATCGGCGCGTTCGATCTGGATATCGCGCTGCGCGGTGCGCGCCGTGATGATGAAGCCGGCCAGCACGTCGACCACGCTGATCACCATCAGGATGAAGAACGGCGAGGTGCCGGCGCGGGCGACCAGCAGGAACTCGACCAGCATGGCGATGAACAGGATCATCGACAGGATGTGGTCGACGATGCCGCGCAGGCCCATGCGCGTCGCCTTCACGATCTCGGCGCCGAGCAAAAGGATGGCGAACGCCAGGAGGATCTCCTCCGGCGTGATCGTCCATTCCTGACCGGAGATCAGATGGATGGTCGCGACCTTGTCGGTCCAGCTCAACGTCGGCGTCAGGAACGCGATCATGTTGTAGATCGCGAACGGGATCACCAGCAGCGGAAAACCGATCAGGTACATGGCCGAGCCCCCCTCAGGCTTGCGGACGACCTTCCGACTTTAGCGCAGACGTCCGAGTTCAGACCTCGGTCTTGGGCTTCAGCACCTGCCGGCCCTTGTACATGCCGGTCTTCAGATCGATGTGGTGCGGACGCCGCATCTCGCCCGAGTCCTTGTCCTCGACATAGGTCGGCTGCTTCAGCGCGTCGGCCGAACGGCGCATGCCACGCCGCGAGGGCGAGGTTTTCTTTTTTGGCACGGCCATGGGGAATTCTCCTTGAAAAACCGCGGCGCGCGACGCGCCGGACCGTCTGAACCCTTGGGAAGCCGGGCTTATAGAGGAAGCCTCCCGGCAAAGCTAGACCCAATGAAACCGGACCCATTTCCATCCTTCCCTACCCCTTGAGGCACGCATCGATGGATTTGGCGCGGGCGGCGCGGGCCTGGACGATGCCGGCAATGCGACGGACCCCGGGGCGGGGCTGCATGGCGCTCCGCCGCTTGGGATTGGGCAGGATCGCGGCCATCAGGCCCGCCTCCGCGGGGGAAAGCTCCCGGGACGACTTGTGGAAGGCCTTCTGGGCGCCGGCCTCGATGCCGAATTCGCCGTCCGGACCCCATTCGGCGATGTTCAGGTAGATCTCCATGATCCGCCGCTTGGGCAGGACCAGGTCGATCCACAGCGCCAGCGGGAACTCCAAGGCCTTGCGGACGATGCTGCGGCCCGGCCACAGGAACAGGTTCTTGGCGAGCTGTTGGGTCAGGGTGGAGCCGCCGCGGGCGTCGGTGATGTCCTCGGCGTCCTCCAAGGCGGCCCGCATTTCCACCAGATCGACGCCGTGATGGCTGCAAAACCGGGCGTCTTCGGAGGCGATCACGGTGCGCGGCAGCACCGGCGCCACCTGGGCGAGCGGCACCCAGGTCCGGGCCACCCGTTTGCCCAGAATCGAGCGCCCCACCATGAGTGTCGACACCGGGTTGATCACGCGGTAGAGGGGCGCAACGAAATAGGGCAGAAGGATCAACGCCACCACCGCCACAACCACCCAGCGGATCACGCGAAACGCGGTTTTTCGGGGGGTTGCGGCGCTTGTCATTGGTCCGGAGTTAAGCACAATTCATCCCATGTCGCGCACCGCCGCCAAAACCGATACCGCCCCCGACGCCTCCTTCGCCGCGAGGCTCAATGCCGCAGCCAACGAGACCGAGCACCTGCTCGACCGGATGATTGGCAAGAGCCTGCCCGAGGGTGAGATCGCCCGCCCGCAGCGCATCCTCGAGGCCATGCGCTACACCAGCCTCGGCGGCGGCAAGCGGCTGCGGCCGTTCCTCACCATCGAAACCGCGGCGCTGTTCGGCGTGCCGCGCGAGCGCGCGCTGATGGCCGGCGCCGCGATCGAGCTGGTGCACTGCTATTCGCTGGTCCATGACGACCTGCCGGCGATGGACAACGACGACCTCCGCCGCGGCCGCCCGACCGCCCACAAGCAGTTCGACGAGGCCACCGCGATCCTCGCGGGCGACGGCCTCCTCACCTTTGCGTTCGACGTGCTCGGCCGGCCGGAGACCCATCCGGACGCCGCGGTGCGCATCGCGCTGGTCACCGGACTCGCCCGCGCCGCCGGCATCGGCGGCATGGTCGGCGGCCAGATGCTCGATCTCGCGGCCGAAGGCCGCTTCGGCAAGAACGACAAGGCCCAGGGCGAGCAGGACGTGCTGACGCTGCAGGCCATGAAGACCGGCGCGATCCTGAAGTTCTGCTGCGTCGCCGGTGCCATCCTCGGCAACGCGCCGAAGGCCAAGCACGATGCGGCGAGCCGCTACGGCCAGATCATCGGCCAGGCGTTCCAGATCGCCGACGACCTGCTCGACGTCGAGGGCGACACCGCCACTTTGGGCAAGGCCGCCGGCAAGGACGCCGCTCACGGCAAGGCGACGCTGGTCGATCTGCTCGGCGTCGCCGGCGCCCGTGCCCGGCTCACACAGCTCGTCAAGGATGCCGAGGATACGCTCGCGCCGTTCGGCGCCGACGCCGCGATCCTGAAGGCCGCCGCCCGCTTCATCGCCGAACGGCGAGCCTAGGTTGCGAGCCGCGCACCAATGAGCACACCCGCGCCGCGCCCGGCCTGGATCGTCCGGGTCGGCAAGGCGCATCGCCGGCTGTTCATATCGGCCGCGATCGGCCTCGCCACGATCCTGACGCTTCGCTTCACGGGCCAGGGCGCCGTGGCCAGCATGCTGCTGGGATGGGACGCCGGCGTTGTGATCTATCTCGTCTGGGCCGCAGCCGTCATGGCGCATTGCTCCACGGTCGCGGCGATCAAGCGAAATGCCGCGATCCAGGACGAGGGCGCATTCGGCATCCTGGTGCTCGCGGTCGCCGCCGCCCTCGCGAGTCTCGGCGCGATCTTCTCCGAGCTTGCGGTGCTCAAGCAGGACGATCCGTACTATACGGTCTACATCGCGCTCGCCATCGTCACGGTGATCTTGTCCTGGACCTTCACGCACACCATCTTCGCGCTTCATTACGCCCACGAATACTATGGTGGGGGCGCAGGCGGCGGATGCTTGAAGTTTCCCGATGACGATCAGCCGGACTACTGGGACTTCATCTACTTCTCCTTCGTGGTCGGCATGACGTTCCAGGTTTCCGACGTCGCCATCACGCAGAAGCCGACGCGGCGCATGGTCGTGGCCCATGGCGCGCTGTCGTTTTTCTTCTCGACAGCGATCGTCGCCATGATGGTCAACATCGCGGCCGGCCTGTTCCAGAAGTAGTTCGTCAAGAAGCAACGCACCATGACCGGCACCATCGAGACCATGGCGTTTATCCTGGCGGTGCTGGTGGTGGTCGCCGTCGTCGCCCAGCGGCTGACGCTGCCGCCGTCGATCCTGCTGGTTGCAGCCGGCATCGGCCTTGCGCTGGTGCCGGGCCTTCCCGCGCTCGAGCTCGCGCCTGAGCTGGTGCTGCTCGTGCTGCTGCCGCCGCTGATCTATTCGGCGGGCGTTGCGATGAGCTGGCGCGAGTTCTGCCAGAATCTCAGACCGATCACGCTGTTCGCCTTCGGCGCCGTGGTGTTCAGCACCGTAGCGGTGGCGGCCGCGATGCACTATCTGCTCGGCTGGCCCTGGCCGGTCGCCTTCGTGCTCGGCGCGATCGTGTCGCCGCCCGACGTCGTCGCACCTCTCGCGATCGCGCGGCGGCTCGGCCTGCCGCGCCGCCTGCTCGTGATCCTCGAAGGCGAAGGGCTCGCCAACGACGCCACCGCGCTGATCCTCTACAAGTTCGCGGTGCTGGCCGTGACGGCCGGCTCGTTCTCGCCGGCGTTCGCGCTCGGCAATTTCGTGATGATCGTGATCGGCGAGATCATCTACGGCATCGCGGTCGGCTGGCTCAGTCTCAGGCTGCGGCATTGGGCGCAGAATCCGCGGGTCGAGATCACGCTGTCGGTGATGACGCCCTTCCTCGCCTATGTGGTTCCGCATCAGGTCGGCGGCTCGGGCGTGCTCGCCACCATCGCGTGCGGTCTCTATGTGAGCTGGAACGGTCCGCGGCTGATTTCGGCGACCACGCGCCTGCAAGGCATATTTTTCTGGGACTTGATCATCTACCTGATCGAAGGCTTCGTGTTCCTGATCACCGGGCTGCAGGCGCGTTCGCTGATCGAGAAGGCGCATGATTTCCCGATCGGCGAGGTGCTGGCCGCGACCGCGGTGGCCGTGGTGATCGTGGTCGTGGCGCGCTTCGTCTGGGTGTTTCCGGCGATCTATGGACCGCGCTGGATCAGCCCGGCGCTGGCCCGGCGCGATCCATCGCCGCCGTGGACCTGGCCCTTCGTGCTGTCGTTCGTCGGCATCCGCGGCGTGGTTTCGCTTGCCGCGGCGCTGGCGATCCCGCTCTGGATCGACGGCGGCAACGCCTTTCCGCACCGCGACCTGATCCTGTTCGCGACCTTCGGCGTCATCATCATCACACTGGTCGGCCAGGGACTGATGCTGCCGGCCGTGATCCGCTGGCTCGGGCTGCAACACGACGGGGCAGCCGGGCTGCGCCGCGAGCGCCAAGCCGAGCTCGAGGCGCGCAACGCGGCGGTGAGCCATGTGCGGCAGCGTCTCAAGACGATCGCCGGGGAGCGCGGTTTGAGCGATGAGATCGTGGCTTTTCTCAACGCGCGGCACGATCAGCGCGAACGGCTCATTCCGGCCGACCTCGACGACGGCGCCGCGGCGATGCGCGTCAACAACGATTTGCGGCTGGAGCTGATCGCCATCGAGCGCGATTTTCTCTCCGGCCTCCTGCGCAGCGGCACGATCACCGACGAATCGCGGCGGCGGCTCGAGCGCGAGCTCGACCTGGAAGAGGCCGCGATTCTGGCGCGGCGCGAAGGCGAGACGCCGTTGTAGTTTTGGCGGTCGCCGCATGGGCGGTGGCCACCCTCCCCTGGAGGGGGAGGGTCGCGAGCGAAGCGAGCGGGGTGGGGTGAACGTTGTGCGAAGAAAGTCACCCCACCCCGACCGCCTTCGCTCCGCTACGGCGGTCGACCCTCCCCC
>CAKZHN010000232.1 GCA_936924235.1 uncultured Rhodoplanes sp. | reverse complement strand
TTGCTCGACTGAGGGCGCTCTCATGAGGCGTCATGTTGGCGGAGCAGGGTGTGGCGCCCGGCCCCCTGTGTTTACGCAAAACAGGGCCCCGGAACGTCTCGGGAAACCGTCCGTCCCCATCGCACCAGATGCGGGGCTGCCTTCGATGGCTGGACGCGGTCCGGATGAAGGGCAGCGCAAATGCTGCCTGGATCAGGGCGGGGTTCCGCTCCCCTGTCCGGGCCCGGAAGCACGGTCCCCGAGTTCGACAAACGCCACAGTGGAGCGCCGGGAGGCGCGCGTGCCGCAAGGCACGCGGCACCTCCAAGAGGTGCCAGACTATGACGTAGCGCCTCACCGGCGCTCCGCTCCCTCACGCATGTGAGGGAAAAGAAGAGAAGGCGCCGCCCCAGCGCCGCACTCTGTCAGGGGCCGATGAATCACGCCTGCATGAATGCTGATGTTTACGCGCGCATAGGCGAGCGAAGCGACGCCGTCCTTCGGACGACTATGGCGCGGGCTGTTTGACAATTGAATCAGAATTGAATCCGCGCTCTCGCGGCGCGACCACCCTCCCCTGGAGGGGGAGAGTCGGCGCGCTCTGAGCGTAGCGAAAAGCGCGACGGGGTGGGGTGAACTTCTAGAAGCTCACCCCACCCCGCTCGCTTCGCTCGCGACCCTCCCCCTCCAGGGGAGGGTGAAGGCCGCCTGGGTGCAAAAAAGCTACAGCGCCTTGTTGCTGTCCTTCACGGCAGCGGCCTGGTCGACATAAACCTCGCCGCCCATTTCCTTGAACTTCTCGCTCATCTGCTTCATCCCTGCCTCGGCGGCATCCGGATAAAGCGCGGCCTTCTCGTTGTTGCCGAGGCTCGCCGCATAGTCGCGCACGTCCTGCGTGATCTTCATCGAGCAGAACTTCGGCCCGCACATCGAGCAGAAGTGCGCGACCTTGTGCGCTTCCTTCGGCAGCGTCTCGTCGTGGTATTCGCGCGCGGTGTCCGGATCGAGGCCCAGGTTGAACTGGTCCTCCCAGCGGAAGTCGAAGCGCGCACGCGACAGCGCATCGTCGCGGAGCTGCGCCGCGGGATGCCCCTTGGCGAGGTCGGCCGCATGCGCCGCGATCTTGTAGGTGATGACGCCTTCCTTGACGTCGTCACGATTGGGCAGGCCGAGATGCTCCTTCGGCGTGACGTAGCAGAGCATCGCGCAGCCGAACCAGCCGATCATCGCGGCGCCGATGCCGCTCGTGATGTGGTCGTAGCCCGGCGCGATGTCGGTGGTGAGCGGGCCTAGGGTGTAGAACGGCGCCTCGCCGCACTCCTTGAGCTGCTTGTCCATGTTGATCTTGATCTTGTGCATCGGCACGTGGCCGGGGCCTTCGATCATCACCTGGCAGCCCTTCTTCCAGGCGATCTGTGTGAGCTCGCCCAGCGTCTCGAGTTCGGCGAACTGCGCGCGGTCGTTGGCGTCGGCGATCGAGCCGGGGCGCAAGCCGTCGCCCAGCGAGAACGACACGTCGTACTTCCGCATCAGGTCGCAGATCTCGTCGAAGTGCGTGTAGAGGAAGCTCTCCTTGTGATGCGCCAAGCACCACTTCGCCATGATCGAGCCGCCGCGCGACACGATGCCGGTGACGCGGTTTGCGGTCAGCGGCACGTAGGCGAGGCGGACGCCGGCGTGGATGGTGAAGTAGTCGACGCCCTGTTCGGCCTGCTCGATCAGCGTGTCCTTGAACAGCTCCCAGGTCAGCTTGACCGGGTCGCCGTCGCACTTCTCCAGCGCCTGGTAGATCGGCACGGTGCCGATCGGCACCGGCGAGTTGCGCAGGATCCATTCGCGGGTGTTGTGGATGTTACGGCCGGTGGACAGGTCCATCACGGTGTCGGCGCCCCAGCGGATCGCCCACACCATCTTGTCGACCTCTTCCTCGACCGAAGAGGTCACCGCCGAATTGCCGATGTTGGCGTTGATCTTGACCAGGAAGTTGCGGCCGATCGCCATCGGCTCGAGCTCGGCGTGGTTGATGTTGGCCGGGATGATGGCGCGGCCGCGCGCCACCTCGTCGCGCACGAACTCGGGCGTGATGAACGCCGGCACCGAGGCGCCGAAACTCTCGCCGTCCTTCAGCGCGGCTTCGGCGCGCTCCAGCATCTTCTTGCGGCCGAGGTTCTCGCGCTCGGCCACATAGATCATTTCCTTGGTGACGACGCCCAATCGCGCCCATTCGAACTGCGTGACGGGCTTGCCGTCGAGCGCGCGGAATGGCTTGGGCGTGTTCGGGAAGTTGCGGGCGAGGTGCTTGCCCGAGACGTTGCCGTTGTCGACCGCCTTGATCTCGCGGCCCTCGTACTCCTCGACGCCGCCGCGCTCCTTCACCCATTCGATGCGGGTGCGCTTGAGGCCTTTCTCGAGGTCGATCGCCACGTCGTTGTCGGTGTAGGGGCCCGAGGTGTCGTACACCGGCAGCGGAGCCTCGCCCGACTCCTTCGTCAGCATGATCTCGCGGAGCGGCACCTTGAGGTCCGGGGCGCGCTCGGGCGTGACATGGGTCTTGCGCGAGCCGATCAGCGGACCGGTGGTGACCTTCGGCGTGACGAGATCGGACGCGGAGACGGGCTTGTTCATCGAATTCCTCCTTCGGCCGAAATTGGCCACAGCGAAATCCGGATTCAGGCTTCAGGTGGGGGATGAAACGTCCCTGTCCCTTCGCCGGCATGACCCGGATCAGGTTCAAAGGGTCGCCGCTTCGCGGCATCTCAGCTCCTTCCGGAGCACCCCTCGGAACAGTCCTAATCTAGACCCAGGCGCGGGGGTGTCAACGTGGTAGTCTCGCGGCAGGGAGGCGGCGGCCATGCATAAACAACACGCAAGCAGGCTCGCCCGGCGGACGTTCCTTCTCGGCGGTGCAGCAGCGCTGGCCGGGCTGCCGGGATTGGCAAGGGCGCAGGAGCAGGTCCAGGTCGGAGGCCTGCAGAACCTCTTTCTCCAAGTCAAAATTTCGCCGTTGATCGCCGACTTCGCGGCCGGCTTCGACCTGAAACAGGCGCCGCCGCTGGCGATCGAGCGGGCGCGCACCGCCTTCGTCGACACCACAGGTGTCACGCTCGCGGGCTCGACCGAGAAATCCGCCGAGATCATCCGCGACATGGTGAAGGAGGAGGGCGCAGCGCCCGCCGTATCGGTGATCGGCTCGCCGCTGAAGACCTCGCCGCAGCTCGCCGCGCTGGCGAATGGCGTGGCCTCGCACGCGCTGGATTTCGATTTCACCTTCCAGCAGGGCCAGATGATGGCTCCGGTGATTCCGGCGCTGCTGCCGCTCGCCGAGAAGCTCGACTCGACGCAGGCCGACGTGCTGGCGGCCTTCATGGTCGGCTTCGAGGTCTGCTCGCGGCTCGGCCGCGCCAACCCGACCCAGGCCGGTATCGGCGCCTGGCACGCCACCTCGACCATCGGCGCAATCAGCGCCGCCGTCGCCTGCGCGAAACTGATGAAGCTGCCGGCGGCGAAGATTCCGGACGTGATCGGCATCGCGGTGTCGCTCGCCTCCGGCGTCAACGCCAACTACGGCACCATGACCAAGCCGCTGCATGCCGGACACGCGGCGAAGAACGGCATGATGGCGGCGGTGCTGGGCGGCAAGGGCTTCACCTCGAACCATGCCGCGATCGAAGGCCGCGGCGGATTCCTCGCGGCGTTCGGGCGCGGGATGGCCATCAGCTATGAGCCGTTCGGCGATCTCGGCAAGCGCTTCGACCTCGTCGAGATCGGCTACCGGCCGAAGCGCTATCCCTGCGGCGGCGTGATCCACACCGGCATCGACGCGGCGCTGTCGCTCCGCGAAGAGCTCGGCCCGCGCGTCGCCGATATCACTGCCATCAAGGCTGGCATCTCGAAATACGCCTCGAACCGCGCCAAGCCGGAATATCCCGCCGACATGGAGGCTGCGAAGTTCAATCTGCAATACGTCATCGCCACGTCACTGGTGCGCGGCGTGCCGCATCTCGCCACGTTCGAGCCGGAATCCATCAAGGACGAGCGCGTCAAGGCGCTGGCGCAGATGGTCGCCGTGTCGCTCGATCCGGAATTCGCCGACGCGCATGAGGACTATCCGACACGCGTCGCGGTCACGCTGAAGGACGGCCGCACCATCGAGAAGCTCGTGGTCGATGCCAGCGGCACGCCGAAGAACCCGATGACGGCCGCGCAATTGCGCGACAAGTTCTTCGATTGCGCCGATCACGCCAAGGTGATTCGTGGCAATGCCGAGAAGATCACGGCGATCCTCGATAAGCTCGGCGATCAGGCTCCGATGAGCGAGCTCTGGCCACTGCTTCGCAAAACATAGGGAACGATTGAGATCAGCGCCTGAGAACCGTCGACCCGGATTTCGCGCGACATTCCCAGCCGTCTGTCTCCAGCGTCGGCGTGTCGCTTTCCGCCAGCGGATAGCCGAGGCAGAAATAGCCGATCAGCGTCCACTCCGTCGGCACGTCGAGCGCGCCTTTGACCTCGGCCGGATCGAGGATCGAAACCCAGCCCATGCCGATGCCTTCGGCGCGCGCCGCGAGCCAGATGAGGTTCACCGCCGCCACCGCCGAATATTCGATGGTCATCGGCATGGTCATGCGGCCGAGGCCGTGGCCCTGCGGCGTGGCCGGATCGGCGAACACCGCAAGCTGGCACGGCGCGTCGCTCAGGCCCTCGAGCTTGAGCCTGGCGTAGAGCGCGGCGCGCTCGCCGGAATAGCCGCGCAGCGCTTCGTTGTTGGTCCGCTCGAAGCAGGCGCGGATCGACTGCCGGTTGCCTTCGCTGTCGACGATCACGAAGCGCCAGGGCTCGCTCAGGCCCACGGACGGCGCGAGCGAGGCGACGGACAGGAGCCGCTCCAACGCGCCCGCCGGCAGCGGGTCGCGCCGGAATTTCCGCACGTCGCGCCGCCAGCGAAACAGCTCCAGGAGCTGCGCGCGGAAGTCCGCGCCAAAGTCCGGCACGCGGTCCTGTTTCCGGGTGACGTCGTCCATGCCCACCGCATAGTCGGTGGCGGGGCAAAAGTCATCCCGGCACGGCCAACAAGACAGCAAAAAGCCGGGCGGATGGTTCGTCCGCCCGGCCTTATTTGCCGGCGATCAACGCGCTCCGTTGCTGGCCGACGGCCCGTCGATCAGCGGGGTGATGCGGCGCACCGCGACGCGGCGGTTGGCTTCCTCCGGCGCCGGCGTCTCGATCTTGAGAAACTGCTTGCCGTAGCCTTGCGTCACGAGGTTCTCCGGCGGCACGTTGAACTGCTCGGTGAGGGCGACTGCAACCGACTCGGCACGGCGATCGGACAGCGAGAGATTGTCCTCGTCCGAGCCGACCGCGTCGGTGTAGCCCTCGACCATGAACACCTCGCGCGGATTGCGCTGCAGCGCGCGGTTGATGCCGTCGGCGATCACCGAGAGCTTGTCGACCTGCTCGGGCGCGAGCTGCCACGACGCGGTCTCGAAGTTGACGTCGAGATCGACGCGGGGCATGCGGTCGCGCAGCGGCGCGCTGAAGCGCACCTGGTCGAGCGTGTAGCGCTCGGCGAGCGGCTCGACCGGCGGCGCGATGAACACGCCGTAGATGTCGTCCGGCCGGGCGCGGCCCATCTCGACGATGTAGTGCTCGCGCGGAATGCGGATCACCGGCGGCGCAAGCTGCACGAACATACTGACCGGCCGCGTGCCGATGAAGCTGTTGTCGATGATGACGATGTCGCGGCCGCGCGGGTCGCGGCGTACGCGCCGGATCAGCCGGCCGTTGGCATCGGTGATGTTGACGATGCTGTAGCCGCCGTTCCGCTGCACGATGGTCTCGATGTCGTTGCCGCGCCGCTCGGTGCGGACGTTGGCCGCGTTGATGACGAAGCGGTTGGTCTCGCTGTGGCGGATGATCGTGGTGTTGTTCTCGCGCACGATGGTACGGTCGCCTTCGCGGATGATGATGCGATCGCCCTCGCGGACCTCCTGGCGGTTCTTGCGGACGTCGTCGATCCTGAGCGCCGGTCCCTGCGCATCGCGGCGGATGAACTCGCGCGCGTCACGCGGCTGGGTCGGCGGTGCGATCGCGGCCGGATTGCCTTGCACCACGGCCGGCGCTGGCTGGGCCGGGGCCTGCGGCGCGGGCTGTTGCGCGGTTGCGGGGGCTTGCGGCCTCGGCTGCTGCGCGGTTGCAGGCGCCTGAGGTTGCGGCTGTTGTGCGGCCGGAGCCTGCGGCGGCTGACCCGGCCGGCGCTGTTCGCGGCGCTCCTGTGCGGTCGCCGGCGCCTGCGGCGCGGGTTGCTGCGCTGTTGCGGGGGCCTGAGGCTTTGGCTGCTGCGCGGTCGCGGGCGCCTGAGGTTGCGGCTGTTGCGCAGCCGGCGCCTGCGGTGGCTGCCCCTGACGGCGCTGTTCGCGGCGCTCGTCCCGGCGCTCCTGCGCGGTTGGTCTCGTATTGGTCTGCGGCTGCTGCGCGGTCGCAGGCGCTTGAGGCTGCGGTTGCTGTGCCGCTGCGGGGGCTTGGGGCCTCGGCTGCTGCGCCGTCGCGGGAGCCTGCGGCGGCTGATGTTGCTGCTGCGCGGCCGGCGGCTGATTGGGCTGTCCGCCGGGCGCGCGCTCCTGCTGCCGTTGCTGCTGTCGCTGTTGCTGCTGCGGCGTCGGCTCGCGCTTCTTGTCGGCCGGAGCATTGTCGGCGGGCGCAGGCTGGGCCTGGGCAATCACGGTCGGGCTGCTTCGGCCTTGCTCGGCCAGCGCCATGGGCGATTGCGACAGCGCCGTCATCGTCACGAGCGCAGTCCCGGCAATGAGACGCGACAGACGATGCGGGCGGGGGCAGGAAATCATTCGTGGTTGCTCCTGGTGAAGTCGTCGGACGGATTTACGAGGCGGATTGCAACGATTCTGTGTTCGGTCAAAGACACAACTGCGACGCCTTGTGTGCAGCGCACGCGCGGGCGCAAGCACCCAAAACGGCAATGCCCCGGCCTTGGTTCCGGGACGCAGCGAAAATTTCTGCTCGGCAGTCGCTTTCTGAACGCGTGTTTATCGAAGCGCGCGGCGCGTGCCCGCTTAGGCGGAGGCGGGCAGATCGATGCGGGCGACGAGACCGCGTCTTGGCGCATCATTGAGCGTGAGCGTGCCGCGATGAGCCGCGACGACCGCGTTGGCGATCGCAAGGCCGAGCCCGAAGCCGGTGGCTTCGTCCATGTTGCGCGCCTCGTCGCCGCGGATAAACGGCCGCAGCATGGCGCTGCGGTCGGCGGCAGCGATGCCCGGGCCGTCGTCCTCGACCTCGATCCGGACGTTGGCGTCGTGGCGCGCCAGCCGGACCTGGACGGTCTTGCCATAGCGCACCGCATTGTCGACCAGGTTGGTGACCGCCCGCTGCAATTCGACCGGCCGCGCCTCGACGGTCAGGTGATCGGGACCCGCATAAGCGACCCGGTGACCCATGTCGGCGAACTCGTCGCAGATCGTCTGCAGGATGCTTGCGGCATCGACCGGCACCATGGCCTGCGCGGCGTGTCCGTCGCGCAGGTAAGACACCACGGTCTGCGTCATGTCCTTCATGCGGTCGATGTCGTGCAGGATCTGGCTGCGCAGGGTTTCGTCGGCGACGAACTCCGAGCGCAATCGCAGCCGCGTGAGCGGCGTCCGCAGGTCGTGGCCGAGCGCGGCCAGCATCCGGGTGCGGTCCTCGACCAGACCGCGGATGCGCCGCTGCATCTCGTTCAGCGCCCGCGCCGCGGCGAGAATTTCGCTGGGCCCGCGCTCGGGGATCGGCGGCGCGTCGCGATCCAGGCGGAAGCCTTCCGCGGCCTCGGCGAAATTGCGGAGCGGCCGGGTGAGCGAGCGCGCGGCCCACAGGCCGAGCAGCGCGACAGTGACAAACAAAAAGAGCCCGGTCATCACGAACGGCCCGCCAAACATCGGCCGTGCAGGCGGAGGTGTCACGCTGCCCTGCAGCGTGTCGCCGTCGGGCAATCGGACAGCGATGGTCCGGCGCTCCGAGGCGGCATCGGCACCGGGCGCAGGCTTCGGCGATGCAACCGAGAAAGACGGCCCGAGCGCGCGGCGCAAGTGCTCGATTTCGAAATCGGCATGCGTGTCGGGCTCGGCCTGTGGAAACGCCCAGCCGCGCACGAGGTTCAGCCCGGGAAAGGCTCGCGACGCATCGGCAGTCAGCCGATCGCGCTCGCCTGGAGGCGCCGAGGCGATCAGTCGCGCGGCGGCGGCCAGTCCTTCGCCGGGATGAAGCTGCGGCCCTCGATTGGCGTCATTGCGCGAAAGCAAGTAGCTCGCGGTGATGACGAGATGAATAGCGATGACCGACAGCACGATCAGGATCGTGATCTGCGCGCTGATACGGTCCGGACGCGCGATACGCCACAACCGGTTCATGGGGACGTGACTTGCGGCGCGAACAGATAGCCGCCGGAGCGGACCGTCTTGATCATCTCGGGGCTGTGCGGATCGCGCTCGATCTTGCGCCGCAGGCGGCTGATCAGGATGTCGACGCTGCGCTCGAACGCAGCGGCTTGGCGTCCCTGCGTCAGATCGAGGAGCTGGTCGCGCGTCAGCACGAGGCCCGGCCGCTCGCAGAGCGCCTGCAGCAGGTCGAACTCGGCGCCGATCACCGCGACGCGCACGCCCTGCGGGCTCGTGACCTCGCGCGCCACGCGGTCGACCGTCCAGCCCTGGAACGTCAGCGTGCGTGCCGGCGCGTGGACCGGCGCGGTCGCGGCCATGGTGGAACGCCGCATCACCGCCCTGATCCGCGCCAGGAGTTCGCGCGGGTTGAACGGCTTGGAGAGGTAGTCGTCCGCGCCCATCTCGAGACCGACGATGCGGTCGATCTCGTCGGCCTTGGCGGTCAGGATGATCACCGGAATATAGGACCGTTGTCGCACCCGCTTGAACACGCTGAAGCCGTCCTCGCCCGGCAGCATCAGGTCGAGCACGATGAGGTTGATCCGGCTGGCATCGAGGATCGGGCCGACGTCGCGGCCGCTGGCGGCGACGCTGACACGGCACTGATTCGCGCGCAGATAGCGCGAGATCAGCGCGCTGATCTCGCGGTCGTCTTCCACCACCAGGATGTGCGGGGTTGCCGTCATTCCATCGTCGTTAGAACGAGTCGCCGCGCCGCCGGCAGGATTTTTGTTTCTGAATGTTTCTGGCGGTTACAGCGAAACGAACCGAAACACTCACAGCCGACACGACAATGTCTCATTAAGGGGCACCGCCGATCCTGGCGCAAGTGAATAACCGTGATTCACACAGAGCGACGGAGATCAACGTGACATCGATTTCATCGAGTTTCATGACGCAGCAGCATATGTCGCCCCTCGACAGGCTGCAGAACGAACTGACGTCCGAAGTGTCGTCGGGCCAGATCAGCTCGTCCGACAAGGATGCGCTGAGCGCGGCGCTGAGCACCATCGACTCGGAGTTGAAGAGCCAGGGACCGGCTTCAGGCGACAAGCCGCCGTCGCCAGGCGAGATGCAGTCGAAGATCAGCGACCTGATCCAGTCGCAGGTCGACAGCGGGTCGCTCACCAGCGCACAGGCCGACGAGTTGAAGCAGGTGTTCGCCAATGCGATGCCGAAGGGCGGTCCTGGCGGCGCTGGCGGTCCGCCGCCTGATGCTTCGGGTCAGACCAGCGACTCCAGCACCTCGTCTTCCTCATCGTCGGATGACATCGCCAAGCTGCTCTCCGACTTTATCGACTCGCTCAAGAACGCGAACAGCTCCCAGAGCTACGGCGCTGGCGGCGATTCCCTGGTGTCGCAGATTTCTTCGTTGATTGTTGATTACAAAGCGTAGCACAGCCCGATCGGTCCCGAGCCCATCGGTGCTGGCCGGCGGCCGCTGCGGCGGCCGCCGGTATTTTTTGACAAGCTGCTATTGCGGGGCAGTCCGGCTGGTGGCCGCTCGCATCCGGATGCGCTAGACAATGCGCGATGGCAACGCCTGACGCCCATTCGCGAGCGGAGTTCCAGCGGGCCGTCGGCCTGCAGGTGGCGGGCAGGCTCAAGGAAGCCTTCGAAGTCTACCAGCCGCTGCTCCAGGCCGATGCGCACAAGGCGGACGTGGCTGCGAATCTGTCGATCCTCTGCCTGCAGATCGGCAATCGTGATGAGGCGGAGCGATACGGCCGTCTCGCCGTGGCGACCGATGCCAACCACGCCAACGGCTGGAACCATCTTGCGCTCGCGCTGAACGCGCGCGGCGCGAAGCCGGAAGCGGCGGCCGCGTTCCAGCGCACCGTCGAGCTCGATCCGAAGCACGCACCGGCGTGGTTCAACATCGGCGAGATCCGCAGCGGCCAGTCCGACATGGTGGGCGCGATCGAGGCCTACGGCCGCGCCGTAAGGCTCGATCCGGATTATACGTCGGCGCTGGTCGGCTACGTCCATCGCAAGCAGCAGATCGCGAACTGGGACGGGCTCGACGATGCGCTGATCCGATTGTCGCGCCGGGTCGCGGGCGGCGACGAGAAGGTCGATCCGTTCGCGCTGCTGTTCTGTTGCACCGATCCTGTGGAGCTGTTGAAAGCTGCGCACAACAACGCGCAGGCCAGGCGGCGCGCCGCTGCGACGCTGTGGGGCTCGGAGCTGTTCCGGCACGCGCCGCGCCAGCGCGACAAGATCCGCATCGGCTATATCTCGGCGAACTTCAACGATCACCCGGTCGGCGTGCTGATCTGCAAGTGCCTGGAGTCGCACGACCGCACGCGCTTCGAGGTACATTGCTATTGCCACACCGCGAACAAGAGCGGCGAACGGCGCGAGCGCATCAAGCGCGCCGCCGGCCGCTTCACCGATATCGACAACATGACCGATCTGGCAGTGGCCGAAATGATCAACCGCGACGGCATCGATGTGCTGGTCGATCTGATGGGCTACACCAACGGCCAGCGGCTGCGGATCTTCTCACTGCGGCCCGCGCCCGTGCAGGTGACGTGGCTGGGATTTGCCGGAACGGTCGGCCGCGACATGGACTATGTCGTCGCCGATCCGGTGCTGATTCCGGCCGGAGCCGAGCGGCTCTACCTCGAATCCGTGGTGCGGATGCCGGCCTGCTATCAGCCGAACGAAAACGGCTACGAGATCTCGGCGCAGCCGATGACGCGGGCGGCCTTCGGCCTGCCCGAGGAGGCAACCGTGTTCTGCTGCTTCAACCAGACGGCCAAGATCACGCCGCCGATCGTCGATCTCTGGTGCCAGGTCCTGCGCGCCGTGCCGGACAGCGTGTTGTGGCTGCGAAGCTTCTATCCGGCAGGCGACGAGAACCTGCGCGCGGCGGTTCGTGCCGGCGGCATCGATCCTGCGCGCCTGCGTTTTGCAGGGCCCGTGTCGGAGCCGGAATATCTCGCGCGTTACGGCCTGTGCGACCTGTTCCTGGACACGTTTCCGTTCAGCGCGCATGCCACCGGCAGCCATGCGCTGTTCGGCGGCTGTCCGCTGCTCGCGCTGCCGGGGCAGACCTTTGCGTCGCGGGTGTCGGCGAGCCTGCTCACGGCGCTCGGCCTGAACGATCTCATCGCGTCCTCGCCGCAGGACTACGTCGCGAAGGCCACGCGGATCGGCACCGACGCTGGACTCCGGCGCATCCTCAAGGAACGGCTGGCTGCGGCCAAGCAGACCTCGCCGCTGTTCGATGCCGCCCGCTTCGCGCGCGACATCGAACGCGCCTACACGGTGATGATGGATCGCTTCAACGCGGGCGAGAAGCCCGCGCCGATCACGCTCGGCTAAGCTGTCAGTTATTGTAGCGCGATCTTGCGCACCAAAGCGCGGGCGGTGCCTTGGGCCTCGGCAATCACGCGCAGCGTCGTTGAATCGAATTCGATGCCGACGAGCCGCAGGTCCTTGACCGAGGCCTCGACCTCGACGCCCTCGACCGGCGTCTGGAAATCCTTGATCGCGGCCTCGATGCTCTTCCTGGCGTTCGCAGACAAGGGCTTGAGATCGACCACCGCATTGTCGGCGAGCGACTTCTGCAGATAGGGGATGGCGGCGCGGGCTGCCGCGCCGAGGACGCCGAACGCCGCATCCGACTTCACGTCGAGCGTGATGTCGGTGAGCCGCATCATCTGCTTCTCGGTGTCGAGCACCGGCTTGCCCCAGATGTGCACGGTGGCTTCGGCGCCGAGCCCGAACCAGCTCTTGGTTTCCTTTGCCTTCACACGCAGCGAGATCAGCAGCCGGTCGCCGGAGGCCGCCATGCTGGACGCCAGCACCGTGACCTGGCCCGGCGCATTGCCGGTCTCCGGGAAGGTCTTGCCCTTGAGCTGCGCTTCCATGATGCGGTTCATTTCGGTGAACGGCGCATCGATCGGCACCGAGATCTTGACGTCGCCCTGGTCGAGCTGCTGTACGAACTCGAGCTGCGACGGGAACGGGCAGTCGGGCTTGGTCGCGGCCGGCACGATGCGGGTCTCGGCCTGCACGCCGAGCGTGAGGATTACCCAGTCCTGCAGAATGCGCGGCTGCGCCGCAAACGCCTTGGTCGGCCGCACCTCGAGCCACAGCGCCGGCATGTTGGGCGTAGGCTGGCCGATCGGGATCGAGCGGCACATCTGCGTCCATTCCTTGCGGGCCGCGATCTCCAGCGTGCGGTCATTGCGCAGCCTGCCGGAGAGGTTGCCGATCTGCTCGCGAACCGTCTGGTCGAGCATTGGCTTGATCTGGTCGGAGACGTTGATCTTGATGCCGGCGACCGACATGCCGCCGTCGCCGATCGAGACGCTGCCGGACAGATTGGGCTCGATCCGCCAGTTCGGCTGCAACTGCGGCCGCGAGGTCACGAACACATTGCCGCGGATGTCGGCGCGCTGGTCGAGCACGCCTTTGGTGAGCTGGCCGACATTGCGGCCGAGACTGTCGCCCAGGATGCCGGTGAGAGCGCCGGCGATATTGCCGCCCTGGTTGGCGATCTGCCCGGTGACGCGCAGCGAGCCGTTCAATGTGGTCGAGATGTTGAGCGAGCCGCTGGTGCCATTCACGGCGATCGGGCCGCGTCCGATGTTCCAGCCGATATCGGCCTTGCCGAGCAGGTCGGCGAGCGGATTGTCGTTCTTGCCGTTGAGCCCGCGCGGCGCGTTGGCCTCCATGATGTCGCGGATCGCGAGGTTGGCCACCGCGACCGGCGCGACGATCACCGAGGTGCGGGTCACCGGAGCCATGGGATGCAGCGCCACGAGATCGGGCCGGCTCTCCTGCATCGGGTCGGCGGGAAAGAACGCGTTGAGCGCCCAGAGCGTGCCAGTAAAGAACGCCGCGACGATCAACACACCGAGGAGGATCGCGCGCAACGACAGTCCGAAGGGAAGCGCTCTGGTCATTGGCTGCAAACTTAGTTGGCCCGTGGCTCCGGCGCCAGCAGCCTCAAGAGCTGCCAAAAAATGCCTGCGCGGCGCCTGCCACAATCTATCGGAGCGGAATTTGCGGTTCCTTAACAGCGCGTTACGGCTTGCCGGCGAGCCATCGCGCGGGCGCCAGTTGCGTCGCTACCGGCGGTATAAGACAGTATTCGGAATGGCAAGGCGCTGGTGAGGGGCAGGGCCGGACTCCGATGACCGACTATTATTCGGTGATGCTCGGCGCGGTCGGCAGGCTCGACCCCAACACGGTCGAAGCTCGCCGTCACACCTATGACCGTGCCCGCCGGGCGATGCGCGAGCGGCTCCAGGGCCTCGAGCCGCACTTGCCCGAGCCTGTGATCGATGCCGAGCTCGAAGCGTTCGATCAGGCCATCGAGCGCGTCGAGGCGCAGCAGGGCGGCCGCGGAGCCTATGGGGCTCGCGCGCCGCTGATGCCCGAGCCGCAAGCGCCCGAGTTGGCAATTCCCGAATCGCGAACGTCCAGGCCGCGAAGAGGCATCCTCGTGCCGGTGATGACGGTGCTGGCCATCCTGGGTGTCGTGATCGCGGTGGGCCTGGGAGCCATCATCTTCGGGCCGCGCATCGGCCGCGACAAGCAACCCGCGCAGGCCGAGACGTCGACCGGCGTGAGCTACGTCTACCTGAAGCAGCCGGTCTACTACCGCACGACCCAGCCGGTCGGAACCATCCTGGTCGATAAGGCGCAGCACTTCATCTACATCGTGCTGCCCAACGTGGTGGCGCTGCGCTATGGCATCGGCGTCGGCCCCGAATGCGCCACCGCTGCCGGTCTCTACAGCATCTCGCGCAAGGAGGAATGGCCCGGCCGAAGCAACTCCAGCTTTGGGCAGTTGCGCAACATGTTCGGCAGCAGCGAACCTGCCGACAATCCGCTCGGCCCGCGCGCGCTCTATTTCGGCACCGACTATCGCCTGCACGGCACCAATGCGCCGGCCGGCATCGGCGGCACCATGTCGGCCGGCTGCATCGCGCTGATCAACGACAGCATCACCGAGTTCTACGACAAGGCGCCGGTCGAAACCCGCGTCGTGGTGATGGACTGAGCTATCCGCCGCCCATGCGGTGCAGCTTCACCGCGGCGTAAACGGCATCGCTCGCCGGCGTCGGCACGCCAAGCTCGCGGCCGAGCGACACCACCTTGCCGGTGAGCCAGTCGAGCTCCAGCCGGTTGCCCGCCTCGAGGTCGTGGAACATCGAGGCCTTCATGCCGGGCGGTGCGTTCTCGGAAAACGTCATGCGGTCGTCGACCCAGCTCGACGGCACCTTGGCGCCAGCCTTCTGGCCGACCGCGAGGCACTCTTCCATCAGCTTGCGATAGAAAGCGCGGGTGTCGGGATCGCCGAGGATCTTGCCGATCGGCTCGCGGGTCATGCAGTTCGCGCCCGCCATCGACGACAGGAAGATGAACTTCTGCCAGCGCTCGCGGTTCATGTCGTCCTGCGGCTGGATGTCGATGTTGGCGGCCTTCGCCGCCTCGACGAAGGCTTGCAGCTTCGGATCGGGCGTGCCCTCCATGCGGCCGCAGCGCAAGGTCGCGAACTTCGAGGTGTGCTTCATCACGCCCGGCCCGCCGAGGACTGCGGCGATATAGGCCGTGCCCGGAATCGTCTGCTCCTTGCCGAGGACCGACGAGACCCGCTCGTAGCTGTCGACGCCGTTCTGCAAGGTGATGACGCGGGTGTTGGGACCGACCAGAGGTCGCGCCAGCTCGGCCGCGGTCTCGGTGTCCCAGAGCTTGACCGCGAACAGCACGATGTCGACGACGCCGACCTCCTTGGGATCGTCGGTGGCGTTGACCTTCGGCAGGTGCAGATCGCCGTGGACGCTTTCGAGCTTCAGGCCGTTCTTGCGCAGCGCTTCGAGATGCGCGCGCCGCGCGATGAAGAACACGTCGTGGCCGGCGGCTGCGAGCCGCCCGCCGAAATAAGAGCCGACCGCGCCGGCCGCCATCGCTGCGATACGCATATTCGTTCCTCCCGAAAGCGCCGCACCATAGCGGCTTGCTTCGGCGGCTGCCAATGCGGAGGTGCTATCGCCAAAACGAATGGGCGAGGCCCAAGGCCTCGCCCATTTCGTTGGATCGGATCGTGGTCAGTAGATCCGGGAGGTCGACGTGGCGCCGAACTGCGACGAACGCTGCTGTGGCGCCGTCGCCGGGGTGCGCACGTTCACTGCCACGGGACTTACGACGGGACGCGGCTCGGCGCTCGCGACCGGCTGCACGCGGTGTCCGCGATCCGGCAGCACGACCACCTTGCTGCCGACCGTCACGCGGTTGAACAGGTCGGTGACGTCCTCGTTGGTCAACCGGATGCAGCCCGACGACACGCGCTGGCCGATGGTGTCCGGCGCATTGGTGCCGTGGATGCGATAGAGCGAGTTGCCGAGATACATCGCCCGCGCGCCGAGCGGATTGCCGGGGCCGCCGGCCATCATGCGCGGCAGATACGGCTGGCGCGCGATCATCTCTGCCGGCGGATGCCAGTCCGGCCATTCCTGCTTGCGGGCGATGGTCTGCACGCCCGACCAGGTGAAGCCCTCGCGGCCGACGCCGATGCCGTAGCGGATCGCGCGGCCGCCGCCGAGCACGTAATAGAGATAGGTGTTCGGCGTATCGATGATGATGGTGCCCGGCGCCTCGGTGGTGTTGTAGGACACCATCTGGCGGCGGAAGCGCTCGCGCACCGCGGGCGACTGCTGGATGACCTCGTCGTCGGGCACGGCCTGATCCGGCGCCGTCTGCTCGTCCGGCATCACGTCGCGGAAGAACGGGTACGGATTGGCCTGAGGATCGTTCCACGCCAGCGGCTGCGCCGTGGCACTTGCACTGCAAAGGATGACTGCTGCCAATGCCGGGATGGCGAGGCGCAAATGTGCGGCAGGACTCATGATACCCTCCCTCCGCTCACACGATGATAGCTGGCCCAATAACTGCGGAGCCCCGATGTGGTTCCTCATAAAAAATGGGCCGCGCCCGCGCGCCGGCAATCGCGATCAAGGACACGTGATGAAAGTTGCAACAAAAAGAGCGCCGGCTGTCAGGGACAGCCGGCGCTCTGCACGCATCATGAAAGATCAGAGTATCTTAGGGCAGACGGCAATCAGTTCGTGCTGAAACCAGTGCGATGGGTGAGGCGGTGGTCGGTCATCGGCATCACCACGACCTTGGCGCCGACCTTCACGCGGTTGTAGAGGTCGACCACGTCGGCGTTGGTCAGGCGGATGCAGCCCGAGGACACGCGCTGGCCGATGGTGTCGGGGGCGTTGGTTCCGTGGATGCGGTACACCGAGCCCGAGAGGTACATGGCGCGGGCGCCGAGCGGATTACCGGGGCCGCCGGCCATCATGCGCGGCAGATAGGGCTGGCGCTCCAGCATCTCCTGCGGCGGATGCCAGTCCGGCCATTCGGCCTTCTTTTCGACCGTCTTTGTGCCGGCCCAGGTGAAGCCCTCGCGGCCGACGCCGATGCCGTAGCGCAGCGCCTGACCGTTGCCGAGCACGAGATAGAGGTAGGTGTTCGGGGTGTCGATCACGACGGTGCCCGGCGCCTCGGTGGTCTGGTAGCTCACGACCTGGCGCTTGAAGCGCGACTGGGTCGGGGCCGGAGCCTCGACGGCCGGCGCTTCGGTCTCGACCGGCGCATAAGCGGCCGTGCGCGGCGCCTGATAAGGCGTGGGATCGAACGGAAACAGCGGCAACGGTCCGGCGAAAGCGGATGTCGATGCGGCCGCGACGAGCGCGGCGGCGGACAGGACAGTGCGAAGTGAGTTGAGCGGCATGACGGCCCCCTCGTTCTGGATATTGGTCGGAGATAGCGCGCCAAAGGTTCAAATCGGGCCAGGGAACAGGCCCGAATTTCGCCTATCCCGTTGAGAAATCGCTAAATCTTTTGCGGAAAGATCGGCCAGAATGGCCGTCTGATGCGGGTTTCCGCGGATTTTGTGTTCGGCTGCGTGAGCGCCCTGCGCCGCAGTCCAGCCCGACTTGTGCTGAACGGATGATTGCCCCGGCCGCCGAAATCCGCCTAAGCGCAGTTCATCTACGAGCCCGTCACCGCGTCGGGGATCGAGTCTGTCGAGGCGTAGTAGGGCTTGATATCGATCAGCGGCGTGCCGTCGATGCAGTCGAGCGCGATCACGTCCAGCTTGGCGCCGTCGACCTTCACGAGCTTGACCACGCTCATGGCGACCGGATTGGGCCGCACCGGCGAGCGCAGCGCAAAGGTGCCGCGGCCCTTGCCGAGATGGCCGGGCACCTGGACCGCGAGATCGCGCCGCGCCTGGTCCATCCAGTACAGCACCACGAGATGGCTGCAGCGTTCGATGTCCGTGAGCGCCGGCAGCCAGCGCGGATCGAGCTCAAGGGTGCAGACCGCGCCGGTCTCGCGGGCCGCCCGGGCGTTCTTCGGGCAGTCCTTGCGGGTTTTCCACGGGGTCCGGGCGCGGCCGATGAAATAGACCGAGGCGTCGGGCTGGCCGGGCAGGGCGACGGTGACTTCGCCCTCGCGGAGGTCGCTGGGCTTGGGGTCCAGGGTGGAACTCATCGGCAGCTCATGGGGCTGGTCTTAGGACTGGTCTTGGGGCTGGGCGCTTCGGACCGGGTTTCGACCGGCACCTTATAGGACCGGCGGGCGGCCGGTTCATCCCGGGTAACCATCAGGCCCGGCTGAACTTGATTTCGCCTATTTCAACGCATAAAGATATCTTTATATGGTGGGACACATCCCATGAGCGAGGCCGAGCATCTGCCGTTCGACGCCCTCAACGCCGCCCTCAAGGCGGCGGGTGAGGACACGCGGCTCCGCGTCCTCGTGCTGCTCTCCGAGGCCGAGCTGACGGTCTCCGACCTGACCCAGATATTGCGTCAGTCCCAGCCCCGCATCTCGCGGCATTTGAAGCTCCTGGTCGAGGCCGGGCTGATCGAGCGGTTCCGGGAGGGCGCCTGGGCGTTCTTCCGGCTGGCCGAGCAGGGCGGCGGCGCCGAACTCGCCCGCATGCTGATCGCGAGGCTCGATCCGAAGGACCCGATCATCGCGCGCGACCGCGACCGGCTGTCGGCGGTCCGCGCCGCCCGCGCCGCCGCCGCGCAGGACTATTTCCGCGCCCATGCCGTCGAATGGGACCGCATCCGCAAGCTGCACGTGCCGGACGAGGCGGTGGAGCAGGCCATCCGCGACGCGCTCGCCGACAAGCCGTTCCGCTCGCTGCTCGACCTCGGCACCGGCACCGGCCGCATCCTCGAAATGTTCGGGACGCAGCTCGATCGCGGTCTCGGCGTCGATCTCTCGCTCGACATGCTGCTGCTCGCCCGCGCCCGCATCGAGCGCGCCGGCCTGCGCCATTGCAGCGTGCGGCAGGGCGACATCTACGACCTCGCGGTGCCGGCGAATTCCTTCGAGGTGGTCGTCATCCATCAGGTGCTGCACTTCCTCGAAGACGGCGCGCGTGCGATCCGCGAGGCCGCGCGCGTTCTCGCGCCGTCCGGCCGGCTGCTGGTGATCGACTTTGCGCCGCATGACCTGGAATTCCTGCGCGAAGAACACGCGCATCGCCGTCTCGGCTTTTCGTCCGAGACCGTGGCGCAGTGGATGAGCGCCGCGGGCCTCGACATGACGATGCATCGCAGTCTTGCGCCGGAGCCCGGCTCCGACGGCAAGGTCGCGGTGTCGCTCTGGCTCGCGCGCGACCCGCGCATCCAACTGGCCCCAGTGCGGGAGGTGGCGTGATGGCGCCGATCCGTGTTTCGTTCGAATTCTTTCCGCCCAAGACCGATGAGATGGAGAAGAGCCTCTGGGAGGCGGTCGGCCGGCTTGCGCCGCTCAGCCCCAATTTCGTCTCGGTGACCTACGGCGCCGGCGGCTCGACGCGCGAGCGCACCCATTCGACGGTGAAGCGCATCGTCAACGAGACGGCGCTGACGCCGGCCGCGCATCTCACTTGCGTCGCCGCCACCAAGGACGAGATCAACGGCGTCATCCAGGCCTATCGCGACGCCGGCGTGCGCCACATCGTGGCGCTGCGCGGCGATCCGACCTCAGGCATCGGTGCGAAATACGCGCCGCATCCGGGCGGCTATCAGCACGCTGCCGATCTGGTCTCGGGCATCAAGCGCATCGCCGATATCGAAGTCTCCGTGTCGGCCTATCCCGAGAAGCATCCGGACAGCCCGAGCGTGCAGGCGGATATCGACATGCTGCAGGCCAAGGTCGATGCCGGCGCGACGCGCGCGATGACGCAGTTCTTCTTCGAGAACGACCGCTATTTCGATTATCTCGACAAGGTCCGCGCGCGCGGCATCTACATCCCGATCGTGCCGGGCATCCTGCCGGTGCAGAACTTCAAGCAGACCAAGAGCTTTGCCGAGCGCTGCGGCACCAGTGTGCCGCGCTGGCTCGCCGAGCGCTTCGAGGGCCTCGACGATGACGTGGCGACGCGAAAGCTGATCGCGGCCGCGGTCGCCGCCGAGCAGGTGCTCGATCTGGTCGAGCGCGGCGTCACCGATTTTCATTTTTACACCATGAACCGCGCCGATCTTGTGTACGCGATTTGTCATCTGCTGGGGATAAGGCCTGTCACTCAGAAGGCCGCTTGAAATTTGGAGTGAACGAACGTGTCCGTGCCTGCAAGCAAGACCCGCAAGCTGATCCAGAAGCTCGCCGCTGAGCGCATCCTGGTGCTCGATGGCGCCATGGGGACGATGATCCAGTCGCTCGGCCTCGACGAAGAAGGCTATCGCGGCGCGCGCTTCGACGCGTGGAACCGCGAGGTGCGCGGCAACAACGACCTGCTCAACCTGACGCGGCCGAATTCGATCCGCGACATCCACTATGCCTATTACAAGGCCGGCGCCGACATCGTCTCGACCAACACGTTCTCGTCGACCACGATCGCGCAGGCCGACTACGGCATGTCGGACATCGCCTACGAGCTCAACGTCGAAGGCGCGCGGCTCGCGCGCGAGGCCGCGACGCGCGCCGCCGACGAGGACGGCCGGCCGCGTTTCGTCGCCGGCGCGCTCGGCCCGACCAACCGCACCGCCTCGATCTCGCCGGACGTCGCCAATCCCGGCTATCGCGCGGTGACGTTCGACGATCTGCGCAAGTCCTATGGTGAGCAGGTGCGGGGCTTGCTCTCCGGGGGCGCCGACGTCCTGCTGATCGAAACCATCTTCGACACGCTCAACGCCAAGGCCGCGATCTTCGCCATCATGGACGAGTGCGCGACCCGCGGCATCGACGTGCCGGTAATGATCTCCGGCACGATCACCGATCGCTCCGGCCGCCTGCTGTCGGGCCAGACGCCGGAGGCGTTCTGGAACGCGGTGCGCCACGCCTCGCCGGTTTCGGTCGGCCTGAACTGCGCGCTCGGCGCCGAGGAGATGCGCGCCCACATCGCCGATATGTCGCGCATCTGCGACACGCTGATCTGCGCCTATCCGAATGCCGGCCTGCCGAACGAATTCGGGCACTATCATGAGTCACCCGACGACATGGCGCGCCATCTCGGCGAGTTCGCCGCGACCGGGCTGATCAATATCGTCGGTGGCTGCTGCGGTACCACGCCTGAGCACATCAGTGCGATCGCCGAAGCGGTGAGCAAAAGCAAGCCACGTGCAGTGCCGGAGGCGAAGCCGTATCTTCGGCTCTCGGGGCTCGAGCCGTTCACGCTCACGCCGGAGATCCCGTTCGTCAACGTCGGCGAGCGCACCAACGTCACCGGCTCGGCGAAATTCAGGAAGCTGATCACCGCGGGCGACTACACCGCGGCGCTGGCGGTGGCGCGCGATCAGGTCGAGAACGGCGCCCAGATCATCGACGTCAACATGGACGAAGGCCTGCTCGACTCGGCCGAGGCGATGAAGACCTTCCTCAATCTCATCGCAGCCGAGCCCGATATCGCCCGCGTGCCGGTGATGGTCGACTCATCGAAGTTCTCGGTGATCGAGACCGGGCTGAAATGCATCCAAGGCAAGCCCGTGGTGAACTCGATCTCGTTGAAAGAGGGCGAGGCAGAGTTCATCAAGCATGCCGAGCGCGTGCGCCGCTACGGCGCGGCGGTCGTCGTGATGGCCTTCGACGAGACCGGCCAGGCCGACACCATGGAGCGCAAGGTCGCGATCTGCGGCCGCGCCTACAACATCCTGGTCAACAAGGTCGGCTTCCCGCCGCAGGACATCATCTTCGATCCGAACATCTTCGCGGTCGCGACCGGCATCGAGGAGCACAACGACTACGGCGTGGCCTTCATCGAAGGCGCGCGCCGGATCCGCCAGACCTGCGCCTGCAGCCATGTCTCGGGCGGCGTGTCGAACCTGTCGTTTGCGTTCAGAGGCAACGAGCCGGTGCGCGAGGCGATGCACTCGGTGTTCCTCTATCACGCCATCAAGGCCGGCATGGACATGGGCATCGTCAACGCCGGCCAGATGGCGGTCTATGACGATCTCGATCCGGAGCTGCGCGAGGCCTGCGAGGACGTCGTGCTCAACCGGCGGCCCGATGCAGCCGAGCGGCTGCTGACGGTCGCGAGCCGCTTCCGCGGCGCGGCCGGCAAGGAGAAGGAGCAGGCCGATCTCGCCTGGCGCGAATGGCCGGTGGAGAAGCGGCTGTCGCATGCGCTGGTGCACGGCATCACCGAATTCATCGATCAGGACACCGAGGAGGCGCGGCTCGCCGCAGACCGCCCGTTGTCGGTGATCGAAGGCCCGCTGATGGCCGGCATGAACGTGGTCGGCGACCTGTTCGGCTCGGGCAAGATGTTCCTGCCGCAGGTGGTGAAGTCGGCCCGCGTGATGAAGCAGGCGGTCGCGCATTTGATGCCGTTCATGGAGAAGGAAAAGGCCGAACGCGGCGGCGGAGGCCGGAGCTCCTCCGGCAAGGTGCTACTCGCGACCGTGAAGGGCGACGTGCACGACATCGGCAAGAACATCGTCGGCGTCGTGCTCCAGTGCAACAACTACGAGGTGATCGACCTCGGCGTCATGGTGCCGGCGGCGAAGATCCTCGAGACCGCCAAGAAAGAGAACTGCGACATCATCGGGCTGTCAGGCCTGATCACGCCGTCGCTCGACGAGATGTGCCATGTCGCGGCCGAGATGGAGCGGCAGAACTTCGACGTGCCGCTTTTGATCGGCGGCGCCACCACGAGCCGCGTGCACACCGCGGTGAAGATCAATCCGAACTACCGGCGGGGGCAAACCGTCTATGTCACCGACGCGAGCCGCGCGGTGGGTGTCGCGGGCGCGCTGATGGGCAGCGAGAGCCGTCCGAAATATGTCGGCGAGGTGCGCGAGGAATACGCCCGCATCGCCACGACCCACGCGCGTGCCCAGGAGGACAAGCAGCGGCTGTCGCTCGTGGCCGCGCGCGGCAACGCGTTCAAGCCGGACTGGAGCGCGTTCAAGGCGGTGAAGCCGCAGTTCCTCGGCACCCGCGTGCTCGAGGACTATTCGATCGAGGAGCTGATCGCCACCATCGACTGGTCGCCGTTCTTCTCGACCTGGGAGCTCGCCGGCAAGTTCCCGGCCATCCTCGACGACAAGATCGTCGGCGAGGCGGCGCGCTCGCTCTACGCCGACGCGCAGAAGATGTTGAAAGAGATCGTCGACCAGCGCTGGTTCAAGGCCGCCGCGGTGCTGGGCTTCTGGCCGGCGAATGGCGCGGGCGACGACATCACGGTGTTCGCCGACGAGACGCGCGGCACGCCGCTTGCGACGCTGCACACGCTGCGCCAGCAGCTCACGCGCCGCGAAGGCCGTGCCAACGTGGCGCTGGCCGATTTCGTCGCGCCCAAGGGCCAGGCCGACTATGTCGGCGGCTTCATCGTCACCGCCGGCATCGGCGAGGACGCGGTCGCCGACCGCTTCAAGAACGCCAACGACGACTACTCGTCGATCATGGTCAAGGCGCTGGCCGATCGCTTGGCCGAATCCTTCGCCGAGCGGCTGCACCAGCGGGTGCGCACCGAGTTCTGGGGCTATGCGGCCGACGAGGCGCTGAGTAACGCCGATCTCATCGCCGAGAAGTATCGCGGCATCCGGCCCGCGCCGGGCTATCCGGCGCAGCCGGATCACACCGAGAAGGGCACGCTGTTCCAGTTGCTCGACGGCGAACGGATCGGCGTGAAGCTGACCGAGAGCTTCGCGATGTGGCCGGGCGCCTCGGTCTCCGGCCTCTACTTCGGCAACCCCGAGAGCCATTACTTCGGCGTCGGCAAGATCGAGCGCGATCAGGTCGAGGACTACGCCAGGCGGAAGGGCTGGAGCGTCTCTGAAGCCGAGCGCTGGCTGGCGCCGATCCTCAACTACAATCCGAATGCGGTGAGGCAGGTGGCCGCCGCATAAAGCGCGGTCCCAAAATAAGACAGCTGCTTAAGAGGCTTCGCAAAATAAGACACCGGAGGGTGAGGCCCTCCGGTGTGCACCTTATGCCGCTTGAGTACGGGTTGGTCTTGAGCCGAGCCGTCCGACCTCAACTCAGAACATGATCAGAATGGCGCCGACGAATGCGATCGCTGCGCAAACCGCGAGCACGTTCAGTCGCAAAGCCAAGTCCACCATCGACCTCCTCGGTTGAACTGCCTTCGAGTCTACCAGACCGGGGGAGGGCTCCAAATGACAAACATTCCGCATTGCAGTACCGTTCCGGACGGTCGGGTATTATCCTAAACTATTGAATTGCTGTCTGTATTCATCGCCGCGATAACGGATAAGCCACAGCTATGCATCGCGCGCAGCCGAAAATAGTTCTGCGGAATACACCCCTGGATACCTATCGGGGCGCGGCGGCTAGCCGCGCTTGGCGATCGCCGACTCGACGAACAGCGCCGCCTCCAGCGTCTGCCGGTCGGCGCCGAACCGCCCGATCACCTGGATGCCGAGCGGCAGCCCGTTGGCGTCGGCGAGCCCCGGCACGCTCACGCAGGGCGTGCCCATCAGGGTCCAGAGCCGGTTGAAAGTCGAGTTGCCGGTCGAGGTGAGGCCCTTGGGCGCTGCGCCTTGCGCCGACGGCGACAGGATTACGTCGAACTCGGCCATCAGGTCGTTGACCGCCTTGCGGGCCTGATGCGCGGTGCGCCGCGCGTCGTCATAGGCGTCGACCGTGACCTTCATGCCCTGCTCGATCAGCTCGCGAATGCCCTTGCCGATCGGGTCGGGCGCGTTCTTGGCCGAGCCCTTGAGCTCGTTGGCGCGGTCGTATTCGGCGGCGAGCGAGCGTGCCGTCTCGTAGCTGTGGATCGTCGAATGCGCCCGGTACGCGGCCGCCAGCACCGGCGGCAGCAGCACGTCCTTGACGCGCGCCATCGCGGAGGACGCGGCGCGCGCCGCCATGTCGAGCGCCGGCGTCATGTCGGCCGACGCCGAAGGCCACGGCTGCTGCCGCAGCACGCCGATGCGCGGCGACACCGGCGTGCGCTGATCGACGCGCAGGTCGCGCTCGCCCATCACCGATGCGGCGAATGCCACGTCGGCGACCGACGCCGCGAACAGGCCCGCGGTGTCGAGATGCCAGGATACGCATTTCATGCCGATGGTCGGCAGCATGCGATACGACGGCTTGAAGCCGGCGACGCCGCAGAAGCTCGCCGGCCGGATCACCGAGCCGCCGGTCTGGGTGCCGGTCGCGACCGGCACGAAGCCCGCCGCGACCGCCGCAGCCGAACCCGACGACGAGCCGCCCGGCGTATAGGCTGTGTTGCGCGGGTTGCGCGTCTTGCCGGGATCGGAATGGGCGAACTCGGTGGTGACAGTCTTGCCGAGGATCACGCCGCCGAAGCGCTTGGTCAGCGTCACCAGCGACGCGTCGGCCTTCGGACGATAGCCGGCATAGAGCTTCGAGCCGTATTCGGTCGGCATGTCCTGAGTGTCGAACACGTCTTTCAGCGCCACCGGCATGCCGCGCAGCGGCTTGCTCTTCAGCGCCTCGGACTGCGCGGCTCTGCGCGCGCCGTCGAGGTCGAGGGTGACGAAGGCACCGACCTCGGCCTCGCGCTTGGCGATGGCCTCGGCGCAGATATCGATGGCCCGCGCGGGTGTCAGTTCGCCGCTTTCGAGGCGACGGGCGAAGTCGAGTGCGGAGAGCATCAGGCGTTGCCGTCGATCAGCTTCACGATCCGGATCGTGAAGCGCTGCGCCACCGGCATGAAGAAATAACCTGTGATGGCCGCGATCGGCCAGCCGATCAGGTAGGCCTTGGTCCACTGGAACAGGAAATCGTGCCGCCCGCCGATATTCAGAAAAGTGGCGACCAGCGTGACCATCAGCACCATGAGTGACGTCATGGTGGTGATCAGGATGATCCGAGTCTTGCCGTCCATCAGAGTTCCCCCGAAGCGAAATTCGCCCCGCTGGTGGAGGTTTTCGCCCGAAAAGCTCCCGCGGATCAAGGCCGCGTCAACCGTTCGTTCACCATGAACAATGCAGCATCGCTAATAGGGCATTAAGGGAATTGCTCACATTGTCCGCGCATGTCGCGTGGCGTGAGCTGGGTCGTTGGTGGCAGCGTCATTCTGGTCGCGCTTGCGGGCTGCGGCCGGAGCTTTTTGAGCTATGAGCAGCGCGCACCCTGGCGCAAGGAAGCCGAGCTCGCCTGCCTGAACTCCGGAACGGTGCGCGAAGGCGCCGGCGTCGTCCGCATCTCGCCGATCGACGGACCCGGCATGTGCGGCGCGGAGTTTCCGCTGAAGATTTCGATGCTCGGCGAAAGCTCGGCGATGGGCTATCTCGACGAGTCGCTCCGGCCGCCCGGCGCGATCCCCGGCGCTGCGCCGGCCGCGCAACCGCGCTGGCCGGTCGCGCAGCAGCCTTACGACGCGCCGCAGCCGCGCTATGCGCCGCTGCCATCGCAGCCTGGAGCGCCGATGTCGATCGAGCCGCCGGGCGTTGCGCAGCAAGGCGGCTATCCTTCACAGCAGGGCGGCTATCAGCAGCTCGGCGCGCCGCCGTCGAACCTGCGCGCACCGTCGGACTGGCAGCGCGTGCAGCCGCAGCCCGGCTATCAGCAGCAGCCGTCCTACAATCAGCAACCGGGCTACAATCAGCCGCAACAGACCTATCGTCAGCAGCCGTATCGCCAGCCGCAGCCTCCGGTGCCGGAGGCCGAAGAGGTGTTGCCCGAATACGCCCAGCCCGGCGCGCCGCCGACGGTGTACTCGCAGCCGTCGCGTCCGCTGCCGCCGCTCGGGCCGCCGCGTCCGCAGCAGGTCGCGGCCGCGACACCGGTGGAGGTGAAACCGGTGGCGACGCTCGCGTGCCCGATCGTGTCGGCGCTCGACCACTGGATCGCGGCGTCGGTGCAGCCCGCGGCCGCCAAGTGGTTTCGCCAGCCGGTCGCAGAGATCAAGCAGATCTCCGCCTATTCGTGCCGCGGCATGAACGGCCAGGTCGGGGCGCCGATCTCCGAGCACGCCTTCGGCAACGCGCTCGACATCGCGGCCTTTGTGCTGGCCGACGGCCGGCGCATCACCGTGAAGGACGGCTGGAAGGGCTCGCCGGAAGAGCAGGGCTTTCTCCGCGACGTGCAAGGCGCGGCCTGCGATCAGTTCACCACCGTGCTGGCGCCGGGCTCCAACGCCTTCCACTACGACCACATCCATGTCGACCTGATGCGGCGGGCGAGCGGGCGGCGCATCTGCCAGCCGGGCGCGGTCGACGGCGATCTGGTCGCGGCGCGGGCACGGCAGAATCCGGTCTACGCGTCACGCCGCGTGTACGAGGCGCCGCCGACGCGGCGCTACGATCCGCCGGTCGATCCCGCGAACGATCCGTTCGCCTGGCGCGGCGACCGCCGCGATGCCGGCGTCACCGGTTCGGTCGCGCAGCACCCAGCGCCGAAGAACCCGGCTGCGGATGACAACGACTGGGTCGAGGACCCGGGTCCGAGGCCCGCGATCGACTGGACCACCAACCGGCACCAGATCAACTAGCGCTTCGCGCTCGTTCAGACCGCTTCACGAAAAATTTGTATCGCCTGTATCGGCGCCCTTGAACCGGGCGGCGGCGCCGGGCGTCTGATGCGTATCAGGGGGATTAACCATGATCCGCACCGCTCTCATTACCGTCGCCGCCATTGCCGCAACCGTTGCCGCCACCGAAGTCGCCGCCCAGTCCGGCGCGCCGGTCCGCACGATCACCGTCGCGCCGGCCGGAACCTGGATTGCGGTTCGCGGCGGTGAACGCGAGGTCAGCCATTGCATCATCGGGCTGCGTTCGGACGCGCCGGATCCAGCACCGGGCAAGCCGCAATTCATGATCGCCGCCGATCGCGATCTCGTGCTGCTGCGCGTGCGCGCCGCCGAGTGGTCTTTCCCCGGCGCCCGCGACATCGCCGTGACGCTCACCAAAGCTGACGGAGCCGAGCAAGTCCCGGCTGCCGCGGCGCGCGGCAAGGACATGATCGACATCGCGCTTGGCACCGATGCGCAAAAAGTGACGGAGCTTGCCGCGCAGGCGCATCTCGACATCCGCACCGAGGGCACGACCGTACGTCTGACGCTCGACGGAATCGCCGAAGTGCTGCCGGCCTACCGGGCCTGCGTCGCCGGCATCGGGGCGCCGATCAAGCCCCAGGTTCACGCTGTTGCAGCGCGGTAAGTAGCCCGAAACCAACCGGTTAACGACGCTGCGGCACTATGCTGCGCCCCTACCATATTGCCGGTTCCATTACGATATAATGGCACGATACAAGCCGATCTTCGGCTGAAGAGGGGTTACACATGTTTCGCAACTCTCGCCGGTTTTCTTGGCGATTTTTGGCGCTCGCGGCGATGCTCGCCGCGCTGTCGTTGACCGTCGTTACCGCGGACGCGCGCCCGAACTCGAGCTTCGGCAGCCGCGGCAGCCGCACGTTCTCGGCGCCGCCGCCGACCGCGACCGCGCCGAACGCCGCGCGTCCGATGGATCGCACCATGACGCAGCAGTCGCCGGGCCAAGCCCGGCCGACGACTCCGACGACGCCAAGCTTTGCCCGGCCGGGCGGCTTCTTCGGCGGCGGGCTCCTCGGCGGTCTCGCCGCGGGCTTCCTCGGCGCCGGCCTGTTCGGCATGTTGTTCGGTCACGGCTTCCTCGGCGGCATGGGCGGCTTCGCGTCGTTCATCGGCCTGCTGTTCCAGATCATCCTCGTGGTGATCGTGGCCCGGCTCGCCTGGGCCTGGTGGCAGCGCCGCAACGAGACCGCGACCGCGGGCGGCCCGTCGTATCGGCAGGGCCTCCAGGGCGGCGACGACCGTCCGCAGCAGCAGTCGATGCTGGGCGGCCTGTTCGGCGGCGGCTCGCAGGCCAACGGCGCGCCGCAAGGCGAACCGATCCAGTTGCAGCCTGACGACTTCAGCACCTTCGAGAAGATGCTGGGCGACATCCAGACCGCCTATGGCCGCGAGGATCTCGGCACGCTGCGCTCGCGCGTCACGCCGGAGATGCTGTCCTACTACTCCGACGAGATGGCGCAGAACGCCAGCAATGGCGACGTCAACCAGATCAGCGACATCAAGCTCCTGCAGGGCGATCTTGCGGAAGCCTGGCGCGAGGGCAGCGACGAATACGCCACCGTGGCGATGCGCTACTCGCTCAACGACCGCATCGTCGCGCGCGACAGTGGCAAGCTGATCGAGCAGTTGCCGTCGGAAGCCACCGAGCTGTGGACCTTCCGGCGCACCCGCGGCGGCCAGTGGCTGCTCTCGGGCATCCAGCAGACGAACTAGAACCAAGGTGCGTTCAGGCGACGCGCCGGCCGGGCCGCAAGGCCCGGCCATTTTATTTTGAGAAGTCCCGGCGATTACTTCGCGCGATAAGCCGCCATGAACACGCGGACCGCGACGTCGACGACGTGCTCGACGCGCTCGGGGGGCGGGGGAGGGGCGAAGTTGAACAGCACCGGCTTGAACAGCGTGCCGTGGCAGCTCTCCATGAACTGCGCCGCCGCGACCTCCGGGTCGTCGACCGTGAGCACGCCCGCTTCGGTCTGCGCCTTGAGGTAGGCGGCAAGCTTGGCGATGCCCTTCGCCGGGCCGGTCTCGTAGAAGGTCTTGCCGAGCGAGGGCATCCGGTCGGCGATGGCGATCACGGTGCGCAGCGCCGAGGCCTTTTCCGGCCGGCAGAGGAATCCGACATAGGCGGTGCCGAGTCGGGTGAGGGCGCCGGCCACGTCCGGGTCCTCGGCATGGAGGGCGAAGATGCCCTCCGCCTGGGAGGAGCATTCCATCATGACGATGGCGCCGAACAGCTCCTCCTTGTCTTTGAAGTAGACATAGAGGGTGCCCTTGGAGACGCCGGCCGCCTTGGCGATGTCGGCCATGCTGGCGGCGTCGAAGCCGTGAGCCAGAAACATCTGCCGCGCGCCTTCGACGATTTGCCGCCGTTTGGCGCTGTCTTCGCCGGTTCCGGCCGGCCGATCCAGGACAGGGGGCTCTATTGTTGCGGTAGTCATGGCATTTCTCCCGAGTGCGGGCTGATTATTCCATTTTCTGAAACAGATCGCCCGATTCCAGGTCGTTGGGGCCTCGACCATCCATATGGCCCAGCTTGTGCGAAAAGGCAATGACCGAACGGTTCGGTCATATTGACTTCCGCGCTGCAGGGGCGTATCTCCGCATTGACCGAACGGTTCGGTCAAGTTTTGGAGGCGGTCATGTTGCAGCGCAAAAGCCGAGAGAGCTCCAATCTCAGTGTCATCCCCTCCGACGGGCAGCTGGCCGAGTCGAAGGCGCCGGCGCCCCAAGTGGAGCCGCAGCCCTCGGCCGAAGCAGGCGCCGCGAAAGCCAAGCCGGCCGGGATCAGTCCCAAGCGCAAGATTCTGCTGGGCGGCGCTGCCGCGGTCGCTTTGGCCGCCGCAGCATGGTTCGGCACCCACTACGTCACGGTCGGCCGCTTCCAGGTTTCGACCGACGATGCTTACGTGAGGGCCAACAACACGACGCTCGGCGCCAAAGTGTCGGGCTATGTCTCCGAGCTCGCCTTCGAGGACAACACCCCGGTCCGCGCCGGCGAGGTGATCGCACGCATCGATGACGGCGACTACAAGCTCGCGGTCGACTCGGCGCGCGACAAGGTCGCGACGCAGCAGGCCACGGTCGAGCGCTTCGACCGCCAGATCGTCGCGCAGCAGGCCGTGGTCGAGCAGGCCCGTGCGCAGCTCGTCTCCGCCAAGGCCGCGCAAGTCCGCACCCAGTCCGAATACGAGCGCCAGCAGGCGCTGAACGGCAAGGATTTCGCTAGCAGGCAGACCCTGGAGCAGGCGATCGCCAACCGCGACCAGGCGGTGGCCTCCGTGAAAAGCGCCGAGGCTGCGATCGATGGCGCGGTGGCCAATGTCGCGGTGCTCGAAGCGCAGAAGCAGGAGGCCGCCGGCACCCTCGCGGAGCTCAAGACCGCGCTCGCCAAGGCCGAGCGCGACCTCGCCTTTACCGAGATCAAGGCGCCGGTCGACGGCGTGATCGGCAACCGCGCGGTGCAGCCCGGCGACTACGTGCAGACCGGGCAGCGGATCGCGGCGCTGGTGCCGCTGTCGGACATCTACATCGACGCGAACTTCAAGGAGACGCAGCTCGGTCGGCTGCGCCCCGGTCAGCCGGTGTCGATCAAGGTCGACGCTCTGCCGGGCGAGAAATTCGATGGCGTGGTGCAGAGCGTCGCGCCGGCCTCCGGCGCGGTGTTTTCGCTGCTGCCGCCCGACAATGCCACCGGCAACTTCACCAAGATCGTGCAGCGCGTTCCGGTGCGCGTCCGCGTGCCGGCCGATGTCGCCGCGCGCAACGAGCTGCGCCCCGGCATGTCGGTGATCGTCGACATCAACACCAAGCCCGGTGCGGTCGCTGCGCTGGCGCCGCAGACCCGCACTGCCGCCGGCAGCAAGATCCAGACCGCCACCAACTGAACGTCATCTCGAATTTCAGGAGCGTGTCATGGACGCTCAAGTCAATGCTGAAGCCGCTGACCGCATCGATCCGAAACGGCTCCTGGCCTTCATCGCGATGTGTTTCGGCATGTTCATGGCCTTCCTCGACATCCAGATCGTGTCGGCGTCGCTCAACGAGATCCAGGCCGGCCTTGCCGCCTCGAGCGATGAAATTCCGTGGGTGCAGACCTCGTACCTGATCGCCGAGGTGATCTCGATCCCGCTGTCCGGCTTCCTCGCCCGCGCGCTCGGCACGCGAACGCTGTTCGCGGTGTCCGCCGCGGGCTTCACCGCGGCGAGCTTCGCCTGCGGTTTCGCGACCGACATCAACAGCATGATCGTCTGGCGCGCGCTGCAGGGTTTCATCGGCGGCGGCATGGTCCCGACCGTGTTCGCCGGCATCTACACCATGTTCCCCAAGTCGAAGCAGCCGGTGATCGTGCCGCTCGTTGGCCTGGTTGCGACGCTCGCGCCGACCATCGGCCCGACGGTCGGCGGCTATCTGACCGACGCGCTGTCCTGGCACTGGCTGTTCTTCATCAACGTTGTGCCGGGCATCGTGGTGACGCTCGCGGCCCTCGTGCTGATCGACTTCGACAAGCCCGACTATCGCCTGCTCGACCACTTCGACTGGTGGGGCCTGATCGCGATGGCAGGATTCCTCGGTGCGCTCGAATACGTGCTGGAAGAGGGCCCGCGCAAGGACTGGTTCCAGGAGGACGCGGTCTACTATGCGGCGGTCGGCTCGGCGATCTCGGCCGTGGCGTTCTTCTGGCGCGCCTTCACCGCCAAGGCGCCGATCGTCGACCTGCGCGCCTTCGGCGACCGCAACTTCGCGGTCGGCAGCCTGTTCTCCTTCGTGCTGGGGATCGGCCTCTACGGCCTGACCTATCTCTATCCGGTCTATCTGGCGGCAATCCGCGGTTACAACTCGCTGATGATCGGCGAGACGCTGTTCATCACCGGACTGACGATGTTCATGGTCGCCCCGATCGTCGGCCGCCTCGCCGCCAAGTACGACCCGCGCTTCCTCCTGATCGGCGGCTTCCTGTCGTTCGCCTTCGGCACTTATCTGATGCGCGAAGTCACCTCGGACTGGGATTTCTGGGAGCTGTTCTGGCCGCAGGTGTTCCGCGGCATCGGCCTGATGTCATCAATCGTGCCGGTGACCAACGTCGCGCTCGGCACGCTCGCGCCCGAGCGCATCAAGAACGCCTCGGGCCTGTTCAACCTGATGCGCAACCTCGGCGGCGCGATCGGGCTTGCGGTCCTCACCACCATGCTCAACAAGCGGTGGGACCTGCACCTGGCCCGCCTGCACGACCAGGCCAACTGGTCCCGCGGAGCCGCGACCGAGACGCTCGCCAACCTCACCGCGCGCTTCCATGATTTCGGCTCGAGCGCCCAGTCGATGGCGCTCAAGCAGATGATGCTGATCACGCGGCAGCAGGCCGAGGTGTTGAGCTTCGCCGACGTGTTCCTGATGCTGACGGTGCTGTTCGTGGTGCTGGCCGCGTTCGCCATCGCGATGAAGCGGCCGGCCCCGATCGCCGCTGGCAGCGGCGGACACTAGGCGCGCCACGAGTAAACTGGATCAGTCCTGCACAGCGATGCCGGCGTCCTTGATCACACGGCCCCACATCGTGACTTCGGATCGGAGAAACGCGCCGATCTGTTCGGGCGTATCGGCTCGGGTTTCATAACCCAGTGGCGTGAACCGCGACAGCACGCTCTCGTGGGCGCACGCCGCGACTGTATCGTCATGCATCTTCTTGACGATGTCGGCAGGCGTTTTGACGGGCACCATGAGGGCGTACCACGATACGACGTCGAATCCGGGAATGCCGTCCTCGGCGATGGTCGGGACCTCGGGCGCGATCGCGGCGCGCTTGGCGCCGGTATAACCGAGCACCCGAACCTGGCCGGCCTTGGCGCTCGGAAGCGTCGCGCCTCCGGAGAACAGCAGATGCACGCGGCCCGGAATGAGATCGTTCATTGCCGGACCCGCGCCGCGATAGGGCACGTGGATCATGTCGATCCCGGCCTTGCTCTTGAACAACTCGGCGCACAGATGCGGCGACGATCCGGCACCGGGCGAGGCCATGGTGAGCTTGTGCTCCTTGGCGTAGGCGATGAACTCCGGGACCGACTTCACCGGCACGGTGTTCGGCACGAACATGAAGAACGAGTAGCTGCAGAGGAAGGCGACAGGCGCGAAGTCGTTGACCGGATCGTAGTTGAGCGAACGATAAAGGCCGGCCACGGTGGCCTGTCCGGAGCCTCCCATCAGCACCGTGCAGCCATCAGGATCCGATCTTGCGACCATCTCGTTGGCGATATTGCCGCCGCCGCCCGTCCGGTTCTCGATCAGCATCTGCTGACCCCACATCTTGGAGAGCCGTTCGGCCACGACCCGGCCGATGGTGTCGGTCGGTCCGCCGGCCGCGAACGGCACGATCAGGCGAACCGGGCGGGGCGGCCAGGCCTCCGCGCGTGCCGGGCCTGTGGCAATGCCGGGCGAGAACGCGGACGCGGCAGCGAGTGCTGAGAAACGGCGACGGGTGATCATGGCGGGTCTGTTCCTGCGATTGTTGCACGCATGGCCAGGACCCCGGACCAATCCCGGACCGGCTTCAATGGTAGGCACATTCGGAACGGACCGGAAGCCCAGTCCTGCCGTATCAGCGGCTACGGCAGGCTCTTGATGAACTCGAAATGCTCCGGCTCGTCGAAAGCCCGCATGGTCGTCGTGCGCACGTTGCCCTTCGAGTTGACGCTCAGCACGTATTTCGCGACAGCCTCGTCGTTCGGCGCCTCGATCACCTGCACGAAGTCATAGGGCCCGAACGTCATGTAGACGTTCTTGCGCACGATGCCGAGCTTCCGCGCGGTTTCGCGCGAGGCCTCCTGGCGGTCCGGGATTTCCTTGACGCCCTTGGCGCCGTGATCGGTGGCGTTCACCAGCAGAATGTAAGTGCCCATCGTCGTGGCCTTTCGCGTCGTTGCCTGTCGCATCTTGGCGCGCAAAGCCTGCCACAACTATGGGAGACGGAACTAGCTCCAGAGCCGCTTGCTCGCGATATCGGCGCCTGCATGGCAGGCCGCGAGCTTGGCCCATACCACGTCGGACGAGACCGCCTCGTTGCCGGCCGAGGTGCCGAAGCCGCAATCGGTGCCGGCGATCACGCGGCTCCTGTCGCCGACCGTGCGCACCGCCTCGCAGATGCGGTTCGCGACCACCTCGGGATGCTCGACGAAATTCGTGGTGGTGTCGATCACACCTGGAATGAGCATCATGTCGGGCGGCAGCGGATTCTTCCGCAGTGCCTCGTACTCGTGCTGATGCCGCGGATTGGCGAACTCGATGCTGAGCGCGCCGACCTTGGCGCCATAGATAACCGGCAGCAGGCCCGCGAGCGGGAAGTCGTGGGTGTGCGGTCCTTCCCAGTTGCCCCAGCAGATGTGCAGCCGGATGTTGTCGCGCGGCAGGCCCTCGGTGGCGCGATTGATCGCCTCCACGTTGAGCTCCATGGCGTGCAGGAACTCTTTGTCGGTGTTGTCCTTGAACATCCGGGCGCGCTCGAGGCCGAAGTCCGGCGCGTCGAGCTGGAGCAGGAATCCTGCCTTGACGATGGCTTCGTATTCCTTGCGCAGTTCGCGCGCCAGCGCGAACACGTAAGCCTCGTATGAATCATAGTACTCGTTGACCATCGTGGTCGCGATGATGCCCGGCGAGGCCGCGGTCATGAACGCCTCGGCCGGTTTCTGTGGCGATGCGGCCAGTGCGCCCTTGAATAGATCGAACTCGGCTTGTGCCGCATCGAGGCCGACATAACGCACCTCGCCGATGGCTTTCGGCGGACTAGCGATGCGGTTCCTCCGGCCGCGCTGCTGGCGCAGCCGTTCCTTGAACAGCGGAAAGTCGTCGAGGTCGCGCGGCGACGGCCGCGTCGACTCGCCGCCGAAGCCCTCCATGCGCAGCGGTACGTACATCGAGAAGCCGACGCGGGGCTGCTCGCCGTCGCTGACCACGTCGATGCCCGCCGCGATCTGCGCCTTGAGCACACCCGCCACCGCGTCGGCGCAGCCGCGATGCAGCGCCGCCTCGTCGATGCGCTCGCCGGCCTCCTGCCGCAGCAGCATGTCGGACAGCTCCGGCGGACGGGGCAGGCTACCGCAATGCGTGGTGAGGATCCGGTCACGGCTTCGCTGCATCACTCAGTCCTGCTGCTGGATGTTCGCGCTCTTGATTATGTCTTCGTTGAACTTGAGCTGCTCGCGGAAGAATTTGTCGAACTCCTCCGGCGTCGAGCCGACCGCATCGACCTTGACCTCGGTGTAGCGCTGTTTCGTGGCCGGATCGCGCACCGCCTTGGCGATCTCGGCCGACATCCGCGCGACGATGTCGCGCGGCGTCTTCGCCGGGGCGAACAGCCCGACCCACATCGGAAACTGGTAGCCGGGCAGCGTTTCGGACACTGCCGGTGCGTCGGGCAGGAACGGCGTGCGCTCCTTGGTGGTGACGCCGAGCACGCGAACCCGATGCTCGGCGATGTTGCCGAGCTGCGGCGCGAGCCCGTCGATGATCAGGTCGATCTGGCCGCCCAACAGAGCCGCCGAGGAGGGGCCGTTGCCGCGAAACGGCACGTGGGTCATCTTCACGTTGGCCATGTGCATCAGCATCTCGACCGGGATGTGCGACGAGCCGCCGACGCCGCTCGAGCCGAAGGTGTGCTTGCCCGGCTCCTTCTTCAGAAGCGCGATGAACTCCGCGAGGTTCTGCGCGGGCAGGTTCGGATTGATCACCACCACCAGCGGAAACTGCGTCACCAGCGACACCGGCACGAAGTCGTTGACCGGGTCGTAGGGCGGCTGCTTGTGCATGAACGGCACCGCGGCATGGCCCGGACCGACGAACAGGAACGTGTAGCCGTCGGGATCGGCCTTCGCGACGGTGCGCGCCGCGATCGCGCCGCCGCCGCCGCCCATGTTCTCGACCAGAACCCGTTGCGGCATCTGCTGGCTGAGCTTGTCGGCCAGCACGCGCGCCATCAGGTCGACGCCGCCGCCGGCGGCCACATGCACCACGAACTTGATGGGACGGTCCGGCCAATTGCCTTGCGCCTGCGCGAATGCGGTGGGCAGCAATGCGAGTGCGACAGCGATCGCGATCCTGCGCAGCATCTCCATCCTCCCGTGATTTTTTCTTGTGGGAGGACGGTGCGGCGGCATGCCGGGCTTGTCCAGCGTCTATGCGTTGCAGCGGCCATGCGGTTCGTCATGGCTTGCGCAGGCCCACGGGTGGGCAGCGGCCGCCATCAAACGGGTCAGTGTGTCTCAAATTCGGGTCGCATGGAAACCAACGCAGCCGCGGCATTGTCCGAACGTTCCGCAACGAACGCTCGCGCCGATATCCCCATGTGGTTGGTGGCCACGTCAACAAGATAGGCGGCGATCTGCTCTCTGGTCGCGCGCTGGTCCATCAGCATGACATAAACGGTGCCGACATAGCCGTCGTATTTGTCGGCGAACTCCGGAAACCCGGCAACACCAATAGGATCCCAATCACTCATCAGAACTTCGCGCACCCGCGCTCGATTTGCCCTGGATTGATATTTGTTTTTTCCATTGGACATAAGGCTCGCCGATGCTGGGGCATTCTCCCTTTAATCGGGCTTGCCGTAACCGCCCGCAGTCGGTGTCTGGATGATGATCGCCTCGCCGGCATCGACCACGGTGGCGTCGGCGCCTTTCAGCCGGTCTATGCGGCCGTCGTTCCTGCGCACCCAGTTCTCGCCGATCTGGCCGTCCTCGCCGCCCGCCAATCCGAACGGCCGGATGCGGCGGTGGCCGGACAGGATAGTGTATTCCATCTTCTCCAGGAACCGCATGGTGCGGATGATGCCGTCGCCCGCGTTCCATTTGCCCTTGCCGCCGGAGCCTTTGCGGATATGGAAGTCTTCCAGTAGCACCGGGTAGCGAAACTCCAGAATTTCCGGATCGGTGAGCCGGGTGTTGGTCATGTGCGTGTGCACCGCGTCGGTGCCGGGGAAGCCCGGACCCGCTGGCGAGCCCGAGCAGATCGTCTCGTAGTACTGGTACTTGTCGTTACCGAAGTTGACGTTGTTCATGCTGCCCTGCGCGCCGGCCATGGCGCCGAGTGCGCCGAGCAGCGTGTCGGTCACCATCTGCGACACCTCGACATTGCCGGCGACGACGGCCGCAGGGTAATGCGGCTTCAGCATCGAGCCGTCCGGCACCATGATGTTGATCGGCCGCAGGCAGCCGGCGTTCATCGGGATGTCGTCGTCGACCATGACGCGGAACACATAGAGGATCGCGGCCCGCGTCACCGGCTCCGGCGCGTTGAAGTTGGTGCCCTGCTGCTGCGAGGTGCCGGTGAAATCGACCGTGGCCTCGCGCTTCGTCTTGTCGACCGTGATCTTGACCTTGATCACATTGCCCTGGTCGGCCTCGTAGCTGAACTCGCTGTCGTGCAGCCGGTCGATGACACGGCGTACGCTCTCGTCGGCGTTGTCCTGCACGTGCTTCATGTAGGCGTGCACGACGTTGAGGCCGAACAGCCCGACCATCTTGTGCAGCTCCTGCACGCCCTTCTCGTTGGCGGCGATCTGCGCTTTCAGGTCGTTGACGTTCTGCAGCGGATTGCGCGCCGGATACTTGGCTTTGGTGAGGAGGTCGTAGAGCTCGCGCTCGCAGAATCGGCCGCGATCGACCAGCTTGAAGTTGTCGATATAGATGCCTTCTTCCTCGATCGAGGTCGCGACTGGCGACATCGATCCCGGCGCGATGCCGCCGATGTCGGCGTGATGGCCGCGGCTTGCCACCCAGAACAGGGTCTTCTTGCCGGCCTTGTCGAACACCGGCGTGCATACCGTGAGGTCGGGGATATGCGTGCCGCCGTTGTACGGCGCGTTGATGAGATAGGAGTCGCCCGGTTTGATGCGGCCCTTGTTCTCGCGGATGATGGTCTCGACCGCACGGTCCATCGAGCCGAGATGCACCGGCATGTGCGGCGCGTTGGCGACGAGCGAGGCGTCGGCCGCGAACACCGCGCAGGAGAAGTCGAGCCGCTCCTTGATGTTCACCGAATAGGCGGTGTTCTGCAGCGACACGCCCATCTGCTCGGCGATCGACATGAACAGGTTGTTGAACACCTCGAGCATGATCGGATCGGCCTTGGTGCCGACCGCCTGCGCCCGCTTCAGCGGCACGTAGCGCTCCAGCACCAGGTGGTTCTTGGCCGTGATGACCGCGCGCCAGCCGTCCTCAACCACCACGGTCTGGTGCGGCTCGATGACGATGGCCGGGCCGTTGACCTTGTGGCCGGGCGAGAGCTGGTCGCGGGTGTAGACCGCGGCTTGGTGCCATTCGCCGCCGGAGAAAAATTCGGTCTTGCGTGCGGGCGAGGGGAGCTTGCCGCGGGTGGTCTTGTGCGCGCGCTCGCGGAACTTGGCGCCGCCGCCGACCGCTTCGACCGACACGGCTTCGATGACGAGCTCCTTGCTGCGGTCGATGAAGCCGAAGCGCGACTTGTGCGCCTTCTCGAAGGCGGACTTCATCTTGGCAAGCGTCCCCGCCTCGACGATCAGCGCCGTGTCGGTGCCCGCGTAGCGGACGTGCGCGCGCACGATCACCTTGATGCTCTTTGCCGACACGCCCTGGCCCGCAACCTCGGCCTTGGCGTCCTTGCCCAGCCGCGCGCCCTCGCGCTTCAGCGCGGCCAGCGACTTCGTGCCGAAGGTTTCCTCGATGGCGAGTTGCCGCGTCGCGCGGATGTCGGCGAGGCCCATGCCGTAGGCCGACAGCAGCGACGAGAACGGATGAATCAGCACCTCGGTCATGCCGAGCGCGTCGGCCACGAGGCAGGCATGCTGGCCGCCGGCGCCGCCGAAGCAGTTGAGCGCATAGCGCGTCACGTCATAGCCGCGCTGCACGGAGATTTTCTTGATGGCGTTCGCCATGTTCTCGACGGCGATCTTGATGAAGCCGTCGGCGATTTCCTCGGCCGGGACCAGCTCGACCATCTCGTGCACGTCGGCAA
>CAKZHN010000231.1 GCA_936924235.1 uncultured Rhodoplanes sp. | reverse complement strand
AAGCACGTCGACACGATCTTCAAGCGCGTGTTCGGGAAGCGCTGATCGGCTTGCACCAGGCCGCGAAGGCATCGAGTGCCGCGGCCAATGTCTCGGCATCGGTGCGTCCCGAACGCACCGGGACATGAAATGAATGATCGGCGGCAGGCAGCACGCACAGCGTCGCGCGCTTGCCGAGGCCTTTCACCAGCGGCTCGAGGAGCGAAAGCTCGGCGAGCTTGTCCTTCTCGCCCTGCAGGAACAGCATCGGGATCTCGACCTGCTTGAGGTGATCGCCCCGGTCGGCCGACGGCTTGCCCGACGCGTGCAGCGGAAACCCGAAAAACGCCAGGCCCCGCACGCCGGGCAACGGCGCCGCGGCCTGGGCCTGCGAGGTCATCCGGCCGCCGAAGGATTTGCCGCCCGCGATCAGCGGCAGCCCCGGCAGATGTTCCGCCGCATAAGCGACCGCGGCGCGCACCACCGCATGAGCGAGTGCGGGCGGATCGGGCCGCTTCGAGCCCTTTTCCATGTACATGAACTGATAGCGCAGCGATGCGATGCCTCGCTCCGCAAGCCCCGCGGCCGCCGCCTCCATGAAGCTGTGGGACATCCCGGCCCCGGCGCCATGGGCGAACACATAGGCAGCGCTGGCGCCGGCCGGCAGGCTCAGCAGGCCGCTGACACGGCTGGCCTTCCCGGCATCGATGGTGACGCTCTTCGCGACGGACGTTGGCATCGATCGCATCCTACAAAAAAATCCGGGCGGACGCCGCAGCGCCCGCCCGTGTTTTGCAAACCAATCGAGGCCGGCTCAGTCCACCGTCACGCCGCTCGCCTTGATCGGCGCGGCCCACTTCTCGGTCTCGTCCTTGACGAGCTTGGCGAGATAATCCGGCGAGGTCTGGTTGTCCGGCGCGATCTCAGCGCCCAGCGCGCCGAGCTTGTCCTTCACGACCTCGGAATGCATCGCCTCGACCATGGCGCCGTTGACCTTCTTGACGATGGCCTCGGGCGTGTTCTTCGGCATGAAGATCGCGTTCCAGGTGTAGGCGATCAGACCCTTGGTGCCCTGCTCTTCCGCGGTCGGCAGGTCGGGCAGCGCCTTGGAGCGCTTGGTGTCGAAGATCGCGAGGCCCTTGAGCGTGCCGCCGTCGATGTGCGGCTTCGCCGTGGTGATGATCTCGCAGACGTAGTCGATGCGGCCGCCGGCCAGGTCCTGCAGCGCCGGCCCGGTGCCGCGATACGGCACGTGGGTGATGTCGACGCCGATCATGTAGTTGAGCAGCACGCAGCCGAGATGCGTGGCCGAGCCAGCGCCGGCCGAGCCGAACTGCATCTTCGACTGGTTGGCCTTGGCATAGGCGACGAACTCCTTGAAGTCCTTCACCGGCAGGTCCTTGCGCGCGATCAAGAGGATCGGCACCTGGGCGATCAGGCCGACCGGGGTGAAGTCGGTCGACGCGTTGTAGAGCGGCTTCTTGTAGAGCGTCTGCGACTGGGCGTGGGTGCCGACCGTGCCGATCAGGATGTTGTAGCCGTCAGGCGGGGCGTCGGCGACGCGCTTGGAGCCGGTCTGGCCGCCGGCGCCGGTGACGTTCTCGACCACGACCTGCTGTCCGAGCGGGTCGCTCATCTTCGCCGCCATCACCCGGCCGAGCACGTCGGTCGGGCCGCCGGCCGCGAACGGGATCACCATGGTGATCGGGCGGGTCGGATAATTCTGCGCCAATGCTGTGCTGGTGGGGGCGCTGCCGGTCAGCGCGATGAGGCCGGCCACAGCCGTGCCGAGCAGTTTCAGTGCCATGAGCGTCTCCCATCTGACGTTTCTGGTAGGCTGGCCGGACACATGGGCTAGATGCATCCCTCGGTCAAGTTATCGGAATGGCTAACGTTGCCGCACGCCGCGACCTTCGGCATAAGTAACCCCATGAACCCGACCCGTATTGCCATCGCCGGCCTTGGCGCCATCGGACGCGCCGTGGCGCGTCGCCTCACCGACGGCCTTCCCGGCCTCTCCCTTGCCTGCATCGCCACCGGCAATGCCGACAAGGCGCGCACCTGGCTCAATGAGCAAAAGATCGACTGCCCGGTGGTCGAGCTCGACGAGTTCCCCAAGCATGCCGACCTCGCGGTCGAATGTGCCCCGGCCTCGCTGATCGAGCGCATCTGCCGCCCGATGCTGGAGGCCAGCAAGCAGGTGATGGTGCTGTCCTGCGGCGCGCTTTTGCCGCGGCAGGACCTGATGGACCTCGCCAAGGAAAAGGGCGGCCGGATCATTGTGCCGACCGGCGCGCTGCTGGGCCTCGACGCGGTCGCGGCCGCGGCCGAGGGCACCATCTATTCGGTGAAGATGACGACGCGGAAGCCGCCGGTCGGCCTCATTGGCGCGCCCCATCTCGTGAAGAACAACATCTCGGTCGAGGGGCTGAACACGGCGAAGCTGGTGTTCAGCGGCACCGCCCGTGAGGCGGCGGCAGGCTTTCCCGCCAACGTCAACGTGGCGGCGGCGCTGTCGCTCGCCGGCATCGGCCCGGACCGCACCATGATCGACATCTATGCCGATCCGGCGATGACGCGGAACTGCCACTCCATCGAGGTCGACTCTGACAGCGCGCGCTTCACACTGTCGATCGAAAACATCCCGTCGGAGAACCCGAAGACCGGCAAGAACGTCGCGTTGTCGGTGATCGCGATGCTGCGCAAGATGCACGCGCCGCTGGCGGTCGGGACCTGATCGGACCGGTTGAACCTGACCATGCGAATGGCCGACTATCGTCCGGGAAGGTTGTCCCGGGCGATGGTGAGCCATGAGCCTTTGCAGATTGATAGCGCCGGCGGCGATGGCCGTGACGCTCCTGTCGATGCCGGCCAACGCCCAGGAAGCCGCCCCTGAGCGCGTAACCTTCGCCAGCGCCGACCAGACCACGACGCTGGTCGGCTATCTCTACAAGCCCGCGAACCCGGCCGGCCCGGGCCTGCCTGCCGTGGTGATGATGCACGGCCGCGCCGGCGCCTATTCGGAGCGCGCCAACGGCGTGTTCGATGCCACGACCTTGTCGCTCCGCCACAAGGCCTGGGGCCGCGAATGGGCCGATGCCGGCTATCTCGCGCTGCTGGTCGATGGCTTCGGCCCGCGCGGCTTTCCCCAGGGCTTTCCGCGCTTCAGCTATGACAGCCGCCCGGACGTGCTGAACGAAACCACCGTCCGGCCGCTCGACGCCTATGGCGCGCTGGCGTATTTGCGCAGCCGCCCCGACGTGATCGCTGACCGCATCGGCCTGCAAGGCTGGTCGAACGGCGGCAGCGCGGCGATCGCGACGATGTCGCTCGACGCGCCGGGCATCACGCAGCCTTCGCCCGAGACCGGCTTCCGCGCGGCGCTCGCCTTCTATCCCGGCTGCGGCCTGAAAGGCCTGTTCGACAAGGAGCCGTTCCGGCCCTATGCGCCGGTGCTGCTGCTGCACGGCACCGCCGACGAGGAGGTTTCGTACAAGCGTTGCGTCAGCCTCGCCGAACAAAGCCGCGGCGCCGGCGGCGCCATCGAGATCAAGCTCTATCCGGGCGCGACCCACAGCTTCGACGCCCCGACGCGGAAGCGCCAGAGCAACGACGCCAACGCGATGGCGACCGAGGACGCGGTGCCGCGGGCACTGCAATTTTTCGCCCGCACGGTGTCCGGGGCTCGCGACTAGCGGCCGCTAGGGCCGCGACCGCCATGGCGTCAATAGTGCCAGGGTAGCATTTGGCCGGCCGTCGTGTTCCGATAAGCCAACACTGATGACTTGAGGATGCGATGCAGCGGCCGCTGATTCTTGCCTCCGCCCTTGTCCTGCTTTGCGCAGGACCGGGCCACGCGCAGGTGCCGGGAGATTCACCTCCCCAAGGCATCGGCGCGGCCGTGTCCAACTCGCGTTCCAAGCCGCTGCTCGGGATGTCGAAAAAGATGGAATACGAGCACACGGGCTACTCGACGTCCGTACCGCCCCCTCCTCGCGGAAAGTCAAAGCCGAAGCCCAAGCCGCAGAGCGATCCTTGGGCCGGCATGAGGGACACTTCGACTTCGGTATCCGAAGACCGGTATCGTCCATACTAGAAGACGGCGCGGGCGCTAAGTCGACTCAGCCGCAACCTCGGGCAGATCGGCGGCGATGCGGCGGCGGCCGAGCATGTGGGCGCGGCCGTCGTTGATCGCATCGACCGCGATCAGCTTGCCGCCCTTTTTGTACTCCACGGCAAACTTGTTTTCCGCCGGATTGCCGACCGTCTCGCAGGCGTCGTAGCCGTCGAGCAGACCCGTGATCTGCAGCTTGATCTCGTACTGGTCCGACCAGAACCACGGCACCGGATCGTAGGGCACGGGCTTGCCGAGGATCGCGGCCGCTGCGGCCTTGGCCTGGTCGACCGCGTTCTGCACGCATTCCAGCCTGATCTTGCGGCCGTAACGGTGCGAGAAAAACCGCGCGCAGTCGCCGATCGCATAGACATCCGGCGTCGCACGGGCAAAGTCGTCGACCACGATGCCGTCCTCGCAGGGCAATCCCGCCGCCACCGCCAGATCGTCGTTGGCGCGCGCGCCGGTCGCGGCCAGAACGAGGTCGGCGGGGATCATCTCGCCGGACGTCAGCTTAACGCCGCTGGCCCGGCCCTCGCCCTCGATCGCGGCCAGCCGCGCGCCGAGCCGGATGTCGACGCCGCGCGAACGATGCAGCCGGTCGAAATAGGCCGAGACCTCTTCGCCTGCGACGCGCTTCATCACCCGCGCCTCGGCCTCGACGATGATCACCTCGCGGTCCTCCTGGCGCAGCACGGCCGCGACCTCGAGCCCGATGTAGCCCGCGCCGATGATCACGACCCGCCGCGCGTTGTCGAGCGCCGGCCGCAACCGCCGCACGTCGTCGATCTTGCGCAGCGAGAACACGCCATCGAGCTTGATACCGGGCAACGGCAAGTCCCGCGCCCGCGTGCCGGTGGCGAACACCAGAGTGTCGTAAGCAAAGGCGCGGCCGTCGCCGAATGCGACCTGCCGGCCGGTCAGGTCGACCGCCTTGGCGGCAACGCCGAGCTCCAGCGCCACCTGATGGTCGCGCCAATAATGCTCGGCGCGCAGCAGCAGCGTCTCGATCGACGCCTTCTCCTTGAGATAGGCCTTGGACAGCGGCGGCCGCTGATACGGCGCATAGGGCTCGTCGCCGACCATGCGGATCGGCCCCGCATAACCGCCCTGGCGCAGGCTGATGGCGAGCTGCGCCGCCGCCTGCCCCGCCCCGAGAATGAGAACACCCGCCGTCATGCCAACACTGTCCAACCAGAACGGTCCTGGAGCAAGCCGTCACCGCCATGTTACAAAGATCGTCCTGCCGCTGCCGTCCCCGGCAGCCAACGAATTCGAATTTCCGGAAACGCCCCTCCAAGGAAGTGACACGACGATGGCCAAAAAGCGTGCTGCCAAGAAGCCAACCAAAGCTGCGAAGCGCCCAACCTACCGGCTGACCGAGATCGGCGACGAGCAGATGAGCGCTGTGCAGAAGTCGCTGCGCGACGCGATCTATTCGGGGCCGCGCGGCATCCGCAAGAAGCTCACCGGCCCGTTCCAGATCTGGCTGAACGCGCCCGACCTCGGCATGCTCGCCCAGGCGGTTGGCGCCCATGTGCGCTACAAGACCTCGCTGTCGCCGCGGCAGTCGGAGACAGCGATCCTCGCCACCGCGCATCTGTGGAAGGCACATTACGAATGGGTGGCGCATGCGCCGCAAGCCGAGAAGGCCGGCGTCAGCCCCGAGACCGTCAAGGCGATCCAGGCCGGCCGCACGCCGAAGTCCGCGAAGAAGGACGAGCTCGCGATCCTCGATTTCGTCAAGGAGCTCTACAAGACGCGCCGCGTCAGCGACAAAACCTACAAGAAGCTGCACGGCCTGTTCGGCGACGCCGGCATGGTCGAGTTGGTCGGCATCTGCGGCTACTACGCGCTGATCTCGATGACGCTCAACGTGTTCCGCGCCGAGATTCCGGCCGACATGCCGCTGCCGTTCAAGGAGCCGTAAGGCCCGATGCGCGGCGCAAGCGCGCTGCTGCTCTGGAACGACTATCGCGGCGGCGACGAGGCCGCCTTTCACGAGTGGTACAACCGCCGCCACATCCCGGAGCGGGTGCCGGGCCTGTCCGGCTTCCTCCGAGCGCGGCGGTTTGCGGCGGTGAGCGGCGGGCCGAGGTTCATCGCGCTGTACGATCTTGAGTCCGCCGCGGCGCTGCAAACGCCGCAGTACCGTGCGCTGCTCGACAATCTCGATCCCGAGACACGGCATTTCGTGCCGCAGTTCGGCAATGTCTCGAAGACGGCGCTGTCGGTCGTCGCACGCGCCGGTTACGGCGAAGGCGCGGTGCTTGCGGCGTTCGGCTTCGCCGCCGCCGCGATAGCCACTGCCGGCGAGTCCATGGCCCGCTTGGCCGAAAGCGACGGCATCACCGCGGCGCATCTGTTCAGGCTCGACGCCGCTGCCGTGGCCGGCGCCAAGCCGACGCGGCCGGATGATCTGGCGTTGCCTTGGGTGCTGCTGGTCGAAGCGACATCGCAGCAACCGCTCGATGGCTTGCAAGCCGGCAGCGCGTTGGGCCTGCCGCCCGATGCCATCAGGACGCTGCGCACCGGAATCTTCCGGCTGACCTTCGCGAGCCAGCCGATCGCGCCATAGCTTCCGCGTCACGCCGCCTTGGCGTCGCTGCGGATCTTGTCGTGATCGAAGGCGTTGGCGTCCTCGATCAGATCGTTGCTGTAGAGGCTGTCGACGCTCTTGATCGCGAGGTCCATGAACTGCGCTTCAAGCATCAGCTCCTCGCCCCGGATCTGGCCGAGCTTGGTGTCGGGATAAGGTGGCCGGAACAGCTCCTTGCGGCGGTTGACGCCCCACATCAGCGACTTGATGGCGTCGTCCTCACTGACCCCTCGTGGCGCGGCATCGGGAAACATCTGCAGGAACAGCTTCACGCTGGCGCGCGGATTGGCGAGCACGAACTCGGTCGCCTTGGCGGCGGAGCGGCATAGCCCAAGCGCAAAGCGCCTATCATTTTTCAGCGTGTTGGCGAGGCAGCTCAGATGCAGGCCCCCGATCATCGGAATGTCCGTGGGCCGCGGCAGAAAGCGGATCGCCATGCCGGCGCCCTCGAGCTGGCCGAACGCCGTGTCGTAGGAGGCGAGCGCATCGACCACGCCGCGCTGCAGCGCCACCCCCGCCGGAATCCCCTCGCCGACCGCGACCCAGGTCACGTCCTTGTCCGGGTCGATGCCGCGCGATTTCAGCACTGCCCGCGTGACCGGATAATCGGTGAGGCCGAAATTGGTGACGCCGACCTTCTTGCCCTTGAGCTGGTCGTAGCTACGGACACTGGAGTCCGGCGGCACGACGATGTCCCATTTGTACGGGTAAGTGTATTCGTAGAAGTTGACGATCGGCGGCAGTTCGCCCTTGGCGTACAGCGGAAGCTGAAACGACGGCACGCCGATGCCGAAATCGAGCTCGCCCTTGTCGAGGGCGATCTGTACCGCGGCATTGGTGCCCATCGGCCGCGCCGACAGCGTGAACCCCTCCTCCTTGTTGTAGCCCAGCGGCTCGCCGATCAGGAGGTTGATAACCGCCGTGTTGCTGGCGCGGAAGCCAAAGCCCAGCCTGAGCCGCCGCAACCCTGCGGGCTGCGCCAGCGCCGGCGCGCCGAACATTGGACCTGCGAGCGCCACCGCGCCGGCCCCGGCGAGAAAACCCCTGCGATCCACGCGCATCCTCCGCTCTGCTTTTGGTGGCGTCATTTCGGCTGCGCCGGTTTATGGTCGAGCCTGCCATGCGGCGGAGGATTAAGCGACGGCCGAACCGGCCATGGCTCCCGCCTTCGTCTGCATGCCAACGAACACGGCCTCAAGAAACGCAAGCCAGAGACACCGACGGATGAGCTTTCCCTCGAACGCCCCCTACACGCCCGACCTGCGCGGCTTCATCGAGTTCCTCGAGAAGGAGCATCCCGAACAGGTGGTGCGGATCAGGAAGGAGGTCGATCCAAAGTTCGGCGTATCGGGCATCATCGAGCGGCTGGAGCGCGACGGCAAATTCCCACTGGTGATCTTCGAGAACGTCAAGGGCTCGACCATGCCGCTCGTCGCCAACATGCATGCGGCCTTCGAGCGCTTGCGCTTGGCGCTCGGCATGGAGGCAGGCGACGTCAAGGCGTTCGTCAAGGAATGCGCGGCGCGGCAGGCCCATCCGATCGATCCGGTGATGATCGACAAGGCGCCGGTGCACGAGGAGGTGTTCCTCGGCAAGGATGTCAGCGTCGAGGACATGCCGATCTGCACCTACCACGAGAAGGACGCCGGCAAATACATCACCGCGGGGCTCGCGGTGATGCGCGATCCGGAGACCGGCATCAATAACGTGGGCATCTACCGCCATATGGTGCACGACAAGAACTTGCTCGGCGTGCAGCTTTCGGAAACCGCCGACGGCAACATCATCTGGAAGAAATACGAGAAGCGCGGGCTCCCTTGCCCCGTCGCCATCGTGATCGGGCACCATCCGGCGTTCTTCATCGGCAGTCTTTGCTTTTCGACGCTCGACTCCGACGAAATCAAGATCGCAGGCGGCATGCTGCAGCAGCCCGTCCCGCTCGTTCGCTGCAAGACCATCCCGCTCGATGTACCGGCCAATGCCGAGATGGTGCTGGAATGCGAGATCCGCCCGGTCGAACGGCGGCTCGAAGCGCCGTTCGGCGAATATCCCGGCACCTACGGCCCGCAGCGCATGAACCCGGTGCTGGAGATCAAGGCGATCACCCGGCGCAAGAACCCGCTCTATCAGAACGCCTTCGTCGGTCACGCCGACAATCTGCTGCTGTCTGGCCTCATTCGCACGAGCTTCATCGAGGACACCGTGAAGATCGCCTGCCCGACCGTGCGCGGCGTCAACGTGCCGCGCTCGGGACGTTTCCGCTTCATCTGCTACATCGCTCTGGAGAAGATGCAGGACGGCGAAGCCAAGCTCGCCGCCATGGCGGCCTTCGTCGCCGATCCGTTCCTGAAGTTCGTCGTGGTGGTCGACCACGACGTCGACATCAACAGCGACACCGACGTGCTGCACGCGATCGCGACGCGCGTGCGCGCCGACACCGACACCTTCATGGTGCCCTATGCCAAGGGCTCGCCGCTCGATCCGGCCTCGTACGATCCGGCCGGCGGCTCCAACCTCGTCACCAAGATGGGCATCGATGCGACGCGCAAGGCCAACTACCCGGACGAGATCGCGGTGCCCGGGTATCAGTCGATCAACATGGCTGATTTCATCCCGGGCTATCGGGGGTCGTGATAGCGATTGCGTCTCGCGTAGTCTGCGTCAGCTACGCAACAATATCCACGAGACGAATAGACCCAAAATCATTCCGAAAACAATTGGTTGTTGGAAGGGAAACCTCTTGGAAAATAGGCTGACTCCAACGGTCTGAGAGCACAAAATCAAAACAACCGGGAGCACAAAGGCAAATATTTCTTCGTGACTCCAGAGCCACACTTCCAGACCAACGGTGAGGGCTCCAGCAAGGAGAAAGACCGCGACCCCCACGACGATCGGTTTTCTCGTGCTCTCTGAAAGGTGTGTCACTCTAAAATCTATTTTCGTGGAGCCCGTTGGTGCCCTACCGACGAACTCATCGTGGCCGGCATTGTGCCGGCCATGACGTTGCTACAGCGTCAAAGCGCAACCGCGCCAGTCAGTGCCCCATGTGCATGCCGCCCATGCTGCCGCCGCCCTCGCCCTTGGGCGTGCCGCCGATCGCCTCGACCGCGTATTCGACATCGACCTTGCCGGCCTTCTCGAACTCCAGCGTGCCCTTCACGCGCTTGCCCTGCACGACCGGCTGCGTGATGCCGACGAACATGAGGTGATAGCCGCCGGGCTTGAACTCGACGGTCTCGCCCGGCTTGATCTCGACGCCATTGGCCAGCGGCCGCATCTTCATCACACCGTTGTCCATCGACATCTCGTGGATCTCGAACTTGCCGGCCACCTCGGTGGAGCCGCCGACCAGGCGGTCGGGCGTGGTGCCGGTGTTGATCAGCTTCATGTAGCCGCCGGCGACCGTCGCGCCCTTCGGCGTAGCGCGCGACGAGGGGTGTTTGATCTCGATCGAGCCGGCCTTGTATTCGTGGGCAGAAGCAGCGGTGGTCGCGAGCGCCAGCACGGCGGCGAAAAGTACGGATTTCATCTGGGTTTACTCCAAAGGGATGATGCGCGCCTGCGCGCGCGATGACAGATTCGAATCGGCAATGCTCAGAGGAGCGGCGGACCGCGTGAGGTCTGCGGACCGGTTTCAAAAATACCCGGAGCCACCCAATGCAGGAATGGTTCGAGTGCAGCGGCCGTCAGGTCGGGAGCAAGAATTGCGGCAATGAGCGGCGGTGTGCCGCCGCCAGTCCCGTGCCCCATCGCGGCACAGACCGCGACGCAAGGGTGTTGATGCTGCTCGGGATGTCCGGCGCCGCCGCCGTCCTCATAGGCGCAGAGCACCGCACCGGAAACCGTCAGCGCCGCGGCCGGTACGGCAATGAAGGACAAAAGCAGCGCCTGCAGCGCCACGGCGTAGGCCGCCGAGAGCGCGATCGCGATCCTTCGAATCCGGCCCCACTCCATGCCGTTTCTATAGGCCTGCCTCTGGATTGGGTCCATACGGCGTGCCGAGCGCAACCCTGCAACGCATCCCGGCCGTGGCTGCAAAGCCTGACATCGCAGTTCTCTGCACACCACACTCGCAATCGGAAAACCGCTATGCAGGCGGCCCCTCTCTCGCCACGTTGCCTTAGGAATCTCGTGCTATTATCTGCTCATCAGCCGAGGGTTAGGCCGTGATCGTGACGAATTCCAGCGAGCAAGAGGCGCAGATTCTGCAATTCCGCCCGCGCGATACGCTGTTCGTGCCCAAGGCGGTGCGGCAGCCGCTGGTGCCTGATCTTAGCAAGTTCGAGCAGTGTCAGGAAGAGCCTGACGATTTCCGCCACCGAATGCTGATGAACGGGCTCGCATTTGGCGTTGCCGTTCTGTTGATTTTCAGCGGTGTCTGGATCGCCGAAGTGATGGCGCATATCCAGAAGGATCAGGATTGCGTGCTGATCGGCCGCAAGAACTGCGCGCCGATCACTCTTCCGCCGCGCTAGGTCGGGTGGCGCAGCCCTTTGGATTTCCTTTTTTGGATTTCCCGGGCCGCGCACCACTGCATCGCAATTATCGGGCGCTGACGACGACCGGGGCAAGTCCCGAGAAGCCGAGCTGGCTCGCCGCCGCCGGCGTCAGATCGATGATCCGGCCATGGACGAAAGGACCGCGGTCGTTGATCCGGACGGTGACGGTCCGCCCGTTCTTCTTGTTGGTCACCTTGACCATGGTGCCGAACGGCAGGCTCTTGTGGGCCGCGGTCAACTGATGCGGGTTGGCGCGCTCGCCGCTGGCGGTCTTGCCGCCGTTATAGCCGTAGATCGAAGCGATGCCGGTTTCGGCATACGCATTCGTTGCAATCGGCCCGGCGAGCGGAAGGCACAGCAAACAAGTGGCGACCAACGATCTTACGATCATCCAAACGAACTCCATCGATGTTGGGGAAGGGCCGCCTTCCACACGGTCAGTGTGGCGGGAACAAGGCGTCGAATCCCATGGGATCGGCAGAGACGCTGATGACCGGCTTGGTCCGGAAGACCGCCCGTGTCCCCCAACACGCGCGCAGAAGCGGGCTTCCGAACCAAAACTGCACCAGCAACTATATGATTCCAGTGCCCCTTTCGAACCGAAGTTGACGCGGCTGCCTGATCGGCAGCCGTGCCAGGCTGAGGCTCGGCTTGAGCCCGGCTTGGGCTCGGGACACCGGCGGTCCGGATCCGCCGGCTCCCTAACGTCCTGTCCGGTAAACCGGTTCCCGCCCCGGCCCTGGCAAAATCCCCCGAAAAAACAGGCCTGTGCGCAATTCGCGGGCAGGACCGCCGCCATTGAACTGGCGGGCGTCGTTCGCTATACGGGCACTCGGCTCATCCGTGGGGAAATCCGGGGCGGAAGGACCTTTGGTCCCGGCGCCGCGTCAAATCCGGCGCGACGATAATATCTTGTGACCATTCAGGGACTTACCGATGCCTTCGACGTTCGAGACCGTGGCCAATATCATTGCTGAGACCTGCGATATCCCACGCGACACCATCAAACCGGAAAGCCACGCCATCGACGATCTCGGCATCGACAGCCTGGATTTTCTCGATATCGCGTTCGCCATCGACAAGGCCTTCGGCATCAAGCTGCCGCTCGAGCAGTGGACCCAGGAGGTCAACGAGGGCAAGGCGTCGACCGAGCAGTACTTCGTGCTGAACAATCTCTGCTCGCGCATCGACGAGCTGGTCGCCGCCAAGGGCAAGTAACGCGCATCAGCGACGCATAAGTCAGGGGACCAATGCGGCTCGAGTACTTCCAGCTCATCGATCGGATCATCGACCTCAATCTGACCGACCTGACGATCCGCGTCGAAGCCAACGTCCCGACCGAGAGCACGATTTTCGAAGGCCACTTCCCGGGCCGGCCGCTGATGCCCGGCGTGCTGCTGATCGAAGCCATGGCGCAGGCGGCGGGCTGGCTGCTGATCGCGCGCAACCGCTTTGACAAGATGCCGTTCCTCGCCACCGTCAAGGAAGCCAAGCTCCGCACCTTCGTCACGCCCGGCCAGGCGCTGACGGTGTCGGCCAAGATCATGCACGAGGGCTCGGGCTTTGCGATGACCGAGGCCGAGATCGCCGTCGACGGCAAGACCGTGAGCAACGCCGACATCACGTTCCGCATCGTGGATTTCCCGAAGGGCGAATTCCTCGAGAACATGCATGCGGTGGCCAAGCGCATCGGCTTCCAGCTGGAGGCTATGGCCAATGGCTGACGACAACACCGCACGCGAGGCCTGGATCACCGGCATCGGCATCGTCTCCTGCCTCGGCGAGGGGCCGGACGCGCATTGGCAGGGGCTCAGCGCCGGCAAGCCGACCGCGGACGCCACCGCCTTTCCGCCCTACATCATCCACAAGCTCGGCGCGCTCGACTTCGACAAGCAGATCCCGAAGAAGGGCGACCAGCGCCAGATGGAAGCCTGGCAGCGCATCGGCACCTATGCGGCCGGCCTTGCACTGGACTCTGCGGGCATCAAGGGCAACACCGATATTCTCGCGCGCACCGACATGATCGTCGCGGCTGGCGGCGGCGAGCGCGACATCGCGGCCGACACCGCGATCCTGTCCGGGCTCCCTGCCGCCGAGAAGCCCGAGGCGTTCCTCAACGAACGGCTGATGAGCGACCTGCGCCCCACCCTGTTCCTCGCGCAGCTCTCGAACCTGCTCGCCGGCAACATCTCGATCGTGCACGGCGTGGTCGGCTCCTCGCGTACCTTCATGGGCGAAGAATCCGCGGGCGTCGACGCGGTGCGCATCGCGCACTCGCGCATCGCGGCGGGCCAGAGCGACATCGCGCTGGTCGGCGGCAGCCACAATGCCGAGCGCCCCGACCTGCTGATGCTCTACGAGTTCGGCGGCTTCGCCCTGAAGAACGGCTTCGCGCCGGTGTGGAAGCGCGATACCAACGCCGGCCTCGCGCTGGCCTCGCTCGGCGCGTTCCTCGTCATCGAGTCCCGGGCGCATGCCGAAGCGCGCGGCGCCAAGCGCATCGCAAAGCTCAGCGCCGTGCTGTCCGACCGCAGCAAGCGTCAGCCGGGCGACATCGCCACGGCGCTCGGCAAGCTTTGGAGCAAGATCAGCGGCAAGCTGCAACCCGGCAAGGCCGCCGTGATCTCGGGCGCGACCGGCGTCGCCGCCGCCACTGCCGAGGAGCGCGCTTTCCTCGCCGGGCACAAGGACATTGCCGTCCGCGCCACGGGCACCTATCTCGGGCATGCATTCGAGCCGCAGTTTCCGATGAATGTGGCGCTCGCCGCGATCGCGGTCAGCCGTGGTAGCCTCTACCCGCCGGGCGACGACTCCGGCGTCGAAGGGGCGATGGCAGGACCGCTGACGCAGGCGGTGGTCACGTCGGTCGGTCACTGGCGTGGTGAAGGTCTGGCGCTGGTCGAAGCGCCCTGAGGGGAGAACGGATATGCCGTCCAACCATGACAGCGCCGGCCGTCCGATCGTGGTCGTCACCGGCATGGGCGTCGTGACCTCGCTCGGCGCCGGCAAGGCCGACAACTGGAAGAATCTCACCGGCGGCAAGTCCGGCATCAAGACCATCAGCCGCTTTGCCACCGACGGCATGAAGACGCGCTTCGCGGGCTGCGTCGATTTCATCTCGCGCGATCCACTGTCGGCGCCGGAGCTCTCCGAGCGGCTGGCCGACATGGCGGCCGAGGAAGCGGTCGCGCAGTCGGGTGTCGGCAGCCGCGGCGACTTCCCGGGTCCCCTCTTCCTTGCGGTGCCGCCGATCGAGATCGAATGGACGCAGCGCCGCGAGTTGGCGGCGGCGTCGGGCGCCAACGCCAATGTCAGCTACAACGACCTGATCCGCACCGCGGCGAGCGGCGCGTTTCCCGGGCACCACAAGCGCTTCATGTTCGGCTCGGTCGCCAACAACCTCGCCGACAAGTACGGCACCAAGGGCTCGCCCATTTCGCTGTCGACCGCCTGCGCGTCGGGCGCGACCGCCATTCAGCTCGGCGTCGAGGCGATCCGCCGCGGCGAAGCGAGCGCGGCGCTCTGCATCGGCTCCGACGGCTCGATCAATCCGGAATCGCTCATCCGCTTCTCGCTGCTCTCCGCGCTGTCCACCTCGGTGGACCCGCCCGAGCAGGCCGCCAAGCCCTTCGCCAAGAACCGCGACGGCTTCGTGATGGCCGAAGGCGCCGGCGCCGTGGTGCTGGAGAGCCTGGAGTCGGCGCGCGCCCGCGGCGCGACGATCCTCGGCGTCATGGAGGGCTGCGGCGAGATGGCCGACAGCTTCCACCGCACCCGCTCGAGCCCGGACGGCAAACCGATCGTCGGCTGCATCCGCAACGCGCTGGCCGATGCGAACCTCAGCCCCGACGACATCGACTACATCAACCCGCACGGCACCGGCACGCCCGAGAACGACAAGATGGAAGCCATGGGCGTGATGACGGTGTTCGGCGAGCGCGCCAAGTCGATCCCGATGTCGTCGAACAAGTCGATGATCGGCCACACGCTGTCGGCAGCGGGCGCGGTCGAGGCGGTGTTCTCGCTGCTCACGCTGCAGAGCCAGACGTTGCCGCCCACCATCAACTATCAGGTGCCCGATCCGGCCATTCCTCTCGACGTGGTGCCGAACACCGCCCGCCCCGGCAAGGTGCGGCATGTGATGTCGAGCTCGTTCGGCTTCGGCGGACAGAACGTCTCGCTGGTGATGGGACTGGAGCCCGCGTGACCGCGACCGTCCGCGCGCTCCAGCTTCTTGGCGACCGCAAGCTCGAGCTGACCGAAATCGAAGCCCCGCCCCCGCCGGCCGCAGGCGAGGTGCAGATCGCCACCAAAGCCGTCGCGCTCAACCACCTCGATCTCTGGGGCTTCCGCGGCATGGCCTTCGCCAAGCGGAAGATGCCCCAGGTCGTGGGCGTCGAGGCATCGGGCGAGATCACGGCCGTGGGCGCAGGCGTCGGCGGCTTCAAGCCCGGCGATCCCGTGGTGATGTACGGCGCGCTCACCTGCGGCACCTGCAAGGCCTGCCGCGAGGGCCGCGACAACCTCTGCGAAAACGTCGGCGGCATCATGGGCTTCCATGTCGATGGCTTCGCCCGCGACCGGCTGAACATGCCGGCCCGTCTGGTCATGCCGGTGCCCAAGGGCGTGTCGCTGCGTGATGCGGCCTGCGCCCCGATCGCGTTCTCGACCGTGCAGCACATGCTGTTCGACAACGCCAAGCTCGAGCCCGGCGAGACCATCCTGGTGCAGGCCGGCGGCTCCGGCATCGGCACTGTCGCGATCAAGATGGCGAAGGCCATCGGCTGCACCGTGATCACCACGGTGGGCGACGACGAGAAGGCCTTAAAGGCCAAGGCGCTCGGCGCCGATCACGTCATCAATTATCGCAAGGACCGCTTCGCGACGATCACCCGCAAGCTCACCAACAAGAAGGGCGTCGACGTGGTGTTCGAGCATGTCGGCGGCGAAGGCTTCAACGAGTCGCTACTGGTGCTCAAGCGGGGCGGACGGCTCGTCACCTGCGGCTCGACCGCGGGACCGAGCATCACCTTCAACCTGATGCAGCTGTTCCAGCAGCAGTACAAGATCCTCGGCTCGTTCGGCGCCTCGATGAAGAACATCCGCGACAGCCTCGACAAGATGGCGGGCGGCATGCTGCCGGTGATCGACACCGAGATCGGCCTCGCCGACCTCGAACGCGGCATCGCGCGGCTGGAAAGCCGCCAGGTGTTCGGCAAGATCGTCGTGATGTTCTAGGCTCTCGCGTGGACACTCGCGCGATCAAGCTCAAGCTCGCGATCCGGCTCCGCCGCGCGACCAACGCGCTGGTGGGCTTTCTCGCCGTGCACGCGCTGCGCGGCGCAAGGCTTGTCCCGCTCCGCGTGATGTCGAACGCCATGGGCGGGCTCCTGCGCGCGATCGGCCCGCTGTTTCGCGAGCATCGCATCGGCCGCGCCCAGCTCGCCGCGGCCTTCCCGGAGAAATCCCCCGACGAGATCGAGCGCATCCTGCGCGGCGTCTGGGACAATCTCGGCCGCGTCGTGGCGGAATTTGCCCATATCGACGAGTTGTGGGACTACGACAGGCTGCAAGGCTCGGGCCGCATCATGCGCTCCGACGACGCCGAGCAGATCGCGTTCCGCATCCGCGATGCCGGCCGGCCGGTGCTGGCCTTCGCCGCGCACGTAGGCAACTGGGAGCTGCCGGCGATCGCCGCGCACAAGTATGGCCTCGATGCGACGGTGCTCTACCGCCGCCCCAACATCAGAGCCGTGGCCGACGAGGTGGTCCGGATGCGCGCGGGCTGCATGGGCACCCTCCTGCCGACCACCATGGATGCGCCGGTCAAGCTCGCCGATGCGCTTCAGCACGGCTCGCACGTCGCGATGCTGGTCGATCAGTGGTACGGACCCGGCGTGCCGGTGACGTTCTTCGGCAGAAAGACACTGGCCAACCAGACCATCGCGCGGCTGGCCCGCCTCATCGAGTGCCCGATCCACGGCATCCGCGCGGTGCGCCATCCCGACGGGCGATTGCAGGTCCGCGTCACCGAGGCGATCGAGCCCAAGCGCGACGCGAGCGGCAAGATCGACGTCGAAGGCACCATGCAGGTGATCACCAGCGTGGTCGAGAGCTGGGTGCGCGAGCACCCCGAGCAGTGGCTGTGGCTGCACCGCCGCTGGCGCGAGGGCTAGGCGCCTCGCTGCAACTGAAAGGTCCCGTGCGACAACTCGCCATAACCAAGAGTTAATTCGCGCGACCCTCGCAACGCTGAAACCCGTGGAGCGATATTGCATTTGACAAGAGAGGGCGACGTTCGAACCTGGAGTTCACAATGAAAACGCCCTCCCGCATCGTCATCGCAACGGCCATCCTTCTTTCGGGCGTGTCGCTAGCCGCGGCCGCCGGCATGTCCAACTCTTCGAGCACATCGTCGTCGATGGCCAAGCCCACGGACCAGCTTTCGCTGAGCAGCACGCAGCAGAAGACAGCTTGGCAGAACATTTCCGGCCAGGCTGCGAAGGAAACGCCGCCTGTCGGCTTCACGGCCAACGTCGGCCAGAAGGTTCCCGATCAGCTGGCGATCCGTCCCGTGCCGGTCAACGCGGCACAGCAAGTGCCTGCCCTGCGGCCGTACAGCTACGCGCTGCTCGACAGCAACAAGCTGCTGATCGTCAATCCGACCGACCGGAAGGTCGCCGAAGTGATCACGCAGTAACGTCGGCACGAGGCCGGCACGGGCGGTCCCGTGCCGGCCGCCGATGCGCCCGCATGCGTCGGCCAGGACGTCACCGCGGCGAAACCGCCGATTGACTGATCCCATCAGCCCCCTACGATCCCGTTCCGCACGCGCGATCTAAAACGCGCGGCACTATGGGAGGTCGCATGGCCAAGGTCGTCGCTGCATTCGGTACATCGCACAGCACCATGCTGGTCTCGTCACGCGAGAACTGGCAGGGCATGTTCGATCACGTCGATTGCCGCGCGCCCATCTATGACTTCGAAGGCAAGCCGCGCTCGTTCGAAGACCTGCTGAAATCCACCCCGGCCAGTGCGGCGGAAAAGATCACCGCCGCGGCGCAGGCGGAGCGCCATCGCGACACCATGGACGCCATGGACCGGTTGCAGTCGGCGCTGGCGGCCGCGAAGCTCGACGTGCTGGTGATCATCGGCGACGACCAGCGCGAGATCTTCGGCGACGAGTGCCGCCCCGCGATCGCGGTCTACTATGGTGACAGCATCCGCAATGCGCCTGCGCCCGCCGAGCCGACCGACAGCTGGTACCTGCAGGATCAGCGCAAGCGCATGGAAGACAAGCACGAGCGCTTCTATCCCTGCCATGCCGGCCTTGCCACCCACATCGCGTCCGGTTTGACGGACAAGGGCTTCGACATCACGGCGATGAAATCGCTGAAAGGCGATCAGTTCGAAGGCCACGCCTATTCGTTCATCCACCGGCGCTTCATGCCGAACGGCCCGATCCCGATCGTGCCGATCATCCTGAACACCTACTATCCGCCCAACCAGCCGAGCCCGACGCGCTGCTTCGATCTCGGCATTGCGATCCGGGGCTTGATCGACAGCTTCCCGGGCGACCTGCGCATCGGCATCATGGCGTCCGGCGGGCTCAGCCACTTCCTGGTGAACGAGGAGCTCGATCGCGAGGTGATCGAGGCGCTGCGGCGGAAGGACCACGCCGCCCTGAAGGCACTGCCGACCAAGAAGCTGCTCAGCGGCTCCTCCGAAATCCGCAACTGGATCGCGGTCGCCGCCGCCGTGAAAGACCTCGAGCTCGACTGGATCTCGTATGTGCCGGGCTACCGCTCCCACGCGCTGACCGGCGTCGGGCTGTGCTTCGCGCACTGGCATTGAACGCGATGGGGTGAACCGGGAGGCTCCGATGGGAATGCGGACCGCGGCCGCAATTGCGCTGGTGGGAATGCTCGTTGGTTCAGCGCCCGCGCCGGCGCAGGACTATCCGTCAAAGCCCGTCCGGGTGGTGATCCCGTTCGCCGCCGGCGCCGGCACCGACCTCACCGGGCGTCTCGTGGCGCAGGAATTGAGCAAGCGGCTCGGCCAGCAGTTCTACATCGAGAACAAGCCCGGCGCCGCGGCGCTGCTCGGCACCGATCTGGTCGCGAAGGCTGATCCCGACGGCTACACGCTGCTCTGGTGCGTCACCGACGGTCTCTCGGTGCTGCCTGCGGTCAAGACCGTGCCCTACGCGATCCCCGACGACTTCGCCTTCATCGCCAGCATCGCGCATCAGCCTTATACGATCGCGGTCCCTCCCAAAGAGCCCTTTGCCTCGATGGCCGAGTTCGTCGCCTACGCCAAGGCCAATCCGGGCAAGCTGAACTATGGCAGCGCCGGCGTCGGCAGCCTGCCGCACCTGGTGATGGCGCTGGTCGAGAAAGCCGCCGGCATCAAGATGGAGCACGTGCCCTATGTGGGCCTCGGCCCGATGGCCAACGCGCTGATCGCCGGCACCGTCGATGTCGGGCCGATCACACCCGTGCAGGTCAAGCCGCATATCGAAAGCAAGGCGCTGCGCGCGCTCGCCGTCACCAGCAAGACGCGTTCGCGCGTGCTGCCGGACGTGCCGACGCTGGAGGAGAGCGGGCTCAAGGTTTCCGCGGTCGTGGCCTATGGCCTCACCGCGCCGGCGCGCACGCCGCCGGCCATCGTCGCCCGACTCCGCACCGCGATGGATGAGGTGATGAAGGACAAGGCCTTCACCGATCGCTTCAGGGACCTTGGCTTCGAGCTCGATCCGCTGATCGGCGACGCCTGGCGGGACTTCGTCCTCAAGGACCTCGAACAGTGGCGCGGCGTGGCAAAGGCCGCCGCGATCAAGCTCGACTGATTGACCGGCACCGCCGACCTGGACGCATACGGGGCATTCGGCGCCGCGCTTGGTTTGCCGCGTGCGTTATGGGCTATCATCGCGGGCCGGTAACGAGGTGAAGCCCACGCGATGAACCAGAGCAGCAAGACCCGCATTGCCCATCTCGCCGGCCCCACGGCCACCATCCAGAACACGCCGCCGCTGATCACGTCGAACAAGGCGCGCGCGAGGCACGGCCTGCCGCTGATGAAGGACGTCGACGGCGCGCCGCTCAGGCACGACGCGCTGCGCTCGCAGCGGCTCGCGGCTCCCGTGAAAGTCTATGTCGAGCAGTTCTCGGCGCATCCGCTGGAGTCCGACGCGGCCGAGCTGTACGGCCCGCCCGACGGCTACATCGGCGCCGACGGCGTGTTCCGCAAAGAGCGCCAGTCGCCGGCCGACAAGCCGGTCTACGAGATCGAGCTGAAGCCCGAGGACGGGCTTTATCCCCTGCCCTATATGGCCACGCAGGCCGACGGCTCGGCCTGGGACGACGACTGCACCGTGCCGGGCGGCCAGAAGTACCGTCAGGGCTTCTTCCCCGACGGCTCACGCAGCTTCGAGGAGATCGACCGCCTGGGGATCGGCGTCGAAGGCACCGCGAGCCTGCTGTCGTCCATCGCCACCATCGACTTCTATCGCGGCGTGCCCCCGGGCGGTTACACCAAGGGGCTGCCCGCGCAGCGCCGCACCGACAAGGGCGAAGGCGACATCCCGCCGGAGGTCCGCGCCACACACTACTTCGCCTACAAGCCCTATCATCTCGGCGTCGGCCCGCATCGCCAGATGCTGGCGAAGGCCACCAACGACATGCAGGCGCTGGCGTCGGGCAACGACTATGACGGCATGATCTGGACCCAGGGCAGCCCCCAGGTCGAGGAGAGCGCCTACTGGTTCAACCTGCTCGTCGACACCGACAGGCCGATCTGCTGCAACGCCGCGCAGCGGCCGCAAGGCCAGCTCAGCGCCGACGGACCGGCCAACATCGTCGACTCGGCGCGCTACATCCGCTCGCGCGTGTGGGCTGACGAGCACGGCAAGAACCGCTGCGGCGTCGTGGTGATCCAGGAGCAGCAGATCTTTGCGTCGCGCGAGGTCTCCAAAGCCGACGCGCGGCCCGGCGGCTATGTTGCGACCGGCGGCCATGGCGGCATCGTCGGCAACGTCAGCCACACCGGCCGCATCGCGCTCACTTACCTGCCGCTGTTCAAGCACACCTACAAATCCGACCTGAAGATCACCACGCTGCCCAAGAGCGTGAAGGCGGTGAAGAAAGGCTCCGGCGGTTTCGAGCTGATCGACGTGGCGGTGAAGGACGCCAGCGGCAAGCTCCTGCCCGACGCCATTCCGGTGGTCACTATCTCGAACGACGGCAGCTATACCGCCATGGGTCCGGGCTACGACGCCGCGCCGGAGATCGATCTGATCGCCTCGATCGACCACAAGCTCGGCCTGGGTTTGCTCACCGGCTTCGTCATCCAGGGCCTCGTGCCCTACGGCCGCTCGCCGTCGCACACGCGCAGCAAGCTGCTGACCAAAGCCGTGTTCAGCGGCATCCCGGTGGCGATGACCGGCCGCGGCGCGCCGATGGGCTTTGCCGACCCGACCGACTTCCACATCGCAGCGACCAACCTCACCGCAAACAAGGCGCGGTTTCTGTTGATGGCCTGCCTGCTGAAGTTCGGCAGCCTGCCGCCGGCAAAGGACCCGGACAATCCGACCAAGGCGGAGCTTGAGGCCATCCGCAAGGCGGTCGCGGTGTATCAGGCGGTGTTCGACACGCATTGAGCAGGCAACCCCTGCGCCGAAAGCGGCAGCCGCGAACTCCGCATTCCGGATCGCCTTCCGGTTGCATGGCCGAGCCGTGAGACGATATGGTCCATCCCCACAGGGGGGACGGGATGTTTCGGTTCATAGGTGTCGCCGCGCTGGCAACGATGCTGGCCAGCTGTGCGCAGCTTCATCAGCAGGCGATGGAGGCAAAACGAAAAGCTCTCGAAGAAGCCAGCATTCCCGAAGTGAAGCTCACGCCGGCGCAGGTCGCCGCGCTGACCGTGACGCGGGAGCATTCGAAGGTGGTCTGGGTGCGGGCAGGCATTCAGAAGGAAGATGGAAAGACCTTCGCCTGCGTTGTGCTGGCCCGGATAGTCCCATCCGCCTCGAACAAGGATCAGGTCGAGGTCATCACGGGCACCTTCGAGCCCGACGGGTCATTCTCCAACAGATACAACATTATCATTGGCGAGCAGCACCCGATCCAAAACTGCCAGAGCCGTGGATTTGACCCGCCGGTCCGCGAAGTGAGGCACGTCTCGGTGGTGACGATCCGTTAGACCGCCGCGCTCGCGGCAGCAGCTTATGTCCGGAACGGTAGCCGGGCCTACTGCCCCGTCTTGATCTTGGTCCACAGCCGGTTGGTGAGCCGCGTGGTGCGCTGGTCGCGCGCGGTGACCACGTAGAGGCTCGAAAGCGTCGCCTCGTCCGGATAGACGGTCTTGTCGTCGAGCACCGACTTGTCCATCAGCTTCTGGCTCGCGAGATTGCCGTTGGCATAGCCGAGGAAGTTTGAGTTCTTCGCCGCCACGTCCGCGCGCAGCATGTAGTCGATGAAGGCGTGCGCCTCGGCGACGTGCGGCGCGTCCTTCGGGATCGCGAAGTTGTCGAAGAACATCTGCGCGCCGCCCTTGGGGATCGCGTAGCCGACCTCGACGCCGCCCTTGGCCTCGGCCGCGCGCTTCTGCGCCTGCTTGACGTCGCCCGACCAGCCGAGCACCAGGCAGATCTCGCCGGATGCCAGCCCGTTCAGATATTCCGACGAATGAAACTTGGCGACATTCGGCCGGATCTTCATCACGAGGTCGGCGGCCTTGCTCAGATCGGCCTCCTGCTTGGTGTTGGGATCGAGCCCGAGATAGTGCAGCGCCGCCGGCATCACGTCGTCGGCAGAGTCGAGCATGTGCACGCCGCAGGCCTTGAACTTCGCGAGCTGCTCGGGCTTGAACACGATGTCCCAGCTCGCCATCGCATCGCTCACGGAGCCGGAGATGCCGAGCATCTCCCTCGCCTTCTTGACGTTGTAGCCGATGCCGACCGTGCCCCACATGTAGTTGACGGCGAACTGGTTGCCGGGATCGTAAGTGGCGAGACGCTTGGCGATATCCGGCCACACGTTGCCGATGTTGGAGAGCTTGCTCTTGTCGAGCTTCTGGAACACGCCGGCCTTGATCTGCCGCTCCAGGAAATAGCCGGTCGGCACCACCACGTCGTAGCCGGATTTGCCGGCGAGGAGCTTGGTCTCCAGCGTCTCGTTGGCGTCGAAGGTGTCGTACTTGACCTTGATGCCGGTTTCCTTGGTGAAGGCCTCGATCACGGTCGGCTCGACGTAGTCCGACCAGTTGTAGACGTTGACAACCCGATCGGATCTGCCTTGCGAATCAGCAGGCGTCGCCATCGCCAGAGCAACGGCCGCCAGCGCGGCCACCGAGGCTGCAAGCCGCGCGAGCCTTGGGCGAAAGTCCTGCGCAATCATGGAAATCTGTCGTCCTGCGTTGGAGACATCCGGCGACGCGACCATCACCCGAACCGCAAGTGTTGTCGAGCGGACACTGATCGAGACGCCGTGCATTACACCCATTGATTGAACATCACGAATCACAGCAACAGGGAGCAAGCTATCCACATAAAAAAATACTTATGGCCAACAGGGGGCCAATTCGGGGAATGCAAAGATGCGCAAAACAACTCTGCTTTCGGTAATGGGCGTGTTTGTTGCGTTGTCGCCGGCTGCCCTTGCAGCCGATCTGCCAGGAAGGCCGATCTACAAGAGCCCGGCCCAAATCGTTGAGGCCCGCTACAACTGGACCGGCTTCTACGTCGGCGGACATGCAGGCTATGGCTGGGCCAGGCTCAGCGGCAACGACGAGTTCGGCGATCCGGGCTCGGGAGACCTCAAGGGCTTCGTCGGCGGCGGCCAGGTTGGCTACAACTACCAGATGGGCAACATCGTCATCGGCTTCGAGGGCGAATACTCCTACTCCGACGTGAAGACGGAGATCTCGCTGGTGCCGGCGTTCGGCGCAGGCGACCTTAAGGTCAGGAACGACTTCTACGCCACGGCCGCAGCCCGGCTGGGCTACGCATTCGATCGCTGGCTGGTGTACGGCAAGGGCGGCGCCGCCTGGACCCGCGAGAAATGGAACGTCAACGACGGTGTCGGTGGCGCGATCACCGGCAGCTTCGATCGCACCGGCTGGATGGTCGGCGCCGGTGTCGAATGGGCGCTCCTCGGCAACTGGTCCGCGAAGGTCGAGTACGACTATCTGAACTTCGGCGGCATCGACGAGACCAACTTCACGAATACGAGCACCGTGCTGACGACAGGCGGCGCCACCAACGTGAAGTCGGTCAACCAGATCGTCAAAGGCGGTATCAACTACCGCTTCTAGACCCGCGGCTCGTGTAGGCGTGCGGTTCAGCCTTTCGGCTTGAACGCGCGATCTTCGGATCGCGCGTTTTCGCCCGCTTTCAGCTTTCGGTCGGCAGTCCCGCGGCCTTCCAGGCGAGAATGCCACCGGCGAGATGGCAGTCGTACGGCAGGCCCGACGCCTGCGCGGCCTGCGAAGCCGTCACCGAGCGGCGGCCGGAGCGGCAGGCGAACACGACCTTCTTGCCCTGCGGATCGGGGATCTGCGCGGGATCAAAGCACGACAGCGGCACGATGGCGGCGCCCGGATAGCGCTCGACCGCGGTCTCGTTCAGTTCGCGCACATCGACCAGCAGCATGGTGCCTTGGGCAAGGCCCTTGGCCACATCCTCGGGCGTCAGATCGTGAACCGGCGGGTCCCTCAACTCGGACATTGAACTCTCCATTCAGCGCGAGGCCCCCAGACAGGCATGGCTCGCAGCCATTTCATCGCGATCTTATACGGGCACGCCGCGGCCATAAACAACCGCCCGATTGCAGCCTGGAACGCGCCCGAGCCGCAGCCTAGATCGCAACCTGGGTGCCGACCTCGACCACGCGTTCGGTCGGAATCTGGAAATAGCTGGTGGCGTCGTTGGCGCTGCGCGCCAGCGCGATGAACAGCCGGTCCTGCCAGCGCGGCATGCCGGACTTCTGCGCCATCCGCAGCGATCGCCGCGACAGGAAGAACGAGGTCGACATGATGTCGAACTGCCAGCCGAGCTTCCTGGCGATGCCCAGCGCCTTGGGCACGTTGGGCTGCTCCATGAAGCCGAAGCGGAGCTTCAGGCGCAGGAAGGTCTCGCCGAGCGGCTCGATATGCACCCGGTCGGCCGGATCGATGCGCGGCACCGGCGCCGTTTCGATGGTGAGGATGACGTTCTTCTCGTGCAGCACCTTGTAGTGCTTGAGGCTGTGCATCAGCGCGGTCGGCGCGCACGCGGGATCGCCAGTGAAGAACACCGCGGTGCCCGGCACGCGCGTCGGCGGCTTGCGCTCGAGGTTGGCCACCAGCGAGTCGAGCGGCACCTCGCTCTTACGGGTCTTCTCGAACAGGAGCCGGCTGCCGCGCCGCCAAGTGTACATGACGGTCATCACCAGGCCGCCGAGCACGAGCGGCATCCAGCCGCCTTCGGCGACCTTGAGGAGGTTCGCGCCAAGGAACGTCATGTCGATGAGGAGGAACGGCGCCATCAGCGCGATCGCGCCCCACAGCGGCCAGCGCCAGTCCTTGAAGATCACGATCACGGCCATCAGGCCGGTCACCACCATGGTGCCGGTGACCGCGATGCCGTAGGCCGACGCCAGCGCGCTCGAGGAGCGGAACAGCGCCACCAGCAGCAGCACGCCAAGCAGCAGCAGCCAGTTGACGCGCGGCATGTAGATCTGGCCGACCTGGGTCTCCGAGGTGTGGCGCACCTCGAGGCGCGGCATGAGGCCGAGCTGGATCGCCTGCTGGCTCAGCGAATAAGCGCCGGTGATCACCGCCTGGCTCGCGATCACGGTGGCTACGGTGGCGAGCAGCACCATCGGCAGCAGCATCCATTCGGGAAACAGCAGGAAGAACGGGTTCTCGATCGCCTTGGGGTTCGACAGCACCAGCGCGCCCTGCCCCAAGTAGTTGAGCGCGAGCGACGGCAGCACGATCGCAGCCCAGGCGAACTGGATCGGCGGCCGGCCGAAATGGCCGAGGTCGGCATAAAGCGCCTCGGCACCGGTGACGGCGAGGAACACGGCGCCGAGCGTGACCAGGCCGACGACGCCGTGGCTCGCCACGAAACGCACGCCGTAGACCGGGTTGATCGCCGCGAGCACGCCCGGGTCCATCGCGACATGCCAGAGACCGGCCAGCGCCATCACGACGAACCAGACCAGCATGATCGGGCCGAAGAAGGCCGCGACGCTGGCCGTGCCACGCGACTGCACCGAGAACAGCAGGACCAGGATGACGACGGTGGCCGGCACGATGTACGGGTCGAAGTGCGGCGTCGCGATCTTGAGGCCTTCGACGGCGGACAGCACCGACAGCGCCGGCGTGATCACGGCATCGCCGTAGAACAGCGCGCCGCTGATGATGCCGAGCAGCACCAGCACGGCGGTCCGCTTGCCGAGCGCCTGCTGGGCGAGCGCCATCAGGGCGAGCGTGCCGCCCTCGCCCTTGTTGTCGGCGCGCAGCAGGATCACGACGTATTTCAACGTGACCGTGATGATCAGCGCCCAGAGAATGAGCGACACCACGCCGAGCACCGGCTCGCGGCCCGCGATGCCTTCGGAGCCCACGGCGGCGTTCACGGCCTCGCGCAGCGCATAGAGCGGGCTCGTGCCGATGTCGCCATAGACCACGCCGATACTGCCGACCGTCAGCAGCCAGAAGCCGCTCCGGCCGTGACCCTCAACGTGAGCTTCGCCGGCAAGCGGCGCATCGGTTGGCGTCATGGACCGTCGCCCAATAAAATTGCGCGGCCGTGCTGCGTCGCAACAGGCCGGATGCGCGTTTATATCGGCTTGATGCCCCCTCTGCCCAGCGGGTGAAACCCGGATTGGCTCGTGGGCGTCACGTCCTAGCTACGAAAAGCAAAAGCCCCGCTCGGGGGAGCGGGGCTTCGCTTAGAGACGATCGTGAACCGATCAGCGCCAGATGCCGCCGGGGCCGAAGCGATAGTTCAGGCCGAACTTGACGGTGTGCACGTCGAGGTCGCCGCTCGAGATGCCGCCGGCGATGTTGCTGAAGTAGGTCTTCGAGCCGAGGCCGAGATAGAGGTACTCGGCCTTGGCCGACCAGTTCGGCGCGAAGGCGTACTCGATGCCGCCGCCGACCGCATAACCCCAGTGGTCCTGCGTGTCGGAGATGCCCGTCGTGAAGCCGCCCGACGTCGCCGAGACCGACAGCTTGTTGCTCAGGAAGGCGCCGCCGCCCGTGGCGTAGAACAGCGTGCGGTCGAAGGCGTAGCCGACGCGGCCGCGGAAGGTCGCCATGGCCTGGGCTTCGGACTTGGCCGTGACGGTGAGGGCCCCTGCGGTGAGCGACGCCGAGTCACCGAAGTTGGTCCAGCCGCCGTCGGCCTCAAGGCCGAACACCCACGGCGAGCCCAGCGCCTGCCAGTTGTAGCCGATGGTGCCGCCGGCCATGCCGCCGTCGAAGCCATCCGTGTTGCCGGTGCCGAACGCGTAGCCGCCGTACACACCGAGATAGAAGCCGGTCCAGTTGAACTGGGGGGCCACGACCGGCGCCTTGTAGACGTTACGCTGCGGCAGGTCAGCGGCCGAAGCCGGCAGCGCCGCGATGCCGAAAAATGCTGCAACTGCAGCAACTTTGTACGTGAACTTCATTCTCTGCCCCTCCGGGGTGCCTTCTTGGTTGTCAGGTAAACCCTGGGTAAGACAACCGATAATGCGAGTCTAGCCAGCAATACACATTGCGAAAAATCCCGGACGGAGTGTGCTTTTCAGAGCACAAAATACATATGGATCATGGGGTTAGTCGAGGGAACTATGACTAAACTGTGACGCGAGTTCCCACTTCTGCCACGTTCGTGGTCGGAACCTGGAATAAGTCGCTGGCGCCCGAGGGCCGCTCTTGGCGAGCCCAATAAACAGGCGGTCCCGCCAAGTCGGCATGCCGGAATTCGCCGACGGCTTGAGCGCCTTGGTGACAGGAAAACGACATCGACGTGCGCGGCAGGAGGAGGAACGTGTGCGGCGCTTTTCAGAAGATCGGCCACCTGACGACGAGTTCGGGTCGTGCAAGACAACGACTTCGCCGTCGTAGTCTTGCGGGTAGCAACAGCCTCATCCGCTAACCCGATCTCCACGACAGGCAGTCATCACATCAAATTCCACAAGCTGTTTCGGGCTAGTGAATCGTTCCGTCGCGATAGCGCTGCATGACGATCTTTATCGAAACGCAATTCTCGGGAATCGAGAACTGACTTGCCAGCGAACCGACCATCAGGCTCGCCATGTCGAAGGTGGCGGCGATTTCCTGGCCCCAGGCGCCATCTTTCTGTTCAGGTGATTGAATATCCGGACGGAAACTGTGAACGCCCCATCCTCTTCCACGATATTCGCGTGCAGCCGCGTAAAATCGGTACCGAGCTTGTTCTTACAGAAGATCACCGGCGCGCTCGTTCGTGGCCTGCTGTGTGGTCGACGCGTGAATTGGCCGCCGCGGCCATTGACCAGGCGTTCGCGGCGGCTTCAGAGCACTCGGTCCTTTTAGGACAAGAAAGCCGGCACGTGCCGGGCCCGTCAGAGTGGCGGACTATTTCTGCTGCTCGGGCTTCTCGGAGCCCTGCTTGCCATCGCCCTGCTTCTGCTGGGCGTCGGGCTTGGTCTCGGTCGGGGCGGGATTCTTCGGGGCGTCGTTGGAGCCCTGCTGTTGATTGGACATAGTAATTCCTTCCAATAAAACCTAAAAACTATTTTCTAGGTACTTTTTAAAGGTAGGCTCAATTCCTGGATATACAATGCAAATCCTGGATATATTTATTTGCGGCAGTATTGCTGCCCCATTCAAATCCTGACCGAGCGTCGTCTGACTAGATGGCACCCGGGCACCGCGGATCGTGAATGCCGAGGCACTTCTGAGCATCGTCGGGCATGTCCGACACACGCAATGGGCGGCCCATGAACGTGATCCAGGGCTTCTCCGAGGCAGGTTGAAGGGCAGCGAAGTTCCAAAACTGCCGCTCGTTCATCTCGATCACGGTAACGCCCTCGTTGAGCACCCAATCGCGAAGCACGCTCATTCTGGACTGCGCGTCGACAAACATCTTTTCCGGCAATGCCTTTTTCATCAATACGACTCCAGCCCTGGCCTGCATGTTCGCTGCGCAATGATCGGCATCAGCGCCAGGCGGGGAGTAACTTGTGAATGTGGGAGACTGACGCTGACCGTGACGGCCCGAGGTTAACAACGCATGACGATGTTGTGCGCGTTGCGATGCTCCGCACGATTGTGATCGACTTTCCGGATAAACGGGCGCAAGCCTGATGCGATCGAGAATCGCGGTGGCATCTGGCCGCCGGGCGATGATCCCAGGACATCCGGACAGGCCATGACTGAGAAGCCGGTCGAACTCGACGCCCACCGCGGCATGGCGGCTCAGAAGGCGACAGAACTCCGGCGGCTCCTTTCGGAGGTTTCGGCCAACGAACAGTCACTGCGCGTGCGTCAGCAGGAGCTGGAAAATCAACTGCTGGCTTCTCCTGCGCACAGCTGGGAAGAAGCCGCCGAGAAGGTGCGTTACCTGCTGTCGCTGTTCGCCAGTTCCGCGGCCGCACAGGATCCGAGGCGGCAGATGCTGATTGCCCGGGTCCTGGAAGATCTAACGCGGCTCGCATCCCCTCAGAAAGACTGACGCGCCCGGGCTGATGTCGCGATTCAAGTCCAAGGCTGCGGCTCGCCGTTTTTGTCAGGCGCGGCGGCTCTCAATCTGTTCAAGAGATCCTCGGTCCTGTAACGGGCGTAGAGCCTTCGAGCCTCCTCGACCTTGTCCAACGTTGCCACCTCCCCGAAGGTCTCCCTGATGGCGCGGTCGAACGCGTCTCCTCGATATTGCTTTTGGTCAGGATGCATCTCACGTCTCGCGCTGTTGTGAATCGTATGGCGCCCGCCAACGGCAAGGCAAAGCTCCGCCCACGACATCGGGCAGCAGGCGAGCCCGATGCGTTCATAGGCTACATTGCAGGGCGGCCGAGGATTTCCGCGCAAGCCTGCGCGACCGCCGACTGAGGCTCACTCTTTCCCGGGAAAGTGGCCCAGCCGCCTTGAGCGACGAAGGTGCTTTTCTCATACGAGTAGCTGATGGCTTTGAGCTTCGTCAGATTCCCATCGGCATTCTCGGCATGACGAAAGTTTTCGACGCAAATCGGAGCCAGCGCAGCAACAACGGCGCTATCGGCCTGGCGTCGTGCGAATTCCGCGGCGCCGCCGCCTGTCATCCAGCCCCCGTACGAAAAACCTATGGCCGCAAGAGCGGCGGCCCCGCCGACAGCTCCCCAGCCAATCCGCTCGACATTTGGAGTGAGCTTCAGAGAGAAAGCCATGGTCCATCCTTTCGTCCGATCATGGATCGGAACGAGAGTCCACGGAGGCCCGGCTGGGCCGCCCGGTCGGCTAGCGATTTGCAAGCTAAGAAGGCCGAACGCGACGTGCTCGCGTCTGGATAAAGGAAACGTACTCCACATTCCTCACGAAGTCGAGGAAACGATCTTCAACGGCATGAAGCGACCAGGGCGATTGAAGTGGCATTGGGTGGCGCACGCGATCATAGTTCGGTGCCATCAAGAGAATCGAAAGGCTCGTGTATGCGCACACCCGAACGCCCCGACTTTTCCGTCGTCGTGAAAAACCGGGGACGCCCCTCTGCCCCGTGGAGATGGGAAATCTATCGCTCGGGTCGCAACAGCGCCGTCAAACGGTCCGAAGGCTTTTTCAGCACGATGACGGAGGCCGACCGCGCGGGAAAGAAAGCGTTGGGGCTGTTTTTGAGTGAATATCAGACCTAATCCGCCGATATCGGACCAGGTGCTTGCGCCGATTGCCGATCAGGGCTGGAGCATACAGGCGACGAAGCGCTCCGCGCTTGCCGCTCGATCACGATCCGATGAAACCGACCTACACCGTGACTTGCGTGCCGACTTCGACCACGCGCCCGGTCGGAATCTGGAAAAAGTCGGTCGCGTCCGAGGCGCTCTTGGCAAGCCCAATAAACAGGCGGTCCTGCCAGGTCGGCATGCCGGAGTTCGCCGACGGCTTGAGCGCCCGGCGCGACAGGAAAAACGACGTCGACATGATGTCGAACTGCCAGCCCTGCTTTCTCGCAATTGCGAGCGCCTTGGGCACGTTCGGCGTCTCCATGTAGCCGAACTTCAGCGCCACGCGGCTGAAGTTCTTCACCACCGGCGTGATCGTCACCCGCTCCTCCTCGCCGGCGCGCGGCGTGTCCGCCGTGACGATGGTGAGGATGACGTTGTGCTCGTGCAGCACCTTGTTGTGCTTGAGGTTGTGCAGGAGCGCGGTCGGGGCGAATTCGGGATCGCTGGTCAGGAACACCGCGGTGCCCGGCACGATATGCGGCGGCTTCCGCTCCAGAGAGTTCAGCAGCACGTCGAGCGGCACCTCGGTCTTGCGCGTCTTCTGCGCCAGGATGCGGGTGCCGCGCCGCCAGGTCAGGATCGTCATCACCATGCCGATGCCGAACAGCAGCGGCACCCAGGCGCCTTCGAGCAGCTTCAACAGATTGGCCGAGAAGAACGTCGCGTCGATCACGACGAGCGGCACCATGAGCAGCGCCGCCTGCCAGGCCGGCCAGCGCCAAAGCCGCCAGATCACCAGGAAGCCCAGCACGCCGTCCACCACCATGGTGGTGGCGACCGCGATGCCATAGGCCGACGCCAGGGCGTCCGAGGTCCGGAACAGGCCGACCAACAGCAGCACGCCGACCAGCAGCGCATTGTTGACGCGCGGCAGATAGATCTGGCCGGAATATTCGGCCGAGGTGTGCACGATGGCGAGCCGTGGCAGGAGGCCAAGCTGGATCGCCTGCCGCACCAGCGAATAGGCGCCGGTGATCACGGCCTGGCTTGCGATGACGGTCGCAGCGGTGGCGAGCACCACAAACGGCAACAGCAGCGAATTCGGCACCAGCCGATAGAACGGGTTTTCGAGCGCCTCGGGATGCGCCAGGACCAGCGCGCCCTGACCGAAATAGTTGATCAGGAGCGCCGGCAGCACGAGGCCGAGCCACGCCACCTGAATCGGCTTTCGCCCGAAGTGGCCGAGATCGGCGTAGAGCGCCTCACCGCCGGTCACCGCGAGGAACACCGCGCCGAGCGTGATCAGCCCGATGTGGCCGTGCTGCGACAGGAAGCTGATGGCGTAGAGCGGATTGATCGCGGCAAAGACGTGCGGGTCATCGAAAATGTGGGTCGCGCCGGCCACGGCAATGCAGACGAACCAAATCGCCATGACCGGCCCGAAGAACGCCGCGACACGCGCCGTGCCGCGCCGCTGGACCGCGAACAAAGCGATCAGGATCACCACGGTGATCGGCAGGACGTAGTGCTCGAACGCCGGCGTCGCGAGCGACAAGCCCTCGACCGCGGAGAGCACCGAGATCGCCGGCGTGATCACCGAGTCGCCGAGGAACATCGCGGCGCCGATGATGCCGAGCAGCATCACCACCATGGTGCGATGCCCGAAGCCCCGGGTGGCGAGCGCGGTCAACGACAGCGTGCCGCCCTCGCCGTTGTTATCGGAGCGCAACAGCACCAGGACGTATTTGACCGTGACGACGACGACCAGCGCCCACAAGATCATCGACAGCACGCCAAGCACCGTATCGCGTGTCACCGGACCGGAAGCGGCAGCATGGCCGACCGCGACGCGGAACGCGTAGAGCGGGCTCGTGCCGATGTCACCGTAAACGACGCCGACGCTGCCGAGCGTCAGCGCCCAGAAGCTGCCGGCGGAATGGCACCCCGCAGGCTGAGAAGCCGTGCGGCTGGCGTCGGCGGCAAGGTCGGTCATGGAACCGGAAGGGTCGCGGGTTGCATCGCACCATCAATCAAGGCGCCGGTTTATACACCCCTTCCGGCAAAACAACATCCGGCAGCACGGTTTGCCGCAGATAAAATAACCTCAATAAATTCAAGGCCTAAGAGAGGTCGGCACGGGTGGTGCTTCCTGCATCAGGGTGATCGTCACCCGCCGGTTGGCGGCAACGAACGGATCGTCCGGGAACAGCGGTTGGGTGTCTGCGCGGCCGGCGACCATGTAGAAGTTCGCGCTGGGCACGCCCTCCGTTTCCAGAATGCCGCGGATTGCATTGGCGCGATCGGCCGACAGCTCCCACGGTCCGTAGCCTGGACGGCCAGCCTGCCGCGTCGCCGCGGTGTGGCCGGCGACCGAGATCCTGTAAGGCAGCACCTTCAAGCCGGCCGCGAGCCGCTGCACCACGCGCCGTGTGCGCTCGAACGGCTCCTTCGAGCCTTCCGGAAACATCGAGCTCCCGTTCTGGTCCACGATCTCGATGTTGAGACCCTGCTTGGTCTCCTCGATCATGATGTGCTTGGAGACGTCCGATATCTCCGGCAAGTCCTGCAGCGCCTGCCGCAAGGATGCCGATGCCAAAGCGAAATTGCCTTCGTTTTCCAGACGCGCGCCGAACTTGTTGTTGCGGCTTTTCTCGTCCGGGCTGGGCGTCGCCGACGAATCCTCCGGCTTGATCTTGTCCGAGTTCTTGAGCTGAGGCCGGGTCGGCAAACCGTCCTTCTCGATGATGCCCGAGTAGCGGGTGATGGACTGGGTGCCGAACGCCTCGCGCATCGAGCCCGCGATGATCATCAGTTTCTTCTGATCCTGAGTGGACGCAGCGCACAGCATCACGAAGAACGCGACAAGAAGACCCATCAGGTCGGCGAAGGTCACGAACCAGCCGTGACCGCCGCCGCCGTGTCCGCCGTCCTTTTTCTTTCTTGCCATGACGCTATGCTACGCTGCCGCGATGCGATGCTGCGGCTATGCCGCTGCAGCCTCGGCGGTCTCATCATCATCTTCTTCAGCGTGGCGGTGCTTCTCCGGCAGGTAGGCCAGCAGCATCTCGCGCACCAGCGTCGGACTCTTGTTGTCGCGGATCATCAACACGCCGTCGATGATCAACGAACGGCTGATCTGCTCGTCATGCAGCTTGAGCATCAGCTTGTCGGCGATCGGCAGACAGAACAGGTTCGAGACCGCTGCACCGTAAAACGTGGCCAGCAGCGCGACGGCCATGTAAGGACCGAGTTTGGAGGGGTCGGTCATGTTGGCGAACATTTGCACCATGCCGATCAGCGTGCCGACCATGCCGAAGGCCGGCGCGCAGTCGCCGATGGCGCGATAGATTTTCTGACCTTCATCAAGATGAGCGCAGAAGTTGTCCATGTCGCGCTCGAGGTTGTCACGGATGAAATTGGCGTCGTAGCCGTCTGCGATGTAGCGCATACCCTTGGCCAGGAAGGTGTCCTCGATCTCGACCTTTTCCAGGCCGATCGGGCCCTGCTTGCGGGCGATCTCGGCGAGGTTCGCGATCTCGTCGACCAGCTCGCGAGCGGTCCAGCGGCGCATCGTGAACGCGAACTTCATGCCGAGCGGCATGCCGTGGAAAAGGCTCGACAGCGGAAAACGGATCAGCGTGGCGGCGCTCGCACCGCCGAAGATGACGATGAAGGCATGTTCGTCGATGAACATGCCGAGATCACCACCCATCAGGATGAGGGTGCAGAGAACGGTTAGGCCGAATCCAAGCCCGATACCGGTGGACAGATCCATGAAACACTCCAATGCCCGAGCGGGACTCGGCTGGAAATTGTGCCGCGACCTTAAGCCCGGTGGGCTTAAAGACCTGTAAAGGCTAATGGACCGTCACCACTCCGCCGCACGGCCAGAGCAGGCTTCCCGGACGCGGGGCCATGCGCTATTCCACGGGTTAACGACAGGTTTACCGCCCGGCGGACACAGAACCGGGCCAAAGCTCCGTTTGCGGGGTCAGGAGGAAGGGTGATGCGCGATATCGGCCATTTCATCGGCGGCAAGGAGGTCAAGGGCGGCTCGGGCCGCACCGGCGATGTGTTCAACCCGAACACCGGCGAGGTCCAGGCCAAGGTCGCGTTCGCGAGCAAGTCCGAGGTCGAGCAGGCCATCGCCAATGCGGCCGCCGCCCAGCCGGGCTGGGCCGCCACCAACCCGCAGCGCCGGGCCCGGGTGATGTTCAAGTTCCTGGAGCTGGTCCAGGCCGAATATGACGACCTCGCGCGGCTGCTGTCGTCCGAGCACGGCAAGACCTTCGTCGACTCCAAGGGCGACATCCAGCGCGGCCTCGAGGTGGTGGAATTCGCCTGCGGCATCCCCAACCTGATGAAGGGCGAGTTCACCGACAATGCCGGCCCCGGCATCGACCTCTACTCGCTGCGCCAGCCGCTCGGCGTCGTCGCCGGCATCACGCCGTTCAACTTCCCGGCCATGATCCCGCTGTGGAAGTGCGCGCCGGCGATCGCCTGCGGCAACGCCTTCATCCTCAAGCCGTCCGAGCGCGACCCCTCCGTGCCGATGCGGATCGCCGAGCTGTTCCTCAAGGCCGGCCTGCCGCCGGGCATCCTCAACGTCGTCAACGGCGACAAGGAAGCGGTCGACGCGCTGCTCGTCGATCCGCGCGTCCAGGCGATCGGCTTCGTCGGATCCTCGGCGATCGCCGAATACATCTATTCGACCGGCTGCGCCCACGGAAAGCGCGTGCAGTGCTTCGGCGGCGCCAAGAACCACATGATCGTGATGCCCGACGCCGACATGGACCAGGCGGTCGATGCGCTGATCGGCGCAGGCTACGGCTCGGCCGGCGAGCGCTGCATGGCGGTGTCGGTTGCGGTGCCGGTCGGCCAGAAGACCGCGGACGCGCTGATGAAGAAGCTCGTGCCGCGGGTCGAGAGTCTCAAGATCGGTCCGTCCACCGATGCCAACGCGGACTACGGCCCGATGGTAACGAGGGCGCATCTCAACAAGGTGAAGGAGTACGTCGACATCGGCGTCAAGGAAGGCGCCAAGCTCGTGGTCGACGGCCGGAACTTCAAGCTGCAGGGCTACGAGAACGGCAACTTCATGGGCGGCTGCCTGTTCGACGACGTGAAGCCGAACATGCGCATCTACAAGGAAGAGATCTTCGGCCCGGTGCTGTCCGTGGTCCGCGCCAAGGATTACGAGGAGGCGGTGCGGCTGCCGTCGGAGAGCGAATACGGCAACGGCGTCGCGATCTTCACCCGCGACGGCGACACCGCGCGCGACTTCACCAGCCGCGTCCAGGTCGGCATGGTCGGCGTCAACTTCGCCATTCCGGTGCCGCTGTCGTACTACACGTTCGGCGGCTGGAAGCGCTCGGGCTTCGGCGACCTCAACCAGCACGGACCGGATTCGATCCGCTTCTACACCAAGACCAAGACGGTGACGGCGCGCTGGCCCTCGGGCACCAAGGAAGGCGCCGAGTTCGTCATCCCAACGATGAAGTAATGGGCTGAACCGCAACGCATGAAGCATTTCCGCTCCGCATTTCGCGCGTCGTTGATACTTTCGGCGGCGCTTGCGCTCGCCGCGTGCAACACCGACGGCGTCGGCAGCGCGAATTCCGGAGCGGGCCCGGGCGCACTCTCTCAGCCGGCCACGCCACCCGTGCCAATCGCGGGCCGCTGGCTGTTCAGTTCGTCGGGCCGCCAGTGCAACATGACGTTCGGCGCGGTCAACGCCGCAGCGGCCGACGGCACCATCGCGCCGGAGGGCGGCTGCCCCGGAAAGTTCTACATGAGCCGCAAATGGACCTATGACCAGGACGGCCTGACCATGCGCGATCACAACGGCCAGCCGCTGGCGCAGCTGTCCGGCGCCGCGGGCCGCTTCGACGGCAAGGCCGCCTCCGGCGAGCCGGTGGCGCTGGCGCGCTGATCCATCAAAGGTCGCGCGCCGAACCATTCCTAAAATCTATTTCTCCATCGGCAGCGGCCGTGGTCTGCTGACGGCCCGCCATGGAGACCGCCATGCCCGAATACCAGCTCTACTGCTTTGCCCAGTCCGGCAACGCCTACCGCGCCGCGCTGATGCTCAATCTGATCGGCGCCGACTGGAAGCCGGTCTATGTCGACTTCTTCAAGGGCGGCGAGACGCGCACGCCGAAGTACCGCAGCGAAGTCAACGAAATGGGCGAAGTGCCGGTGCTCTGCCATGGCGACAAGAAGCTCACCCAGTCCGGCGTGATCCTGACCTATCTCTCCGACCTTACCGGCCAATTCAAACCGAGCGACGACGACAAGCTCGAAGCGCTGCGCTGGATCATCTTCGACAACCAGAAGGTCAACGGCTTCCTCGGGCCCTATCGGTTTCTCAAGAACTTCGCGCGGCCCGCGGGCGATCCCGCCGTGATGGGCTTTCTCAAGGCCCGCATCGACGGCAATCTCGCCATCGTCGACAAGCGGCTCGCCGGGCGGAGCTTCATGCTGGGCGAGCGCCCGACCATCGCCGACATCTCGCTGTGCGCCTATCTCTACTATCCGGCCGACGAGTTCGGCTTCGACATCCCGGGCACCCACAAGAACATCGGCGCCTGGCTCGAGCGCATCAAAGGGCTGCCCGGCTGGAAGCATCCCTACGAGCTGATGCCGGGTTATCCGCCGCAGCTTGCGTAAAGGCCCGGAACGTATCGCGCTGAGGCGCATTGTCCCGCATGACGCGACGCAGCACGAATGCGATGGGCTTGGATTGGGCGTTCGGAAGCGCCAGCGCCGCCATGACGATATGGCACCGTTTGTCGACGTTCGGCGCGACCGCCCTGATGTCACAGACCGAGCGCCAGGCAGAAGCAGCGCGCATGGTCAGCGAAAAGATGGCCGCAGCCTATGAGGGCAGCTGGAAAGCCGGGCTGGAAGCCACGCAGGCGATGTGGGGCATGGCGCTCGGCAAGAAGCCCACGGCGGGCACCGCCGTGGCGATCGCCGATGCCGCGGTGCGGCCCGCGCTTCGCAAGGCCCGGGCCAATGCGCGCCGCCTGAACCGGCGCGCTCTCAAACCAAAAAAGCGATAAACTTCACCGCGCCGTCATCCCGCCGTCGATGACGAACTCGGCGCCGGTGACGAAGCGCGATTCATCGGACAGCAGATAGACGCACATGTCGGCGACCTCGGCCGGCGTGCCGAGGCGGCCGAGCGGGATGTCGCGGGTGATACGGGCGCGCGCCGCGTCGGGGAAATTCGTGTCCTGCAGGATCATGTCGACCATCGGCCCTTCCAGGAAGGCCGGATGCACCGAATTGCAGCGCACCTGCGGATTGAGCCGCGCGCCGTGCAGCGCGACCGACTTGGTGAGGAGCCGCACGCCGCCCTTCGAGGCGTTGTAGGCCGCGAAGTTATGCCCGCCGATCAGACCTGCGATCGACGACAGGTTGACAATCGAACCGCCCTGCACCTTCAGCAGCGACAGGCCGTGCTTGCAGCCGAGAAAGGTGCCGTCGAGGTTGACCGACATGATCTTGCGCCAGGTGGCGAAGTCGGTCTCCTCGATGTTGCCGAGCGCAGCGATCCCCGCGGCATTGACCAGCCCATCGAGCCGGCCGCGGGTGCGGCCGATGTCGGCGATGGTCTTGAGCCAGTCCAGCTCGGAGGTGACGTCGAGGCTGTGCTCTGCGCCCTGCCCGGCAAGATCGCTGGTCACCGCCACGCCGCCTGCAGCGTTCACGGCTTCGACGACGGCCCTGCCGACCGCACCGGATGCGCCGGTGATCAGGACGGTCTTGTCCTTGAGCCGCGCCATCCGCCCGCCTCAGCCGTGCTTGTGGTCGTGCGAGTGGCCGTGGTGATGATCGTGGTCGTGCTGGCAGTTCTCGTCATGAACATGGTGCTCATGACCATGAGCGTGATCATGAGCATGGTCATGATGGTGGTGATCATGGCCGTGATCGTGGTGATGATGATCGTGGCCGTGGTCGTGATGATGCCCGCCGGCGGCCGCCTCGTAGGCGCCGCCCTCCGGCTCGAACGGTGCCTCGATCGCCGCGACCTTGGCTCCGGCGCTTGTGAGCATCTGCTCGATCGCCGGGTCGCGCTTCAGCCGCAGCTTGCGCTCGAAGATCTGCACCGGGACATGCCGGTCGCCGAGATGCCAGGCGAGCCGCGCCAACGACGGCAGATCGGCGGCGCGGACCTCGAGCAGCGGCTCGGGCTCGGCCACCACCTCGACCAGGCCGCCATCGTCCAGCACCAGCGCGTCATCGGTGCGAAGCCGCACCGGCTCGGCGAAATCGAGCTCCACGCAGGTGCCTTTGACGCCGAACAGGAAGCCCTTCTGCGCCTGGCGCTGGGCGTGCGGCAGGATCAGCGTATCGAGAACGGGCGCGGCCTTGCGCTCGGCTGCGGTGACGACACGGGTGAGAT
>CAKZHN010000230.1 GCA_936924235.1 uncultured Rhodoplanes sp. | reverse complement strand
CTTGATCAGCTCGCGCTCGGTGATCTCGACGCCGTCAAGCAGCGCCTTCATGCTGTCGTCGGCCTTGGCGCGCAGTTCGTCGTCGAGCGCCTGCATGGCGCGATGCATGTTGTCGGCGACGCCGAGAATGTCGCGCGCGAAGGACGAGATGCCGTAGACCCGCGCATCGGCGACCTCGCGGTCGGTGCGCTTGCGCATGTTCTCCATGTCGGCGAGCGTGCGCAGCAGCCGGTCCTTCATGTCGGCCAGCTCGCGGTCGAGCGAGGTCGAGGCCTTCGGCGCGGCGGCCGCAGTGTCGGGCTGCGCCGTGTCCGGAGCGGTATCGTTCTGCGGGCGGTTGTCGTGATCGTTCATGCCCGGGATATCAGGGCAAAGGCCGAAAAAATCAAGCGGGGTTCAGCTTTTCGGGGCCAGGCACGCATCCAGGAAGGCCACGGACTGCGGCCAGGACAGCCGGGACGCCGTGGCGTTGGCCGGCTCCTTCCGCTGCAGATCGGGCCGCATGAAGCTGTGCTCGGCGCCGGGGTGGATTTCGACGCCGGTCGCGGCGGCGGAGCGTTTTTCCAAAGCGGCCCGGATCAGCGCGAAGGCCTCGGGCTTGAGCACCTGGTCGGCGCCGGCGTGGATCAGATGCACCGGGCAGGCGATCTGCGCCGACAGCCCCACGGCGTCCAATGACTGGTGCGGCAGGTTCGGAACCAGCACCGACGGATAGAACGGCACGCAGGCGAACAGCCGCTTGTCGCGGGCCGCGAGCAGGAGCGCGTAGCGGCCGCCGAGACAGAAACCGACGACGGCGACCGCCGGAAGCTTCATCGTGTCGAGCATGTGACCGACACAATCCGACATGTCGCCGACGACATCGTCGCTGAGCTTCTGCGCGCGGACCCGCGCAGAGTTCAGGTCCGGCGGCAGCGGCTCGCCCGGATACGGATCCCAGACCAGCGACGAGTAGCCAGCCTCGGCGAGGCGCTCGGCGCGATCGCGCATGAAGGCATCGACGCCGCTGATGGTGCAGAGGAGCAGCACGCCGCCGCGCGGCTTGTCGGCGTGGGTGACGAGGCCCCTCACGCGGCCAGCATTGATGGTTTCGGTGCGGGGCATCGTGATCCTGCAGTGAATGCGAATGGCGAGTGACTAGGAGCCGAGAAGCCGGCCGACCACCTTGGCGGTGTAGTCGACCATCGGGATGACGCGGGCGTAGTTCAACCGGGTCGGGCCGATCACGCCGAGCACGCCGACGATGCGGCCGGCGCGGTCGTGATAGGGCGCGATGATGGTCGAGGAACCGGACAGCGAGAACAGCTTGTTCTCCGAGCCGATGAAGATGCGCACGCCTTCGGCGCGCTCGGCGCGGCCGAGCAGATCGATGACGTCGCGGCGGGATTCGAGATCGTCGAACAGCAGCCGCACGCGCTCGAGATCCTCCAGCACCTTCAGGTCGTCGAGCAGGTGCGCCTGGCCGCGCACGATCAGCTTGCGCTCGTCGCCATCGCCGCCGGACCAGCTCGCCAGACCGTCGGCGACGACCTTCTGTGTCAATTGGTCGAGCTCGGCTTGCGCTGCCGCGCGCGCCTGCTCGAGCTCGCCGCGCGCCTCGGCCAGCGTCTTGCCGCGGATGCGGGCGTTGAGGAAGTTCGACGCCTCGGTCAACGCCGACGCCGGAAGGCCGATCGGCAGCGGCAGGATGCGGTTCTCGACCTGGCCGTCCTCGCCGACCATGACGACCAGCGCGCGCTCGGGATCGAGCCGCAGGAACTCGATGTTCTTCAGCCGCGCATTGGCCTTGGCGGTCAGCACCACGCCGGCGGCGCGGGTGAGCCCAGACAACAGGCCGGACGCCTCGCTCAGCACGTTCTCGACCGACTTGCCGGCGCCCGCGACCTGGGCCTCGATCTGGCGGCGCTCGCTCTCGTTGAGATCGCCGACCTGCATCAGCGCGTCGACGAAGAAGCGGAGGCCGAGCTCGGTCGGCAGCCGCCCGGCCGAGGTGTGCGGGGCGAAGATCAGGCCGAGCTGCTCGAGGTCCGCCATGACGTTGCGGACCGAGGCCGGCGACAGCGGCGTCTGGATCAGGCGCGACAGGTTGCGCGAGCCGAGCGGCTCGCCGGTCGTCAGATAGCTCTCGACGATCTGCCGGAAGATCTCGCGCGAGCGGTCGTTGAGCTGCGCGAGGCTCACCTGGCTGCGGCCAATCGGCACGTCCTGGGACACGTCGGACCCCTCCTGGCATGACAATTGTCCATTTGGAGCCGGGACTTCAAGTCATCGCAGCCGTCCGGGCGGCCTTCCCCACCGGGCAACTCTGTTATGATCGCAACCATTCAAGCCGGCGACAGACCGGCTGACCGGGAGGATGCGGCATGAGTTTCCTGTTCCGCGCGCTCGCTGTGCTGTGCCTGCTTCTGACCGGGACGGCGGCGCAGGCGCAAGGCTACCCGAGCAAGCCCATCACCTTCGTGGTGCCGTTCGGGCCGGGCAGCGGCAGCGACCTGATCGCGCGCATCGTCGGCCAGCGGCTGTCCACCGTGCTGGGCCAGGGCGTGATCGTCGAGAACAAGCCCGGTGCCAACGGCGCGATCGCGGCCGTGCAGGTCGCGCGCTCGGCGCCGGACGGCTACACGATCTTCCTCGCCAGCAACACGCCGATGTCGGCGGCGCCGAGCCTCAACAAGAGCATCGCCTACGACCCGATCAAGGATTTCATCGCGCTGTGCCGGATCGGCAGCTTCACCCAGCTGCTGCTGGTCAATCCAGGTGTCCCGGTGAAGTCGATCGAGGAGCTGATCGCCTACGCCAAGGCCAATCCGGGTAAATTGTCGTTCGCCAGCGCCAACGCGTCGTCGATCGTCGCCGGCGAGACGCTGAAGCGCACTGCGGGGCTCGATCTGCTGCATGTGCCCTATCGCAGCTCGCCGCCGGCCGTGCAGGACGTGATCGGCGGCCGGGTGTCGATGCTGTTCACCGACATGGCGACCGGACTGCCGCATCACAAAAGCGGCGCGCTGCGCGGACTCGCGACGACGCGGCTGCAGAGGAGCTCGCTGGTGCCGGACCTGCCGACGCTCGACGAGGCCGGCGTGAAGGGCTTCGACATGGATTCCTGGGCGGCGTTCTTCCTGCCGGCCAACACCCCGCCCGAGATCGTCACGCGGCTGAACACCGAATTGCGCAAGATCATCGACGATCCCGAGATCAAGGCGCAGATCGCGGCGACCGGGTTCGAGGCGTTTTCCAGCTCGCCCGAGGAGCTCGACGCGTTCGTCAAGGCGCAGCTCATCAAGTGGACCAGGATGATCAAGGACGCCGGCATTCAGCCGGAGTGAGGAACGCGAAAACCCGCGAAAGGACTGGCTTTTTCGCGACCATGCTCTAAAACCGGCCCGAAATTTTGTGTTGATGGAGAATGCAATGCGGCCAAGCCGCCGACAGCCCGACGAGCTTCGCGCCGTGTCGCTCGAGCGCGGCGTGGTGAAATACGCCGAAGGCTCGTGCTTCGTGAAATTCGGTGACACCCACGTGCTCGTCACCGCGACCTTGGAGGAGCGTCTGCCGCCGTGGCTCAAGGGTCAGGGGCGCGGCTGGGTCACCGCCGAATACGGCATGCTGCCGCGCGCCACCCACGAACGCACGCGCCGCGAGGCCTCGTCCGGCAAGCAAAGCGGCCGCACCGTCGAAATTCAGCGCTTGATCGGACGCAGCCTGCGCTCCGTGATCGATCTGCCGGCGCTCGGCGAGAAGCAGATCACCATCGACTGCGACGTGGTGCAGGCCGATGGCGGCACGCGCACCGCGTCGATCACCGGCGCCTGGGTCGCGCTGAACGATTGCCTGACCTGGATGCGCACGCGCGAGATCATCAAGACCAATCCGCTGCGCGACCATATCGCGGCGATTTCATGCGGCGTGTTCAAGAACGTCGCGGTGCTTGATCTCGATTACGCAGAGGACTCCGAGGCTGAGACTGACGCCAATTTCGTCATGACCGGCGCGGGCAACATCGTCGAAATCCAGGCCACCGCCGAGAAAACGCCGTTCAGTGAGGCCGAGCTGCTGTCGCTGCTCGCGCTCGCCCGCAAGGGCATCGGCAAACTGGTCGATCTGCAGAAGATGGCGGTGATGTAACGTGGTGGTGTCGTAATGGCCCATCGCCGCATCACCGGCCGGCTCGTGATCGCGACGCATAATCCCGGCAAGCTTGTCGAGATGCGCGATCTCCTTTCGGTCTACGGCGTCGAGGCCACTTCGGCCGGTGAGCTTGGCCTGCCGGAACCTGAAGAAACCGGAACCACGTTCCGCGCCAATGCGCGCATCAAGGCCGAAGCCGCAGCAAAAGCCGCCAACATGCCGGCCTTCGCTGACGATTCCGGCCTCGCGGTCGATGCGCTCAATGGCGATCCGGGCATCTATTCGGCACGCTGGGCCGGGCCCGAAAAAGACTTCCGCGCCGCCATGAACGAGATTCAAAGCCTGCTGGTCGAGCGCGGCTCCAAGGCGCCCGAGCAGCGGCGCGGCCATTTCGTCTCGGCGCTCTGTGTCGCCTGGCCGGACGGCCATGTCGAGGAGTTCGAGGCCACGGTCGACGGCACCATCGTCTGGCCGCCGCGCGGCACGCTCGGCTTCGGCTACGATCCGCTGTTCAAGCCGGACGGCCACGACCGCACCTTCGGCGAGATGCCGTCCGAGGAGAAGCACGGCCTGCCGCCGCACGGCCGCGGGCTGTCGCACCGCGCCCGTGCGTTCCTGAAGCTCGCCGACGCGTGTCTTTCTCAAGCGAAATGAACCGCCCGGTAACGCCGTTTCGGGAACCGGCGCTTTAATCGGCTTGTCGAATCCCCAAGTCCTTGTCGAATCCCCATGTCAGGGACATAAGCCTGAAGCCATGTCCGACCTCGCAGCAACGCCCCATTCAGCCGACGCCTTCGGCGTCTACGTGCATTGGCCGTTCTGCCTGTCGAAGTGTCCGTATTGCGACTTCAACAGCCATGTCCGCCACGCTGCGATCGACGAGGCGCGGTATCTCCGCGCCTTCGAGACTGAAATCGCCGCAACCGCCGAACGCGTGCCGGGGCGCACCGTCACCAGCATCTTCCTCGGCGGCGGCACGCCGTCCTTGATGCAGCCCGAGACCGTCGGCGCCATTCTCGAAGCCATCGGCAGGCATTGGTCCGTCGAACGCGACGTCGAGGTGACGCTGGAAGCCAACCCGACCAGCGTCGAGGCGACGCGCTTCCGCGGCTATCGCGTCGCCGGCGTAAACCGTGTTTCGCTCGGCGTGCAGGCGCTCGACGATGCGTCGCTTAAAGAACTTGGCCGGCTGCACACCGCGCGCGAGGCGCTCGATGCGGTCGCGATCGCGCGCCAGAACTTCGAGCGTTACTCGTTCGATCTGATCTACGCCCGGCCGCGGCAGACGCCGCAGGAGTGGGAGGCCGAGCTCAAGCGCGCCATCTCGGAAGCCGCCGAGCACCTGTCGCTCTATCAGCTCACCATCGAGCCCGACACGCCGTTTTCGACGCTGCACAAGACCGGCAAGCTCGTCACACCCGACGACGACACCTCGCGTACGCTCTACGACCTGACGCAGGACATCTGCGCCGCTGCGGGCCTGCCCGCCTACGAGGTGTCCAACCACGCGCGGCCCGGCGCCGAGTGCCGGCACAACCTCGTGTACTGGCGCGGCGCCGAATATGCCGGCGTCGGCCCCGGCGCCCACGGCCGGCTCGACCTCGACGGCCGGCGCCACGCCACCATGACGGAAAAGCGTCCGGAGGCCTGGCTGACCCGCGTCGAGGCCACCGGCCACGGCCTCGTCACTGACGACGTGCTGCTGCCGGAGGAGCGCGCCGACGAGTTCCTGCTGATGGGGCTCCGCCTCGCCGAAGGCATCGATCCGGCGCGCTACACCGCCCTGTCCGGTCGCACGCTCGATCCGGACCGCATCGCAATGCTCACGGCGCACGGCTTTGTGGCGCGTGACGGCGACGGCAGCCTGCGCGTCACGCCGGCAGGCTTCCCGGTGCTCGACGCCGTGGTGGCCGATCTGGCAGCCTAGAACCGGGCCAAAACGCCGGGCATTTTTGCCGCATGTCGGGATTTTCCTGACAACATCTCGTTTTTGCCACGTCGCTGTGCTTCACTCCGAGTCGGGGAAGGCATCTCACGAAGGATTTCGCCGTGCGGCGATTGCTCTGCGTCTTTCCGCGCTACACGCCCTCGTTTGGATCGTTCGAGTTCTCCTATCCGTTGACCGACGGCATCCGGGCCTTCATGCCGCCGCAGGGCCTTCTGGTGATCGCCGCCTCGGCGCCGAAGGACTGGCAGGTCCGCTTCATCGACGAGAACCTCGATCCCGCGACCAGCGACGATTTCGCCTGGGCCGAGGTGGTGTTCGTCAGCGGCATGCATGTGCAGCGGCCGCAGATGCAGGACATCCTGCGCCGCGCGCATGCCAGGGACTGCACCGTTGTGCTGGGCGGCTCCTCGGTCTCGGCCTGCCCCGAGCACTATCCGGATTTCGACTATCTCCACGTCGGCGAGATGGGCGACGCCACCAACGAATTGTTTGAGCGGCTGACGCGCGACGCGTCGCGGCCGGAGCGGCAGGTGGTGCTGACCACGGTGGTGCGGCGCGAGCTGACCGACTTCCCGATCCCGGCCTATGAGCTGACGCAGCTCAGCCGCTACTTCATCGGCAGCATCCAGTTCTCCAGCGGCTGCCCCTATCAGTGCGAATTCTGCGACATCCCGGCGCTGTACGGCCGCAATCCGCGCTTCAAGACGCCGGAGCAGATCGCAGCCGAGCTCGACAAGATGGTGGAGTGCGGCCTCTCCAACGCGGTCTATTTCGTCGACGACAATTTCATCGCGCACCGCCGCGGCGTGCGCGAGCTGCTGCCGCATCTGGTCGAATGGCAGAAGCGCAATCACTATCCGCTGTCGTTTGCCTGCGAGGCGACACTCAACATCGCCAAGCGCCCGGAAATTCTGGCGCTGATGCGCGAGGCGATGTTCGAGACGATCTTCTGCGGCATCGAGACCACCGACGCCGACGCGCTCAAGGCGATGGCCAAAGAGCACAACAACATGGTGCCGATCCTCGAGGCCATCGAGACGCTGAACCGCTACGGCATGGAGGTGGTGTCGGGCATCATCATGGGTCTCGACACCGACACGGCGGACTCAGACAGGCGGCTCCTGGACTTCGTCAAGCATTCGCAGATTCCGCTGCTCACCATGAACCTGCTGCAGGCGCTGCCGCGCACGCCGCTGTGGGACCGGCTCAAGCGCGAGCAGCGCCTGATCGAGGATGACAGCGGCCGCGAATCCAACGTGGTGTTCCGGCGGCCCTATGAGCAGGTGCTGGACGAGTGGCGCAAATGCATGCGGATCGCCTACCAGCCCGAGGCGCTCTACGCCCGCTACGAGCATCAGATCAAGGCGACCTATCCCAACCGGCTGCACCCGAAGGACAGCGTGCTGCGCGCGCCGACCTGGCCCAACATCCGCAAGGGCCTCACCATCGTCGGGCGGATTTTCTGGTTCGTCGGCATCCGCGGGTCCTATCGCGGTGTGTTCTGGCGCTTCGCCTGGGCGCGGCTGCGCACCGGCAACCTGCAGGACCTGATCATGGTGAGCCTCGTCGCCCACCATCTGATCCTGTTTGCGCGCGAGGCCTCGTCGGGACGGCGTGACGCGTCGCACTACACGTTCCGGCCGCGTGAAGAGTTCGCGGCGGCGGAGTGACGCCGCAAAGGCGTCAGATCAAATCCCGGAATTGCCAAAGGCGCGCGGCGGCGGGCTGACGACCTGGCCACCGCCCGGCGCGACGCGCAGCACCGCGAGCCCGCGCTCGTTGGTGCCGTCGCGGCGAAAACGAAACAGCCCGTCGATGCCGGCGAAGCCAGAGGAGTTCGTCAGCGTCTGGTCGGAGAAGCGCTGCGGGCCTTGGGTCTTCACCAGCGCCGCAACCAACGCGACCGCGTCGTAGGCGAGCGTCGCGGTGCGCACCGGGTCCTGGCCGTAGCGGGTGCGATAGCGCGCCGCGAAATTGCGGAAGCCGGTGCCATCCGGCGCCGCATACAAGCCGCCCTGCAGCGATTGCTCGTTGAAGATGCGCGGATCGTCCCACAGGCCGGTGCCGAGGAGCTGCACGCGCCTTATGTCGAGGCCGGCAGCAGTCAGCGCCTGCACCACCGACGGCACCACCTCCGGCCCTTCCGGGATGAACACCGCGTCGGCGCCGCGCGCCGCCTGGGCGACGATCTTGGCCGGCACCTGCATCTTGTTGGCGTCGAGTGAGTAGCGCTCCGAGGCGACGATGCGGCCGCCCTTGCGCGCCACCACCTGCTTGAACTCGGCCTCGACCACGTTGCCGTAGGCGCCTTCCGAAAACATTGCGGCGAAGGAGCGTTTGCCGGTGGAGACCGAGTATTCGATGATGCGGTCAACATCGGACTCCGGCAGGAAGCTCAGGAGATAGACGCCGCGCGCCGCAACGGTCGCATCGGTCGAGAATGCGATCATCGGCACGCCGCGCTGGCGCGCCAGGGCGCCGACCGGCCCGACCGAATGGGCAAACAACGGACCGAGGATGATCTCGGCACCCTCGCCGAGCGCCTGCTGCGCCGCCTGCTGGGCACCGCCGGCATTGCCTCCGTCATCCTTCACCAGGAGCTGGACGTTCGGGCTGTTGAACTCGGCGAGCGCCATCTCGGCGGCGTTCTTCATCGACAGCGCCACGGTGCCGGCATTGCCGCCGGCCGACAGCGGCAGGATCAGGGCGACGCGAACGGCGCCGCTGCCGACCTGGCTTCCGGCCTGCGGCGGTCCCGCGGGCGAACCTGGCGGAGGAGCGGCTTCGGCGGCCGGGGGCGGCTGGGTGGAGTTGGGTGTGGTGGCGTTGAACAGCTCGGAGAGGCCCGAACAGCCCGACAGCAGCGCCACTGCGCCGGCCACAAGGCCGGAGACGCAGGCGCGGCGCGACAATCGGGATCGAAACTGGACCCGCAAGCCCGGGACCATGACCGGCACCCTCAACACACAATGCTGGCTGCGCCAGCGCACCTCAGCAACCCGGCATCATGACGACGATAGGTTAACCGAATGGAAAGGATAACGAATTCCTTACACCATGACGCATCAGCGACCGGCCGCTACAATGGCCAACATGCGGGACAATCGGGCCAAGACCTACATCCTGGCCGGCCAGTCGGTCGAGCCCGAGCGGCTGACGCCGGGGCTGTACCTGGTGGCCACGCCGATCGGGAACCTGCGCGACATCACCATCCGAGCGCTGGAAACGCTCGCGGCCGCCGACCTCATAGCCTGCGAGGACACCCGCGTCACGCGGAGGTTGCTCGACCATTACGGCATATCCACGCCGCTGACCCCCTATCACGAGCACAACGCCGCAGCCGCCCGGCCGAAGCTGATCGCCCGGCTCGGCGAAGGCGAGGCGGTCGCGCTCGTCTCCGATGCCGGAACCCCGCTGGTCTCCGATCCCGGCTTCAAGCTGGTGCGGGAGGTCCGCGAGGCCGGACATGCGGTCGTGGCGGCGCCCGGCCCGTCGGCGGCGCTGGCCGCGCTCGTCAGCTCGGGCCTGCCGACCGACCGGTTTTTCTTCGAAGGTTTCCTGCCGGCCAAGGCCGGCCAGCGCAAAGCCCGGATTGCGGAGCTGTCCCAGATTCCGGGCACGCTGATCTTCTACGAGAGCGGCCCGCGCGTGGCGCAGGCGCTGGCGGCGCTGGCCGAAGGCCTCGGACCCCGGCAGGCCGCGGCCTGCCGCGAGTTGACCAAGCTGCACGAGGAGATCCGGCGCGGCGATCTTGCGGCGCTGGCGCAGCAATATGCCGAAGGTGCCGAAAGCCGCGGCGAGTTCACGGTCATCGTCGAGCCGCCGCAGGATCGCGAGGAGGTCGACGCCGACGCGGTCGACGCCCTGCTCAAGCGCGCGTTGCGGCAAGGGTCGGTGAAGGACGCGGTCAGCGACGTCGCGGCGGCGACCGGCCGGCCGCGCCGCGAGATCTATCAGCGCGCGCTGGAACTGGGCGGACATGGCGATGGCGCGGCGGAATAACGCTGACCCGCCGAAGCCCGAGCGCGTGGCGGCGTTCGGGCTGGGGCTGACGGCCGAGAGCCGCGCCGCCGCTTATCTCGTGGCCAAGGGCTATCGCATCGCGGCGCGACGGTTTCGCAGTCCGGTCGGCGAAGTCGACATCGTGGCGCGGCGCGGCCGCGTGCTGGTCTTCGTCGAGGTGAAAGCGCGCGCCACGCTCGATGCCGCGGCCGAGTCGCTGCAGACGCGCCAGCAGCGCCGGATCGCGGCGGCCGCCTCGGCTTGGCTTGCGCTCAATCCGCACGACATCGACAAGGACATCCGCTTCGACGCGGTGCTGGTGGCGCCCGGAAAAATCCCGCGCCACATCCCGGCGGCGTTCCTGGCGGAATAGACTTGGCCGATCAGACTTGGCCGGATAGACCGCGGCGCGTTTCAACCCGCGCGAAGCTGCAGCGTGAATTCCTCGACCTGATCGCGGATGCGGTGCGCGATGCCGCCGAGATCGTCGGCGACGGCGCGCACCGCGGTCACGCTGTTGCGCGTGTTCTCGGTGGCGTCGTTGACGCGGCTGACCTCTTCGGCAGTGTCGGCGGTTCGCTTGGCCGCAATGTCGACACTGCGCGCGATCTCCTGCGTGGCCGCGCCCTGCTCGGTCACCGCGGCCGAGATCGCACCGCTGATCGCGCCGATGTCGCGGATGGTGCGCGCAATCGCGCCGATCGCATCGATCGAGCGCAGCGTGGCCTGCTGCATGTCGGCAATCTGCTTGGCGATGTCTTCGGTGGCCCGCGCCGTCTGGCCGGCCAGCGCCTTGACCTCGCCGGCGACGACCGCAAAGCCACGGCCGGCCTCACCGGCGCGCGCCGCCTCGATGGTGGCGTTGAGCGCCAGCAGATTGGTCTGCTCGGCGATGTCGGTGATGAGCCGGACCACGTCGCCGATGCGCCGGCCGGCTTCGCCGAGCTCCTGCACCGCGGCGTTGGTGCGCTCGGCCTCGTCGACCGCCTTCTCGGCAATGTCGTTCGATTGCGTCACCTGGCGGTCGATCTCCATGACCGACGCCGCAAGCTCGTCGGTGGCGGACGCGATGTCGCGCACGTTCGACAACGCCTCGGACGACGCCCCGATCGCGCCTTCGGTGCGATGCGCGGCACGATCAGCCGCCGCGGCAAGCTGCGTCGCCGCTTCGGTGACCTGATCGCAGATCGTGCTGAGATTGGCGATGCTGATCTCGATCGAAGAAGCGAACGTCTTGGTATGAACCGACAGCGTCTGCTGCTCCTGCTCCCGCGCGCTGGCGCTTTGAGCCGCCGCGCGATTGAGCGCGACATTCGAGAGCATCGCGTTCTGGAAGATGCTGATCGAGCGCGACAGGGCGCCGATCTCGTCGCGCCGTGTGCCGTACGGGATGGTGGCCTGGTCGCCGTTCGCGACCGACTCGGTCACGCGGGTGATCTGCGCGAGCGGTTTCGCCACCGAGCGCCACAACAGCAAGGCGCTCGCCGCGGCGAGCACGACCGCGGCGATGCTCAGCGCGATCATGAGCTTTGCGGAGGTATCGGCGCCGGCATTGGCGGCCGCATAGGCGTGGCGGGCCTGGCGCAGATAGGTCGTGCTGAGCTGGATCAGATCGCGGTTCAGCTCCTGGCGGTTCTCGCGAACCGTCATGGTGAAACCCCGCTCGCGCGCCGCCGCGGGACCGACTTCGCTGCCCAGACGGATCAGCTCCCGGCGGAGCTCATAAAACTGCCGGACCTTGTCGGCCACCGGACGAAAGGCCTCGGGCTGGCTGGAGCGCTGGGCATGCTCGTTGGCCAGGGCCAGAAGCTCGTCATTGAACTGCTTCATCCGGCCGACGAAGGCGGTGCCCTCGGCGGTATCCTGCGACAAGAACAGGCCGCGGGCTTCGGCCACCACGGCATAAATCAGGCTGTTCATGCGCTCGACGGCCTGCGCGCCCTGCAGGGCGGCTTCGAATTCCGCGGTCAATTCGGTATGCCGCCGGGCGCTGTCAACCGCGACGACAGCCAGCATCACGGTGGCGGTGGCGAACAGGGCGATGATCGCGTAAAGCTTGAGCAGAATGGAAAAGTTCGGCAGCCGTGGCATTTTCACCCCGTCACACTTCCGAAAATTGACTCGAACTCGTTAACCCGTCGTTTACGGTAGCGGCCCGGGTGCGGAGAATTGCATGGCTCTCAACGTCGCAGTGCAGATGGACCCGATCGAGCGGATCAACGTCCGCGGCGATTCGACCTTTGCGCTGCTGCTCGAGGCGCAGGCGCGCGGCCACCGCATCAGCTACTACACCCCGGACCGGCTGGCGCTGCTCAACAACGCGGTGTTTGCAACCGTACAACCGCTTACGGTGCGCGATCAGGTCGGCGACCATTTCACGCTGGGCGAAGGAAAGCGCACAGCGCTGGTCGATTTCGACGTGGTGCTGCTGCGCCAGGACCCGCCGTTCGATCTCGCCTATATCACCACGACGCATCTCCTGGAGCGCATCCATCCGGACACGCTGGTCGTCAACGACCCGGCGCATGTGCGAAACGCGCCGGAGAAGATCCTCGTCAACATGTTCACCGACCTGATGCCGCCGACGCTGATCACGCGCGATCTGGCCGAGATCAAGTCGTTCCGCGCCGAGCACGGCGATATCGTCATGAAACCGCTCTATGGTCATGGCGGTGGAGCGGTGTTCCGCCTGACGAAAACCGACCTTAATTTCGGCTCACTTTACGATATGTTCGCCGCCACATTTCGCGAGCCCTGGGTCATCCAGAAATTCCTTCCCGAAGTGAAGGACGGCGACAAGCGCATCATCCTGGTCGATGGCGAATTTGCCGGCGCGGTGAACCGGGTTCCCGCGCCCGACGATCTGCGCTCCAACATGGTGCGCGGCGGTTCACCGAAGGAGACCGAGCTGTCGCCACGCGAACGCGAAATCTGCCGCCGCCTTGCCGAGCCGCTCCGCCAACGCGGCCTGCTGTTCGTCGGCATCGATGTGATCGGCGGCCAGCTGACCGAGATCAATGTCACCTCTCCGACCGGGATTCGCGCGATCAGGAACCTCGGCGGTGCAGACGTGGCTGCGATCATCTGGGATAAGATCGAAAGCAAGCGGCAAGCCGCACCTCGCGCCATTCGTTCACGTTGAGCACCCCTGTCGTCCGCTATGTCAGATACAGCTTCACTCCCCCCCGACGACGAGATCGATGTCCTGACCCGGCTTGCGATCAAGCATGGCACCGACAAATGGGGTCTGCATTTCTACACGCCGGTCTATCACCGGCTGCTGCGGCGCTTGCGCCGCGAGCCGATCCGCCTGCTCGAGATCGGCATCGGCGGCTACAACATGAAGGGCGTCGGCGGCGCGTCGCTCGCGATGTGGGCCGACTACTTCACCGAGGGCCAGATCGTCGGCATCGACGTCGCGGAGAAGCATCTCGATCTCAACCCGCGCATCCAGATCCGGCGCGGCTCGCAGGACGATCCGGATTTTCTCAACCGGGTCTGCGACGAGCTCGGACCGTTCGACATCATCATCGATGACGGCAGCCACGTGCCGCATCATGTGACGACGAGCTTCGGCATCCTGTTTCCGCGGCTGCAGGACGGCGGCCACTACATCATCGAGGACGTACAGACCACGTTCTGGCCGCAGTTCGGCGGCTCGGCGCTCGGCGGCGCCACCATGCGGCTCGCCATGGCGCTGCTCGAGAACCTGCATCACGCCGAGATCCAGGTGGCTCACCCGACCCGTCATATCGATGAGCTGTCGACCTCGATCCGCGCGTTTCACGCGTTTCACAATGTGTTCGTCATCGAGAAGGGCGACAACACCGAGCCGTCCAATCACCGCTTCCGGCTCGACAACCCGCACGCCGCGCGGGCGTTGCGCGCCATCGAACAGCAGATGGAGCGGGCGCCGACCGCAGCGGGCGTCGCCAACATGATTCAGATCAAGGCGGTGGCCGGCAACATCCCGCTGTCGTGGACGATGCTCGAAGAGGCTTTGACGAAGTGGCCCGATCATCCGTCGCTGCTGTATGTCGGTTACACCATCGGGACGATGAGCAACGATCTGCAGCGCAGGCTGCACTATGTGCAGCGGCTCGCCGCGCTGGAGCCGGATAATTTCTGGCTGCAGGGGCTCAAGCAGCAGATCCAGACCGAGGCCATGCAGAGCCAGACCGAAGCGCGGGAGCCGCTGGCCGAGCAGCGCTAAGCCGCACAGGCCCGCCGGCGCACTTCAAAAACCGGCCACCGCTTCCAACGTCCGGCCCGCAGCCGCATGCGCGCGATGCGTGGCCTCGAGGCGAGCCTTGGCGTCGGGCGGCATGGCGATTTCCCTGGCGAATTCCGGCCGGGCGCCGAGCTTCTCCTTCCAGGCGTGGACGCGCGGGTGCAGCCGCGCCAGCGGATAACCGGCAAGCGACAGCCGGTGGGCGTAGATGAACCAGGCGATGTCGAGCACGCCCAGCGCCTCGCCCATGAGATAGGGCGCGCCTGCGAGGCGCTTGTCCAACGCATCGAACTCGGCCCGGAACTTCTGCGCCGACACCCGCGCACGTTCGTCGGGGAAGCCTTCCTTCGTGGCGCGTTGCCAGAACGCGATCTGGACATCCTTTTCGCGGTCCCTCGCGCCCTGCACGGTTCCGGTGCCGTTGGCCGCATAGCTTTCGAGCATCGCAGCGGGCTTCGGCGGACCGGGCGGATTGAACACGAAACGGAAGCTCAAGGTCCGCAGATCGAGATGCAGGTCGTCTTCGTGGCGCAGCAGGGCCGCGACTTCGTTTTCAAAACCGGCCGGAATGAGCTTCGGCGACGGAAACGTCTTTTCGAGATGCTCGATGATGTCGTTGCTCTCGATATGCACCGCGCCGTCGTGCACCAGCACCGGCACGAGGCCCCGTGGATTGATGCCGAGGAACCACGGCTTGAAGTTCTCGTTCGCATGCAGATCGATCGGATGCGACGTCCAATCGATGCCCTTGAGATTGAGGAAGATGCGCAGCTTCTGCGAACACGAGGAGCCGGCGAAGTGCAGCACGTGCACGCCCTTCCAGCCGAGCACCTCACGCGTCTTGATGTCGCCATCGACGAGCTGAACCATGCCTGCCTCCCAGTCGGCTTGTCCTGCGGACAATCCGACATCAAACGGGCAACAGGGTGGGCTCGCAATAGCGCGCGGCTATGGGCTGGTCAGTCAGTTCGCGGCGCCGGCGATTTCCGTATCGCCGCACTCGAAAATAAACAGCATCCGCTGCTTGCCGGGCTCGAAGTGCTGGACCTGCCAGAGCAGTTCCTCGACGTCGCGCTCGGCAGCCTCCGCGTCCAACCGGGCGAGCCGGCATTGCTGCAGTTCGTTTTCCAGCGATTTCAGGTCGATCATGGGAACCTCCAAAAAACCTCGATGAATGGCTGACCCCAATGTAGGTCGAGTCGTTTTGTTCTGCAAATGTTCTTGTCATTGCAACTTCGTTCCGCTACGTTCTCTGGGGTTGCACTCTTCAGTTGAAGGCCGAAGCTCGGGGCAGGGCAGGATGGTCCAGCGCGTCAGCACCGTGGCGTTCCAGGGGATCGACGCGGTTGCGGTCGACGTCCAGGTGCAGGTCGCGCCGGGGCTGCCGGCCTTCAATATCGTCGGCCTGCCCGACAAGGCGGTGTCCGAAGCCAAGGAGCGTGTCCGCGCCGCGCTTGTCGCGTCAGGGCTCGCGCTGCCGGCCCGCCGCATCACCATCAATCTCGCACCGGCCGATCTGCCGAAGGAAGGCAGCCACTACGACCTGCCGATCGCGCTCGGCCTGATGGCAGCGATCGGCGCGATCCCGCACGACGCGCTGCCGGGCTTCACGGTGCTGGGCGAGCTCGGCCTCGACGGCTCGATCGCGGCGGTCGCCGGCGCGCTGCCGGCGGCGATCGGCGCCAACTCCCGCAACGAAGGCCTGATCTGTCCGCAGGCCTGCGGACCCGAGGCGGCCTGGGCCAGCCTGGAGATGGAGATCGTCGCGGCATCCTCGCTCATTCAGCTCGCCAATCATTTCAAGGGCACGCAGGTGCTCGGCCGACCGAAGCCCGGCATCAAGGCCGAGACGCAAGGCACGCTGCTCGATCTCGCCGACATCAAGGGCCAGGAGAGCGCCAAGCGCGCGCTCGAGATCGCGGCCGCCGGCGGCCACAACCTGTTGATGATCGGGCCGCCGGGCTCCGGCAAGTCGATGCTGGCGGCACGGCTGCCGACCATCCTGCCGACGTTGTCGCCCGCGGAACTGCTGGAAGTGTCGATGATCGCGTCGGTCGCGGGCGTGATCGAGAACGGCGCGCTGACCGACCGGCGGCCATTCCGCGCGCCGCATCATTCGGCCTCGATGCCGGCGCTGGTCGGCGGCGGCCTGCGCGCCAAGCCGGGTGAGGTCTCGCTCGCCCATCACGGCGTGCTGTTTCTCGACGAGCTGCCGGAGTTCCAGCCGCACGCGCTCGACGCGCTGCGCCAGCCGCTGGAAACCGGCGAGGTCTCCATCGCGCGCGCCAACCACCGCGTCACCTATCCGGCGCGCTTCATGCTGGTGGCGGCGATGAATCCCTGCCGCTGCGGCCATGCCAACGACCCTGGCTTTTCCTGCCGGCGCGGACCGAACACACGCTGCGCCGCCGAGTATCAGACGCGGCTGTCAGGCCCGCTGCTCGACCGCATCGATCTCAACATCGAGGTGCCGGCCGTCACCGCGGCCGATCTGATTTTGCCGCCGCCGGCCGAAGGCAGCCGGGAGGTCGCGGCGCGCGTGGCGCGGGCCCGCGCCGTGCAGGCCGAGCGCTATGCTGCGCTGGGCCTCGACGGCGTGCTCACCAACTCGGCGGTGCCGTCAGCACTGTTGGAGGACGTGGCGCAGCCAGACAGCGCAGGGCTCACGCTGCTGCGCGACGCCGCCGACGCCATGCGGCTGTCGGCGCGGGGCTATCATCGCGTGCTGCGCGTGGCGCGCACGCTCGCCGATCTCGACGGTTCGGAAAAAGTCGGCCGCGTGCATCTCGCCGAGGCGCTGAGCTACCGCGCGCTCATGGATCAGGTGAGGAGCGCGGCGTGAGCGGTGGCAGTCAATCCATCTGCTCGCGCCAGTAACCCAATGCTTCCTGGCCGGCACGATCCGAATAGCTGAACAGCTCGAGCTCGCTGTCGGCCGTGAAGCTGAACGGCAGCCACGGCGTCGCGACGAACACGTCGTGCGGACCGATCCTGAACTCCTTGTCGCCGATCCGCGCGGTGCCCTCGCCGCGATGCACCGCGAACACCGCGTTGCCGGTGCAACGATAGGGCTTGCCGCCGAACCCCTTCGGCAGTCGCTGCATCGACACCGCCATGGTCGGGAACGGATGCTTGCCGTTCGCCGGGTTGGCGTAGCGGAGCTTGTAGCCGTGCGCCAGATGCGGCTTGCCCGCACGCGCCATGCTGTCCAGCGCCGCGCAGGTGCGCTCATACGGATAGATCAGCACCGGCGATGAGCGGCCGTCGGAGTGATACTCGTCCGGAATGAGGCTCATGCCGTAGACCGCGGTCGACTCGCCTTCGGGCCGGTCGAGCGGCTGCTTGTCTTGCGGATACTCCTCGCGGAACGAAGCGCCGAACAGCTTCGCGAACGGCGTGTCGAGCCCGTCGAGCCACACCACCGGCGCGGTGCCGTGATTGCCGTGGTCGTGCCAGGCCCAGGACGGCGTCACCACGAAATCGCCAGGCGTCATCGGCAGCTTCTCGCCGGCCACCGCCGTGTAGGCGCCCTCGCCCTCGATGATGAAGCGCAGCGCGCTCGGCGTGTGGCGATGCGACGGCGCGACCTCGCCCGGCATGATGATCTGCAGGCCGGCGAACAGCGAGTCGCATATGAAGGTGGTGCCGCGCAGGCTCGGATTCTCCAGGCACAGCACGCGGCGCTCGGCTTCCTTCTTGGTGATCAGTCCGCAGGCGCGGATGAGATGCGGCCGCACCTCCGCGTAGCTCCAATGCGCGGGCACGCAGTTCGAGCCGGGCTTGAGCCCGCTGGTCCGCTCCCACAGCGGAAACAGGCTCATGTCCTTGACCTCGTCTCCGAACCGCCCCAGGTCGGAATTGGCCAGACTTGCGACTGCCATGATCGGCTCCCGCTCGATGCAAGAAGAATGAAAAGAATGCGGGCCGACTGTCCCGCGCCGGATACGCGAGCGTCAACCCCGGTTAAGCCGACGGTAACCTTAACCGATTATGGTGATGGGCGTGATGCGTATGCGTACAGTGTTCATCCTCGCCGCGGCGCTTGCCGCCCCCGCCGCTGCCGCTTACGGCTTGATGGCGCCACCACCGCCGCAGCCGCTGTTGAATTGCTTCGCCAGCGGCGCCTCGAACTACCGCATCGTCACGAACGCCGCCGCTCCCGATTATCGCATCCGGATCGACAGCGCGGCCGCGCATCCCGATCTCAAGATGCAGCTCGTCGACCGCCCCGAACATGCGGATTTCGTTCTGGTCGACGACTTGGGCGACGAGCCCGCCACCTGCCGGTCCTCGAAGGTCCGCACCGTCACACTCGACGGCGCCGCCGGCAATGCGGACGTCACGGTGCATCTGTCGAGCGACGCCAAGGGCGCCGACTACCGGCTTTATGTGCGGTCGGCCCGCTTCTCGCAGCAGGATGCGGCGGCGCTGCTCGCCGCGATGTGGAAGGCCGATCAGCGCCATAAGCTGGCGGCCTGGGCGGCGCGTTAACCCCGTTCCTTAGCCCCCGGTAAACCACCGCGGCTTTTGGGTTTTGCGGTAAGGACTACCGCAAGATTCCGAGCCCAGAGTTCCCCCGAGAACATGGTGGGGCCGTCCGCCGTCGCGTCTGGTACGCGCGCGGCCGGGCGTGGGGCAAGGGGCAGGCGTCGATGCAGGTTCGTCCGGTCACGGGCATTCCGCGCGCGCTATCGCGTGGTGATCCGTTTCGCATTCTGGCTGCTGCGCTGGACGTTCATCTCCATTGGCGCGGTGGCCGCCGCCTCGGTGCTGTTCGCCCAGCTCTACAGCGTCAATGAAGAATTCTACGATCCCGCGCAGTTCGCGATCGGCGTCGCCGGCCTGTTCTCGATTGCCTGCGGCGTGATGCTGATCCTGTTGACGCGCAACAGCCGGCTTCGTCTCGAGCTGCGGAGCGCCAAGGCGCGCTGCGAGGCGCTCGCCGACGGCATCTGGGAGCTGAAGGAGGCCGAGGCCCGCGCCACGAGCCTGCTCGAAGCGCAGGGCGACGTCATCGTCCGCCGCGACAAGGCCGGCCGCATCACCTACGCCAACGACGCTTATTGCGCGCTGGCCGGAGAGTCGCGCGAGGCGCTGCTCGGCAGCACCGCGGGACTGAAGTCGATCCAGCAGGGCCGCAGCAGCGTGCTGCCGGACGGCACGCATCTGCACGACCAGCAGGTGGCGACGCCTTCGGGCCCGCGCTGGCTCGCCTGGCGGGACGTGGTGGTGTGGGCCGAGCAGGACGAAAGCGCCGAAGTGCAGAGCGTCGGCAGCGACGTCACCGACCGCATGGACGCCGAGCGCGCGCTCGCCGATGCGCGCGACGCCGCCGAAGCCGCCAACCGTGCCAAGTCGCGCTTCCTCGCCGTGGTGTCGCACGAGATCCGCACGCCGCTGAACGGCATCCTCGGCATGGCCGGGCTGCTCCGCGACACGCCGCTCTCGCCCGAGCAGGCGACTTACGTGCGGGCGACGCGTACCTCCGGCGAGGCGTTGCTGTCGCTGATCGAAGAGGTGCTGGACTTCTCCAAGATCGAAGCCGGCAAGCTCGAGCTGGCCGCCGAGCCGGTGTCGCTGACCTCGCTGATCGAGGATGTGGTCGAGCTGATCAGCCCGCGCGCGCAGGCCAAGGGGCTCGAGATCGCAGCCGACGTCGACGAGCGGCTGCCGGAACGCGTGCTGAGCGACGCCGCTCGGCTGCGCCAGGTGCTGCTCAATCTCGCCGGCAATGCGGTCAAGTTCACCGAGAGCGGCGGCGTCAGCGTCGTGGTCGAGGCCGGCGACGCGGACGGCGAGATCGCCTTTGCGGTGCGCGACACCGGGATCGGCATCCCATCAGACCAGCAGGTGCGGATCTTCCACGAGTTCGAGCAGGCCGACGGCGGCGTAAACCGCAAGTTCGGCGGCACCGGCCTGGGCCTTGCGATCACCCGCCGCATCGTCGAGCGCATGGGCGGACGCATCGAGCTGGAAAGCGTCGAGGCCCGCGGCTCGACGTTCCGTGTGGTCGTCCCGCTGCTGGAAGCGCCCGGCACCGACGCGCCGCGCTTCGCCGCGCCGGCGCTGGAAGGCCATGCGGCGCTGATCATCTCGCCGCCCACGGTCGAGGTGTGCCTGATCAAGCGGCGCCTCAAGCGCTGGGGCTCCAATGTCGAACGGGCCTCGACCGGCCTCGCCACCGACGTCATGGCGGAGCAACGCTGGGACGCCGTGCTGGTCGACCATTCGGTCGGGATGGAGGCCGCGGCTCAGGTCGCCGCCGCCGCGCGCGACACGATCACGCGGCGCATCGTGCTGATCACACCCGGCGAGCGGCACCGTCTGGCCGCATTCAAAGAGGCGGGCTTTACCGGCTATCTCGTGAAGCCGGTCCGTGCAGCCTCGCTGAAGGCGCAGCTTGCGTCTGCCCCGGAATTCGAAGCCGTCATCGCCGCCGCCGAGCAAAATGCGTCGCGGCCGGGCGGCACCGTGCCGGACAGCGCCGCAGCGTCGCTCGCCGTGCTGGTGGCGGAAGACAACGACATCAACGCGTTGCTGACGCGCTCATTGCTGACGCGGCTCGGCCATCGTCCCGAGGTCGCGCCCGATGGCGCCGCGGCGATCGAGGCTTGGCAGGCCGCGCAGGACAGCGGCAGCCCCTACGACCTGATCCTGATGGACGTGCACATGCCCGGCGTCGATGGCCTGGAAGCCGCGCGCCGCATCCGCATGGCCGAAGCCGAAGCAGGCCAGCCGCACACGCCGATCATCGCGCTGACCGCCAATGCGTTCGATGAAGATCGCGAGGCGTGCCTCGCCGCCGGGATGGACGGCTTCCTGGTCAAGCCGCTCGAACGGGAGCGACTCGTCGAAACGCTGGCTGCATCGTTGGGGAAAGCATCGGTCGCGGCCTGAGCCGCGAGCAGCTCACAGCTTCCTGAGCGCGACCTGTTCGACCATGTGGCTCGCGCCCTTCTTCAGGATCAGGTCGGCGCGCTGCCGGGTCGGCAGAATGTTCTCGTAGAGATTCACGAGATTGATGCGCTCCCAGATCGAAGTGGCGGTTTCCGCCGCCTCCTCGTCGCTCAGCTTCGAATAGCGGTGGAAGTAGGACTTCGGATCGCGGAACGCGGTGCCGCGCAAGGTGAGAAACCGGTCGACGTACCAGCTGCGCAGCACGCTTTCATCGGCGTCGAGATAGACCGAGAAGTCGAAGAAGTCGGACACGAACGGAATCGCCTTGCCGTCCTTGGGCAGGCGGCCGGTCTGCAGCACGTTGAGCCCTTCGACGATCAGGATGTCCGGCCGGTCGACCTCGATCCACTGGTTCGGGATGACGTCGTAGACCAGGTGCGAATAGATCGGCGCGCGCACCGGTCGGCGGCCGGCCTTCACGTCCGAGAGAAACAGCAGCAGGCCCGGCAGGTCGTAGCTTTCCGGAAAGCCCTTCTTCTCCATCAGTCCTTCGCGCTCGAGCACAGCGTTGGGCAGGAGGAAGCCGTCGGTGGTGACGAGATCGACCTTCGGCACGTTCGGCCAGCGCGCCAGCAGCGCCTCAAGCACGCGCGCCGTGGTCGATTTGCCGACCGCAACCGAGCCGGCCACGCCGATGACGTAAGGCACCTTGGCGTCCTCGCCGCCAAGGAAGCGCTGCTGCGCGCGATGCAGCCGCTGCGTCGCCGCGACGTAAAGCGACAACAACCGCGACAGCGGCAGATAGATGTCCTCGACCTCCTTCATGTCGAGACGGTCGTGCATGGAGTGCAGCCGGGTGACCTCCTCCGGCGACAAGGTCATCGGCACGTCTTCGCGCAACGCGGCCCACGCGGATCGCGAGTAGGTTACGTAAGGCGACAGTCCATCGTCGACGCGCTGTTCCATCAAGACGCTCAGTGACTCGGGCGCGAAGCCTTTTCCTCAAGCCCCGACTTCTTGGTGCGGGTTTCGAGCAACGCCTCGACCTCCGCGAGCTTGATGCCGCGGGCATGCAGCATGACCAGGAGATGATAGAGCACGTCGGCGGACTCGCCGATCACCCGGTCGCGGTCCTCGGCGGCGACGGCGAGTACAGCCTCGATGGCCTCCTCGCCGAACTTCTTGGCGCATTGCGCCGGGCCCTTGTCGAGGAGCTTGCGGGTGTAGGACACCTCGGGCGAGGCGGTGGCGCGGTCGACGATCCGGTGCTCGAGGTCGGCCAGGGTGAATTTGCTCATGGCCTTGAAATAGCACCTCTTCCGCCTTGCCGGGAGTCACGGCGCTGCGATTGGTTGACGGCGGCGACGGGCGGGGCGGGCCTCTGACCGCCGAAGCGGGCATCGACCTGCGTTATAGGCCAATTCCTGTTGGGCCTTGGCTGCATCACCCGTTGGCTAAGGGTCGAGCCGCATCGGCAAGCCGGCCTGGGCCATGTGCTGCTTGGCCTCGCGCACGGTGTGCTCGCCGAAATGGAAGATCGAGGCCGCCAGCACCGCGGTGGCATGGCCGTCGCGGATGCCGGCCACCAGGTGATCGAGCGTGCCGACACCGCCCGAGGCGATCACCGGCACCGGCACCGCGTCGGCGACCGCGCGCGTCAGCGCGATATCGAAGCCGGACTTGGTGCCGTCACGGTCCATCGAGGTGAGCAGGATCTCGCCGGCGCCGAGCGACACCACCTCGCGGGCATAGTCGATGGCGTCGATGCCGGTCGGCTTGCGGCCGCCATGGGTGAATATCTCCCAACGGTCCTTCTCGCCGGGCTGCGACACCTTCTTGGCGTCGATCGCGACCACGATGCACTGGTCGCCGAACTTCTCCGCCGCTTCCTTGACGAAAGCACGACGAGTCACCGCCGCGGTGTTGATCGATACCTTGTCGGCGCCGCAGGTGAGGAGCTTGCGAATGTCGTCGGTGGTGCGCACGCCGCCGCCGACCGTGAGCGGCATGAAGCAGGCTTCCGCGGTCCGCTGCACCACGTCGAAGATCGTGTCGCGGTTCTCGTGGCTCGCCGTGATGTCGAGAAAGCACAGCTCGTCGGCGCCCGCCGCGTCATAGGCGATGGCGGCCTCCACCGGATCGCCGGCGTCGCGCAGGTTGACGAAGTTGATGCCTTTGACGACGCGGCCGTCCTTCACGTCGAGGCAGGGGATGACGCGGACCTTGAACATGACGGCGGACCTATGCCAATGAAAACGCTACGATTCCTGTGTTGCGCAGGAGTTTTGCCCGCGCGGTATACACGCTGCTATAAGCCGCGGCGAGTCTGGCAAACAAGCCTTGGCACACGGGTCCCGGCAAACAGCGAGTTTGGACGAGCGTGATTTCGTCGATCAAGAACATCAAGAGCACGGTCCCCTACATCACGTTCCGGCGTTACAACAAGGCGCTGCGGCGGTTGGTGAAGCTGCCGGGCTATCTCGGCACCAGCCACAAATGCCCGGTCTGCGGCGTCGGGCTGCGCGCCTTCAAGCCGATGTGGAAGTCCTACGGCCGCAACATCGAGCGCTACGGATATATCCATCGCCACTCCGAGATGGAAACCTTCAACCTCAAGGCGATGACTTGCCCAAAATGCGACGCCACGGACCGGGAGCGGCTGATGGCGGTCTATCTCGACGAGGTCTGGCCGACGCTTCCCAAGGGCAAGGAGATCAGGCTGGTCGACTTCGCGCCCGCTTATCCGCTGAGCCAGAAGATCAAGCAGTATCCGGGGGTCGCCTACCGCAGCGCCGACCTGATGCGCCGCGACGTGCAGGATAATATCGACCTGACCAACATCGCCTATCTCGACGAGTCGGTCGACGTGTTCATCTGCTCGCACGTGCTCGAGCATATCCCCGACGACCGCAAGGCGATGCGCGAGCTGCGCCGCATCCTGCGGCCGGGCGGCTTCGGCCTGATGCTGGTGCCGCTGGTGATCGGCGTCGACGAGACCACCGAGGAGCAGGGCAAGACCTCGATCGAGTACCGCTGGAAGCACTTCGGCATGGGCGACCACGTTCGCCAGTACGGCATCCGCGATTTCGTCGATCGCCTGACGGCGTCGGGCCTCAAGGTCGACAAGCTCGGCATCGGCCATTTCGGCGCCGAGACATTCCGCCGCCACGGCATCGCTGAGAATTCGGTGCTGTACGTGGTGCGGCGCTAGCCGCGCAGACTATCCGCGCGTGCTGCGCAGCAACGCCAGGGCTTCGACCGGATCGAGACGGCCGTCGTAAAGCGCGCGGCCGGCGATTGCGCCTTCGAGCCTGCGCGCCCGCGGCTCGGTGAGCACCTTCACGTCGTCGATCGAAGCGAGACCACCCGACGCGATCACCGGGATCGAGATCGCATCGGCGAGCCCGATGGTGGCGTCCCAGTTGATGCCCTTGAGCATGCCGTCGCGCGACACATCGGTGTAGATGATCGCGGCGACGCCGGCGTCCTCGAAGCGCTTGGCGATATCGAGCACCGACAGCTCCGAGGTCTCGGCCCAGCCCTGGACCGCGACCTTGCCGTCCTTGGCGTCGAGACCGACCGCCACGCGCTTGGGAAACTTCTTCGCCGCTTCCTTGACCAGCGCCGGATCGCGCACCGCCGCGGTGCCGATGATCACGCGGTCGACGCCCTTTTCCAGCCAGCCGGCGATCGTCGCCATGTCGCGGATGCCACCGCCGAGCTGCACGCAGAGGCCCACCGTCTCGAGGATGCGGTCGACCGCGGCGGCGTTCATCGGCTTGCCGGCGAAGGCGCCGTCGAGGTCGACGACGTGCAGGTGCTTGAAGCCCTGGGTCTCGAAGGCGTGGGCCTGGGCGGCCGGATCGCGGTTGAACACGGTCGCGCGGTCCATGTCGCCCTGCTTGAGGCGCACGGCAACGCCGTCTTTCAGATCGATTGCGGGGAACAGGATCACTGGGTACTCGCGGCCCTTCTCAGGGCTTCCATTTCAGGAAATTCGCGATCAACGCAAGCCCAAGTTTCTGGCTCTTTTCCGGGTGGAATTGGGTGCCGGCCACGTTGCCGCGCGCCACCACGGCCGTAATCGGCCCGCCGTACTCGGCCTGCGCCACCAGGTCCGAGCCGTCCTGCGGGCGAAGCTGGTAGGAGTGCACGAAATAGGCGTGCAGGCCGTCCGGACCCACCGGAATGCCGTCCAGGAGCTTGTGCGAACCCTGGGTGGCGAGCGTATTCCAGCCCATGTGCGGGATCTTCAGCGACGGATCGGACGGCGCGATCTTGTCGACCTCGCCGCGAATCCAGCCGAGCCCGTCGGTCACCACATATTCGCGGCCGCGCTCGGCCAGAAGCTGCATGCCGACGCAAATGCCGAGAAACGGCCGGCCCTTGCGGCGCACCGTCTCCTCCAATGCATCGACCATGCCGGGCACCGCATCGAGGCCATGGCGGCAATCGGCGAAGGCGCCGACGCCCGGCAGCACCACGCGGTCGGCCTCGCGCACCGCCTCGGGATCGCGCGTCACCACGATCGGCTGATCGTGGCCGCTTTCGCGGGCGGCGCGCTCGAAGGCCTTGGCGGCGGAGTGCAGATTGCCCGAGCCGTAATCGACAATGGCGACGCTCATCCGCGCGGACCGGGTTGCGGGAAGAGCCCGAGCACGTCGGGCGAGGCCGGCGCGACCGGCATCGATGGCGCCCACGCCGCGGCGGGCGGCACGGACGTCGCGCTTCCGTCCCAGGACTCGAAGAACCGGCGCTCGGCTTCCTCGAGATCCCTCGCGGCCACCACGCCGACCTGGGTCCAGCGCCGGCGCAGGCTGAAGCGGCGCAGCGAGCCGCCCTCGCAGCCGACCAGGATCGCGATCAGAACACCGACGACGGCTTGCGCCGCGGGGGAGACGCCGAGCGCCGTAAGGCCCACGAACAGCGCCGCCATGGCGACGAGATAGAGCACCAGCACCAGCCAGAGCCGGTTCCAGATCATCCAGAGCGCCCCGAGCAGGAAGGCCCAGAAATAGAAGCCGTCGCGCACGAAACGAACGCGGTCCGGATTGGGCGCGATATCGCCGTCGCGAAGCACCGGCGCATGAACCGTGTAGATCTTCATGTCACTCTCCGGCCGCCCTGGCGGCCCTTACCCGCGCCAATCAACCGCCGAGCGAGCCCTTGGTCGAGGGGATCTCGCCCGCGGCCCGTGGATCGATGGCGAATGCAGCCCGCAGCGCCCGCGCCAAGCCCTTGAAGCAAGACTCGGCAATATGGTGATCGTTTGTCCCGTACAAGGTCTCGACATGCAGGGTGACGCCGCAATTCATGGCGAAGGCCTGAAACCACTCCTGCACCAGCTCGGTGTCGAAGGCGCCGACCTTGTCGCGGCCGAACTTGGCCTTGAACACCAGGAACGGGCGGCCGGACACGTCGATGGCCACGCGCGTGAGCGCCTCGTCCATCGGCATGTAGAGGCTGGCGTAGCGGGTGATGCCCTTCATATCGCCTAGCGCCTGCTTCACGGCCTGGCCGAGCGCGATGCCGACATCCTCAGTGGTGTGGTGGTGATCGATGTGCAGGTCGCCCTTGGCCTTGACCGTGATGTCGATGCGCGAGTGCCGGGCCAGCAGGTCGAGCATGTGGTCGAAGAAGCCGATACCGGTCGAGATGTTGGAGACGCCCTTGCCGTCGAGGTTCACCGCCACCTCGATATTGGTCTCCTTGGTGGCGCGCTTGATGGTCGCGCTGCGGCCCTTGGCCGCCAGTCCCCTGACCGCCACGACGGCTGACTTCTTCGCTATGACTTTGCGGCCGCGGGCCATCGGGAGCGCTTTCCGGATTGATGGGCTAACCTGATTTGGCGCCCTTTTATCAGGGGTTTCCCGGATTCGCCATCGCCGAACCCCTGTGTTTGCAATGGCCTAAACGACGCCTTACATCGGTTCGGACGGGGTTATCGAGTATGCAGCAACCACCACAATCCGAGCTTTGGCACGGCACCACCATCCTGACGGTCCGCAAGGGGGGCGTGGTCGCGGTCGGCGGCGACGGCCAGGTCTCGATCGGCCAGACCATCATCAAGGGCAACGCCAAGAAGGTCCGCCGGCTGGCCAAGGGCGACGTGATCGGCGGCTTCGCGGGCGCCACGGCCGACGCCTTCACCCTGTTCGAGCGGCTCGAAGCCAAGCTCGAGCAGTACCCCGGCCAGCTCACCCGCGCCGCGGTCGAGCTGGCGAAAGACTGGCGCACCGACCGCTATCTGCGCCGGCTCGAGGCCATGATGATCGTGGCCGACAAGGACGTCTCGCTGGTGCTGACCGGAACGGGCGACGTGCTTGAGCCTGAGTCCGGCGTCGTGGGCATCGGCTCCGGCGGCAACTATGCACTGGCGGCCGCCCGCGCCCTGGTCGACGGGCCGCTCGATGCCGAAAGCATCGTGCGCAAGTCGCTCGATATCGCGGCTGACATCTGCGTCTACACCAATCGCAACGTCACCATCGAGACGCTGAAGGCGTAGGCCATGACGGCGGCCCGGTATGAGTTCACGCCGATGACCGCAGCCGACCTGCCGCTGATCCGGCGCTGGCTCGAGACGCCTCACGTCTGCGAGTGGTGGCATGATCCCGCCGAGCAGTTCGAGCTGGTCAGCGGCGATCTCGATCATCCCGACATGGCGCAGTTCATCGTCGCGACCGACGCGAGGCCGTTCGCGTATCTACAATGTTACAACATCAGCGCCTGGGACGTGGGCTTCGGTCCGCAGCCCGATGGCACGCGCGGGCTCGACCAATTCATCGGCGAGTCCGACATGCTCGACCGCGGCCATGGCTCGGCGTTCATCCGCGCGTTCGCCGATGATTTGTTGGCGAACGGCACACCGCGCGTGGTGATCGATCCCGATCCGAGCAACACGCGCGCCATCCGCGCTTACGAGAAGGCGGGATTCAACAAGGACCGCCTGGTGGACACGCCCGATGGCGTTGCGCTGCTGATGTTTCGCGACGCGGAGGCGCCATGAGCGCGGACGATCCGATACCTGTGGCCTCTCTCGCCGACCTTGAAAGCTTCAAGGCCGCAGAGCTGACCAGCGTGATGGTCTGGAAGTTTGGCGTCACGCTCGCGTTCAACGACGAGCCGCGCACCATCACGGTCGAGAGCGGTATCGAGTTCCGCTCGCAGGGACGCACCGAGGTCTACAATCAGGAGATCATCGTCGCCTTCGGCGCACGCATCCTGTCCCTGATGGGACGTCGCGTGGTCGAGCTGAAAGCGACCGCAGAAAAGATTTTGTCGTTCGAATTCGACGAGGGCTCGGTGCTGACGCTCCGCCCGGACGACACCGGCTACGAAAGCTACGCCATCAATCTGCCGGATGGATCGGTGTTCACCGGCTGACGATTTGAACGGATTTGTAAACGCAATGAGTGACTTCTCCCCCCGCGAAATCGTCTCCGAGCTCGACCGCTTCATCGTCGGCCAGGCCGACGCCAAGCGCGCGGTCGCGATCGCGCTGCGCAACCGCTGGCGGCGCCTTCAGCTCGAGGACCGGCTGCGCGAAGAGGTGCTGCCGAAGAACATCCTGATGATCGGGCCGACCGGCGTCGGCAAGACCGAGATCTCGCGGCGGCTGGCCAAGCTCGCCGGCGCGCCCTTCATCAAGGTCGAGGCCACCAAGTTCACCGAGGTGGGTTATGTCGGCCGCGACGTCGAGCAGATCGTCCGCGACCTCCTGGAGGTCGGCATCGCACTGACCCGCGAACGCAAGCGCAAGGACGTGCAGGTCCGCGCCGAGCAGGCCGCCGAGGATCGGGTGGTCGATGCGCTGGTCGGGCCGACCGCCAGCACCTCCACCAAGGAGACGTTCCGCAAGAAGCTCCGCGCCGGAGAACTCAACGACAAGGAAATCGAGATCGAGGTGCAGAGCTCCGGCGGCGGCATGCCGATGTTCGACATTCCCGGCATGCCGGGCTCGCAGGTCGGTGCGATCAACATCGGCGACATCTTCGGCAAGCTCGGCGGCCGCACCAAGACTCGGCGTGTCACGGTCGAGGAATCGCATGAGATTCTCGTGGCGGAAGAATCCGACAAGCTGCTCGATCAGGACCAGGTGACCCAGGAGGCGATCAAGTCGGTGGAGCAGAACGGCATCGTGTTCCTCGACGAGATCGACAAGATCACGGCGCGCGACGGCCGCGTCGGCGGCGACGTGTCGCGCGAGGGCGTGCAGCGCGACCTGCTGCCGCTGATCGAGGGCACCACGGTGTCGACCAAGCACGGCGCGGTGAAGACCGACCACATCCTGTTCATCGCCTCCGGCGCGTTCCATCTGTCGAAGCCATCGGACCTGCTGCCCGAGCTGCAGGGCCGGCTGCCCATCCGGGTGGAGCTCAGGCCGTTGACCCGCGACGATTTCCGCCGGATTCTCACCGAGCCCGAGGCCTCGCTGATCAAGCAGTACATCGCGCTGATGGGCACCGAAGGCGTCACGCTGGAGTTCACCGAGGACGCGATCGACGCCATCGCCGACGTGGCGGTTGCGGTGAATTCCAGCGTCGAGAACATCGGCGCCCGGCGCCTGCAGACCGTCATGGAGCGGGTGCTCGACGAGATTTCGTTCGGCGCCACCGACCGCGCCGGCGAGACCATCCGGATCGACGCCGGCTACGTGCAGGCCCACATCGGCGATCTCGCCAAGAACACCGATCTCAGCCGGTTCATTCTGTGACAACCGTGTTTCAAGCAGGTTTGGAATAACTGCATTGCGAGGCGCTCATGACCGAGAAGAAATCCAAGTCCGGCACACCGCTCGGCCCGATCGGCACCAAGGTGCTGTTCGAGAACCAGCACATCCGCGTGTGGAGCGTCGAGCTTCCCGGCAAGGGCCATCAGCCGCTGCATGAGCACGAGCACCCCTACCTCATCGTGCCGGTGAGCGAGGGCAAGGCCTTGATGCGCTGGGAGGATGGCCGCGAGCGCGAGATCGTCGATGTGCTCGGCAACGTGGTCTACCGGGACGCGGGCGGCGGACCGCACGAATTGTTCAATCTGGAAGACAGCAAATTTCACTCCATCCTGGTGGAAATCAAAGCCGAGGGCCCCGCCCCTTAAAGCTGTTCTCAGCCGGGAACCGGGCCCAACGGAATTCTTGTTTTCCGATACGAGCCCGCTATATCAGTGCCCTCCCCGCGGCGTATTGATGCCGCCCAATCGGAACATCCATGGCCTTTAGAACTCCCGATCTTCAAGACCGTCAGAATGCGGCCGCGGCCGCCAAGAAGCAGTTGCTGGAGCGCTTCCGCGCGGCAGCCCAGGACCCGGCCCTCAACGAGAAGCTGGCCGAGCGCGCCAAGCTGCACGAAGCCCGCGTGGCCCGCCTGGCCGAGCGCGAAGCCGAGAAGAAGGCCCGCGAGGCCGAGCTCCTCGCTCAAGCGGCCCGAGAAGTCGAACTCGCTGCCGAACGGCAGCGCGAAGCCGCGCGGCTCGCTGCAATCGCTGCGGAAGAGGAAGCCGAGCGTCAACGCCTAGCCGAAGAGGCACTCAAGGCCGAACAGAAGGCCCGGCGCGACGAGCGCTACGCGGCCCGCAAGGCGGCCAAGAAGAAGCGCAAGAAGCTCTAAGCCGCTATTCCCGACTTGGATCTGATGAGCCGCCGCCCGCCGGGCGGCGGCCTTCGTCGTTCGACGTGGCTTGAAAATCCGATAGACTTGGGCGCGCAAAAAATAATGCACGCCCAAGGACAAGCCGCCCATGCGCCTCGGAATGTTCATGATGCCGGTGCATCCGCCCGGCCGGCCCATGTCCGAAACGCTCGCCGAGGACACGGCGAAATCGGTGCTCGCCGACAAGCTCGGCTATGACGAGCTTTGGATGGGCGAGCATTTCTCGGCCACCACCGAGCCCTTCCCTTCGCCGCTGATGTTCCTGGCCGGCCTCGTGCCGCAGACGAAGAACCTCACCTTCGGCACCGCCGTCATCAACCTGCCCAACCACCATCCGGCGATCGTCGCGGCCGAGTGCGCGCAGTTCGACCACATGAGCGGTGGTCGCTTCCTGATGGGCGTGGGCTCCGGCGGGCTCGCGTCGGACTTCGAGCTGTTCAACATCGATCCGGCGGCACGGCAGCGCCAGTTCATGGAATCGATCGACATGATCCAGCACATCTGGGCGCAGGATCCGCCCTATGACATCACGGGCGAATTCTGGAACGTGCAGATCAGGAAGGCGATCATGCCCGAGCTCGGCGTGGGCTTCATGCCGAAGCCTTTCCAGAAGCCGCATCCGCCGATCCACATCTCGATCGCCAGCCCCGACTCGGCTTCGGCGAAGCTCGCGGGCTCCAAGGGCTGGGGCGTGATCTCGGGTCCCGTCGCGCCGCTCTATGCGGTGGCCAACCACTGGCAGGCCTACAGCGAAGCGCGCCGCGAGGCGGGCTCCCGCGCTCGGAGCGGAGACTGGCGCGTGTCGCGCCTGATCATCGTGGCGCCGTCCGATGCCGAGGCCGAGGAGCGTGTCTACGGCGAGCGCGCCTCGAACCGCTACTACTGCAGCTATATGCGAAAGGCGATCGCGGCCGCCAAGCGGCTCTGGATGATCAAGCCGGATCCCGAAATGTCGGACGACGACTGCACGCCCGAGTCGATCATGAAGGAATGCGTCGTGCACGGCTCGCCGCGCACGGTGCTCGACAGATTGGTCGCACTGCGGGAACGCGTCGGCCCGTTCGGTACGCTCCTTCAGATCGGTCTCGACTGGGGCGGCCCGAACGAGGCCTGGGAGCGCGAAGGCATGCGGCTCCTGGCGCAGGAGGTGATTCCGCGCTTCCGGCAGCACGTCACGACGCAGGCCGCCGAGTAGGGCGTTATAACTTCGGATGCCGTGCTATTCGGCGAACATCTCGCGCAAGGCCGCCAGCGCTTCGGCCAGCGTCTTGCGCTCGATCGTTCCGGTCTGCCGCGTCAGCGCGCGCTTCTCCACGGTCTTGATCTGATCGAGATGGATCGCGGCGGGCTGGCCCGCCAAGGCAAGCGGCACCCGGTAGGCGGCGCGACTGCTGCTCTGGCCGATCGGCGCGATCGTCACCACGCCGAGGTAATCGTGGATTTCCGGCGGCGACAGGACCACGCAAGGATGCGGCTCGGCGTTTGCGCCTGCATCCGCGGCCAGCACCAGCCAGACGTCGCCGCGGCTCACCATCGGGCGTTCCTATCGGTCGGACGAATGCCGGTCCGGCCAGACGCGGCCGGTCTCCCCGGCCTGAGCCAGCGCCTTGCTGTCGGCAGCCCAGCCGGCCCGGACCTCGGTGCGGACCGGTGCCAGCACAATGCGGCCCTTCTTGTTGACCTTGAGCGTCACCACGTCGCCGTCGGCGATGCCGACCTCGTCCAGCAGCGGCTTGGGGATGATGACCCCGTGGGAGTTGCCGACCTTGCGGACCTGGCTCTTCATCGGTGGCTCCGTACTGTTATAACTTCGTTCCCAAATCCGCCGATTCGTCTAGTTATAACACAACAACTTCGCCAGTCCGGCAAGGGTATTTATAACTTTGTTATAACAGCGCGACTTAGCGCTCCCTGCGCAGCGTCACGTAGAGCGCGCCCTCGCCGCCGTGGCCGATGGCGGCGGTCTCGAAGCCGATCACCAGGGAACGGAAATCCGGCTGTCCCAGCCACAGCGGCACCATGCGCTTGAGCACGCCGCGCTCCGCGTAGGGATCGCCGCCCCGCGCGCCCTTGCCGGTGATGACGAGCACGAGCCTCGCGCCCCGCGCCTGCCGGCCGCGTAGGAAATGCAGCAAGGCATCATGGGCCTCGGCCTGGGTGAAGCCGTGCAGGTCGAGCCGGCCGTCGATAGCGTGGGTGCCGCGGGCGATGCGCTGCTTGAGCTTGCGGGTCAGCGGCGCAAGCGGCGGCTGCGCGGCCGGCTTCGGTGGTGATGGAGGCACCACCAACGGAGACGATTTGCCCGATGATTTGACGGCTTGAGCCGAGCGCTTCTTGGGCTGACGCGGTTCTGGCTCGGCCGCCTCCGGCGCGGCGCGGCGTTTCAACAGCCGGCGCAACGGAGAGATCGAACGGGTGACGCCCTGCCAGAGCGCGGCTTCCTCGTCACTCAGCCGCCGCCGGCTCATCCTTTGTGCTTGGGCTTGCGTTTCTTCGCCGCGCTGTCGTCGTCGCTGTCGCTCGCCGCTTCTTTCTTTCCGCCCTTCCTGGCGGCAGCAGCCACGCCTTTCACGGGCTTGGTCTCCTTGGCGGGCTTGCTCTCTTTTGCAGCGCTCTCTTTTTCGGCAGCGGCCTCCGCGGCTTCGATCTTGGCCTGGTTGTCGTTGAACTCACGGACCTGCTGCTCGGTCGGCCGCGGGCGCGGCAGCGGGATATCGCCCTTGAGCACTCTCGGATCGAGCTCGTGCGGTACGAACATCACGAACCGTCCGGGATGGCGGATGCGCCCGGCGATGCTCTCGGCCTCGTCGCCGGCGCCGAAATAGAGATCCGCGCGCGCCGGCCCGATGATCGCGCCGCCGGTGTCCTGCGCGATCATCAGTCGGCGGAAGCGCGTGGTCGGCTGCTCGGTGTTGATCGGCAGCTCGGCCGAAATGAAGAACGGCGTGCCGTAGACGTGCAGGTTGCGATCGACTGCGATCGAGCGGCCCGGCGTCAGCGAAATGCCCTGCGCGCCGAGCGGCTCTTGATCGTTGCCCAGGTTGGTCTCGCGGAAGAACACATACGACTTGTTGCGGCGGCGCAGCTCCTCGCCTTCCTTGGGATTGCGCTCCATCCAGTCGCGGATTCGGTCCATGGACATTTCGTCCTTGGGCACGATCTTGCGATCGATGAGATAGCGCCCCACCGCGTAGTAGGGATGCCCGTTGGCGGCTTGATAGTTCAGCCGCATGGTCGCCCCGTCGTCGAGCCGCACCCGCACCGAGCCCTGGATGTGGATGAAGAAGGCATCGATCGGATCCTTCAGCCAGCAGATCTCGAGATTGCGGCCGGCCAGCACGCCGTCGTCGATCGCGGCGCGGTCGTGATAGGCGACCAGCTTGCGCTTGCGCGCCTTCTTTTTGCCGACCGCAGCACTTGCGATCATCATTCGCCCGCCGGGCAGAAGGTTGTCCGGCTTGCGATACAGCGGCCAGTCGTAGCCCTTCACGTGATCGCGCGTGCCCTGCACGATCGGCTCGTAATAGCCGGTGAGGAAGCCGTCGGGCGTGCCGAGCGGCGAGATGCGCATCGGCGTGAAGTTGTTTTCGAAGAAGGCGCGGGCCGCGCCGGGCTTGTTGACGTCGACGTCCGCGGCTTTGACGCAGACATTGTAGAGCGCGGTCCGCATCGGCTGGCCTTCGCGCGACGCGGCCGTGCTGCGCAACAACGCCTTGCAACTGTTGCGGAACGACGCGAAGCCCGCGTCGTGATCGTCCTCGGCCCAGCCGTCGACATCCGTGAACAGCACGGGCTCGTATTGGGCGTCGGAAATCTTGAGTGGGTTGCGGCCCTCGGCGTGCGTAACACTTGCCGCGCTCGCGGCGATCAGGATCGCGCCGCCAACCAGTCCTGCCTTGAGATTGCCAATCCCCCGACTGGATTTCATTGCCCCGCTTCAGTCGCCACCAGTTTCCAGTTCGGGTCGCGCGACGCGACATCGCGCGCGAAGGTCCAGACGTCGGTGACGTCCGTCACCTTGTCGGGGTTGCCATCGATGACTGCGCCTTGCTTGTCGCGCGTCACGGAAACGAGCTGCGAATGGAAGCGGACAGTGACCTGCGCGGTCTTGCCGCGGACCTCGGCGCCGATGAGATCGGCGCTGTCGATCGAGACGAAGCGGGATTCGACGGTCTCGCCGCGCTGCTCGCGATCCTTGATGGCGGCTTCAAAGCCGTCATAGACCTCACGGCCGAGGAGATTCTTGAGCTGGCGGCGGTCGCCCGCTGCAAACGCCGTGACGATCATGTCATAGGCGGCGCGGGCGCCGGTCACGAAATGCTTGGGATCGAAGCTCTTGTCCTCGCGGACAACGGCGTCGAGGCCCGCGGCAAGCGCCGAGCCGTTCTCGGCGATGCCCTTCCAGCGGTCGGCCGGCTCCACGGGCTCGGAAGGCTTCTGGGTGTCGGGCGCACGTCCCGGTAGCGCCACCACCTTGTCGCCCGGCGAGGGCCGCATGGCGTCGCGCGCCGATGAATATGGATCGTAAGGCGGGCGCTCGCGGCCGGTCCGCTGGCCGAGCACGCTCCGCAAACGCAGGAAGATGAACACCGCCAGCGCCAGGAAGATGATGGTGTAAATATCAAACACGTATCGCAAGCTCCCGAGGCGGCTGCCGCTCGTCCTGGCGGGGCGCGTCAACCAGGCACGTGACAGCGTCCCAAAGGTATTATGTAGGAACGCGACTACGGCCATCTAGAGGCGCACCGGCCGGTACGGCCGACCGAGTTGGCCTCAGTTCGACCATAGACGATCCGCGCCCCCACGCCAACCTCGGCCGCCTTCGGAATCCGGCTCATGGTGAAACGAATTATCCTTGCCATTCTGCTGCTTCCGGCGGCTGAAATTGCAGCATTCGTGCTGGTCGCGACCCTGATCGGGCTCGCGGGCGCCCTGCTGCTGATGCTCGCGACCACGTTCGCCGGCATCCTGGTGCTGCGTCAGGCCGGCCGCGGCGGAATGGCCCGCTTTCGCGTCGCGGTCGCCGACGGCGAAATGACCGCCACCGAGCTGAACGGAGCCGGTGTCCTGACCGTGCTCGGTGGGCTGCTGCTGGTGCTGCCCGGGTTCCTCACCGACCTGGTGGGAGCAGCGCTCCTCAGATCG
>CAKZHN010000229.1 GCA_936924235.1 uncultured Rhodoplanes sp. | reverse complement strand
CCACAGTGGAGCGCCGGGAGGCGTGCGTGCCGGTCATACGGCACGCGGCACCTCCCACGAGGTGCCAGACTGACGACGTAGCGCCTCACCGGCGCTCCGCTCCCTCACGCATGTGAGGGAAAAGAAGAGAAGGCGCCGCCCCAGCGCCACACTCTGCGAGGGGCCGATGGCGCTTGCCCATTTGGCAGCGCGGGCTGTTTGACAACTGAATCAGACTCCAATGCCGCGCGCAAAAGCCGCATGCGGCATCTGCCGGACATCCCACAAGGGAAGCGGCGGCAAAGTCTTTCGGGTTGCAGGGAATCGTGAAACAACTGGATCGGGCCGCCGGCTTGCGAGCTGTTCATCCGCTGAGGTGAAAGCGATCCCGCGGTGACGCGGGATTTGGACGGCGGCCCGTCCTCTCTTCATCGAAGCTCGAATGTGCGGCGGCTCGCCGCCGCTTCCCGTCCTTGCCTCCTGCGGTACAGAACTTGCAAACTGCAGGGCTCCGTAACTTCAGCCCTGGAGACGAGATGCGACGGCGAGACGTTCTTCGATTGCTGACAGGAACTGCAGCGGCGTGGCCTGCGGCGGCGCGGGCGCAAGGCGTAGCGTCCGGGCATCCGATCACCATGATCGTGCCGTTTCCGGCCGGCGGCGGCGCCGACGTGCTGGTGCGGATCCTCACCAAGTACATGGCCGAGCATCTCGGCGAGGCCATCATCGTGCTGAACCAGCCCGGCGCGGGCGGGGCGCTGGCCTTCGGCCAGGTGGCGCGCGCGGCGCCCGACGGCCACACGCTCGGCTGGGCCTCGACCGGCTATGCGGTGATGGCCGCGACGCTGTCCAATCTCAGCTTCGATGCGACGCGCGACTTCGTGCACATCTGCGACGTCTGCGAGAATCCTTTCGTGCTGGTGGTCAATCCGCAACTGCCGGTGACCAGCGTGAAGGAGCTGATCGATTACGCCAAGGCACACCCCGACACGCTGAACTTCGCCCATAACGGCGCCGCGACCCTGACCAATCTGGTGGTCGAACTGCTCAAGCTCAAGACCGGCATCAAGGTCGGGCAGGTGGCCTATCGCGGCGACAATTACTCGGTCAGCGACGTGATCGCGGGCCATGTCCACGCGATGTTCTCCAACAGCCCGGTGGCGCTGCCGCACATTGCAGGCGGCCGCTTGCGCGGCCTCGCCGTGACGTCGCTGCGCCGCTCTCCGGCGGCGCCGGACATCCCGACCATGATCGAGGCCGGCGTGCCGGATTTCCAGGCCGTGGTCTGGCAGGGCTTCAGCGCACCGGCCGCGACGCCGCGGCCGATCGTCGACCGTCTCAACGCCGCGGCGCGCGAGGCCCTGAAGGCGCCCGAGGTGGCCGGGCGCTTCAAGGAGCTCGGCGCCGAGCTGGTCGGCAGCACGCCCGAGGAGTTTGCGGCGCTCGTCAACCGCGAGCTCGACGTCTGGGCCGACGTGGTGCGCCGCTCCGGGGTGAAGGCGAACTGAAGGCGCGAATCCTCAGCGTACTTTCGCCGGCATGATCATGTTGATGATCGCCGACTTGCCCGTTTGCAGAGCCGTGATGGCTTCCTTCAACGCATCATCGAGCTCGGCCGGCGTTTCGACCTGCTTGGCGTAGCCGCCGACCATCTTGGCGGCTTCCTCGTAGGCGATGCCTTTGATGTTCACGCCGTAATAGTCCTTCTCGGCCGCCGCCACGGAGCCCGGATAGAACTTGTCGTGGTAGTACTGCATCGCTGCGTATTTGGCGTTGTTGAAAATCAAAATCAGCAGCGGCAGCTTGTGCTCGTCGGCGAAGGCCAGCGCCGGCACCACCGGGTTGTACATGAAGGTGCCGTCGCCGATGGTCACGACGACGGTGCGCTTCGGCAGCGCGAGCTTGATGCCGAGCGCGTAGCCCAGACCCTGGCCAAGCCCGCTCGGCGCGCGGAAGAAGCCGAACGGCTCGTCCCAGGAAAAATGCTCGCGGACCAGCCGGGCATGGACGATGGTCTCGTCGACCAGGACCGCGTCCGGGATGGCATCGCGAACGAGCTTGGCCACCAGTGGCACCGTGATGGTCGGCTCGCTCGAGGCCTTCTGCTCGGCGGCTTCGAGCCGCTGCCGGAGCTTGTCGTGCTCGGCCTTCCAGCGCGCGCGGCGCGCGTTGACGGCATCGGCATCGGGGGCGACCTTGCGCAGCGACTCGAGCAGGAGCCGGAGCGTGAGCGCGGTCTCGCCTTCAAGATAATGCTCGGCGCCGGTGACCTGATAGACCAGCGTGTCCTTCAGCGGATTGCCGCCGATCGACACCACCTTGGCGTTCTTCGGCGCCTTGCTCGGCGGATACCAGGGCGCCTCGTTCTCGACGAGGAGCGCGAGGTCCATCTCGTCGAAGTAGGGCGCGGCGTCGAGCCCGAGATAGAGATCGTTCGACTTGGGGAAATTGGCGACCGCGGCGCCCGGCGCGTCGACCACCGGGATGGCAAGAAATTCGGCGAGCTCGACCAGTGCGTCGAAGGCCTCCTGGTCGGCGCCGACGTTCTCGACCAGGATGAAGGGGCACTTGGCCTTGGCGAGGAGCGCAGCGACCTGCCTCAGATCGCCGGCGGCGGGCCGAAGCTGCGGCGGCGGCGGCACCTTGCGGGTCTGCTCCGGCTTCGCCCAGCCTTCGATCATCGCCTCCATGCTGGCGCAGACATAGGTCGGGCCGCGCGGCGTCCGCTGCGCCAGCTCGCCGGCCCGGACCACGCTCTCGTAGAGCATGTCGACCGACGGCGCCTGGATCGCGAACTTCACCACCGGCTCGAGCAGCCGTTGCGGGCCGCCGACCACGTTGAGGTTGCGGTACCATTGCGGGCCGGGGTCGAAGCGGCCTTCGCCGTAGCCGACGGATTCGCCCGACATCACCAGCATCGGGGTCTCCATCGCCCGCGCGCCGCCGACCGCCATGCAGCCCTGCAGGAGGCCG
>CAKZHN010000228.1 GCA_936924235.1 uncultured Rhodoplanes sp. | reverse complement strand
TCGGCGAGCAGGACATCCTCGGCGACCGTCTGGTCCGGCCGCGCCGCGCCTCCAAGCGCGCCGAGAATTTCATCGCCGAGGTGACGAGCCTGTCGACCGGCGATCTGGTGGTGCACGTCGACCACGGCATCGGCCGCTTCATCGGATTGCAGAACATCGAGGCGGCCGGCGCGCCGCACGACTGCCTGGAGATCCAGTACGCCGAGGGCGCCAAGCTCTATCTGCCGGTCGAGAACATCGAGCTTCTGTCGCGCTACGGATCCGAGGACACCGGCGCCGAGCTCGACCGCCTGGGCGGCACCGGCTGGCAGACGCGCAAGGCGCGGATGAAGAACCGCATCCGCGAGATCGCCCACGAGCTGATCAAGATTGCGGCCGAGCGCAAACTGCGCGAGGCGCCGAAGCTCGTGCCGCCGGCCGGCGCCATGGACGAGTTCGCCGCGGGATTCCCTTACGAGGAGACCGAGGATCAGCAGTCCGCGATCGACGCCACGCTCGACGATCTCGCCACCGGCCGGCCGATGGATCGGCTGATTTGCGGCGACGTCGGCTTCGGCAAGACCGAGGTGGCGCTGCGCGCGGCCTTCGACACGGTGATGAACGGCAAACAGGTCGCCGTAGTGGTGCCGACCACGCTGCTCGCGCGCCAGCACACCAAGACCTTCACCGAGCGTTTCCGCGGCTTCCCGGTGCAAGTGGGCCAGGCCTCGCGCCTCGTGACCTCGACCGAGCTGACGCGGGTCAAGAAGGGTATCGCCGACGGCGGCATCGACATTGTGGTCGGCACGCACGCGCTGCTCGGCAAGGCCATCAAGTTTAAGGACCTCGGCCTCGTTATCGTCGACGAAGAGCAGCATTTCGGTGTCGCGCACAAGGAGCGGCTGAAGGCGCTGCGCGCCGAGGTCCATGTGCTGACGCTGACCGCGACGCCGATCCCGCGCACCTTGCAACTCGCGCTGACCGGCGTGCGCGATCTCTCGATCATCGCCTCGCCGCCGGTCGACCGGCTGGCGGTGCGCACCTTCGTGTCGCCGTTCGATCCGATCGTGGTGCGCGAGGCGCTGCTGCGCGAGCGTTATCGGGGCGGCCAGTCGTTCTACGTCTGCCCGCGCATCGAGGACCTCGCCGGCGCGAAGGACTTCTTGGAAAAGCACGTGCCCGAGGTGAAGGTCACCGTGGCGCACGGCCAGATGCCGCCGCAGGTGCTCGAAGACATCATGTCGGCGTTCTACGACGGCAAGTTCGACGTGCTGCTCTCGACCACCATCGTCGAGTCCGGCCTCGACATCCCGGCCGCCAACACGCTGATCGTGCACCGTGCCGACATGTTCGGCTTGGCCCAGCTCTATCAGCTCCGCGGCCGCGTCGGCCGCTCCAAGCTCCGCGCCTATGCGCTGTTCACGCTCCCGGAAAAGAAGAAGATCACGCCGCAGGCGGAGCGCCGGCTCAAGGTGCTGCAGTCGCTCGACACGCTCGGCGCGGGCTTCCAGCTCGCCTCGCACGATCTCGACATCCGCGGCGCCGGCAACCTGCTGGGTGACGAGCAGTCCGGCCACATCAAGGAGGTCGGCTTCGAGCTCTACCAGCAGATGCTGGAAGAGGCCGTGATGTCGCTCAAGGCCGGCATCGCTGAGCCGGTCGCCGACCGCTGGTCGCCGCAGATCACCATCGGCACGCCGGTGCTCATCCCGGAGGACTACGTCGCCGATCTTTCGGTGCGGCTCGCGCTCTATCGCAGGCTCGCCGACCTCGAAGAGGACCAGGACATCGAGGCGTTCGGCGCCGAGTTGGTCGACCGCTTCGGGCCGCTGCCCGACGAGGTTGAGCACCTGCTCAAGATCGTCGCCATCAAGGCGATGTGCCGCAAGGCCAATGTCGAGAAGATCGAGGCTGGCCCCAAGGGCGCGGTGCTGCAGTTCCGCGACAATTCCTTTGCCAACCCCGAAGGGCTGATCGCCTTCATCAGCAAGCAGGGCGCGTCCGCCAAGGTGCGGCCTGATATGAAGGTCGTGTTGTTCTACGACTGGGAGAAGCCGGCGCAGCGGCTGCACGGCACCACGGCTGTGCTGCGCAACCTCGTGCGGATCGCCGGTCAGGCGAAGGCTGCGGCTCCGGCTGCGCCAAAGCAGAAGGCATCGGCCTGACGCCACTGTCCGGAAAAGAAGTGGCCCCGCCTCCGGGGGGAAGAGACGGGGCCGTTCCAAAGCAGGCTGGGGTTGGGGGGCTGGGGGGTGCCTGCTTCGTACTGAATGCTCAAATGTTTCAGCGAACCGTCGCGCCCTCCTTGCCGGCGTAGGCCGGCGTGTGGACGGCCTTGACGACGGCCGGGCCGGTTGCGGTGGCTGCTGTGTCGAAGCTCGTCGTCCGGGCGTTGACGCCGACAATGACGACGACCATGGCCGCCACGAGGGAAACCAGCACGATCTTCAGATGCGTGGCGCTGCGAGCGCGCAGGAGCGAGGAGTCCATCTGCAGTCTCCCTGTCATGACGATCGTCTTGGTCGCGATCATTGTCATGTCGTTCGTCTTTCGATGCTCAACAGTACTCCGGCGCTCACTGTCTCTCTATTGAACATAGGGAAGCCGCCGATAGCCTTAACGATGGGCGAGCTACACGTTCGTATAGACTCCGCATGAAAGCCCGCTCATCCCGGCTAGGCAAAAAAAAGTGCGGCTGGCTCCGGGGAAAGAGCCAGCCGCGCGCGAACCTGGTTGTCGGGGGTTGGGAGAAACCGGGGTCGCGTTGAAGGATCGTCCTAGTACAGGCCGAAGGCTCGAACCGAACCGGTGCCGGCGACGGTCAGGCGTGCCTGGGGCTGCGGCGGTGCAACGGGCGCGGCCTTGGCTTCGAGATGCGCCCGGTCCGGCAGAACGATGACCTTGGTGCCGACGCTGACCCGGTTGTAGAGGTCGATCACGTAGATCGGAAGAGTACACGTCTGAACTCCAGTCACTT
>CAKZHN010000227.1 GCA_936924235.1 uncultured Rhodoplanes sp. | reverse complement strand
GGGGATCGGAAACACGCAGGCTTCCTCGAACTGGCCGAGACTCAAGATCGCCTCTTCCAACTCGCGTGGCGCGATCAGCACGCCTTTGCTTTTGAAGCAGTCGTCAGCGCGGCCCATGATGAAGACGTAGCCGTCGGCGTCGATGCGAGCGAGGTCGCTGGTCACGAAGAGACCGCCGCGCAGCGTGGCGTTCGTTTGCTTCTCGTCGCCGAGATAGCCGAGGAAGAAGCCGGGATAGTCGGCGCCGAAGGCCAGCGTGCCGGGATCGTTGGCGGGCAGGGGCTTGAGCTCTTCGTCGACCACCAGGGCGCGCGCGCCCCAGGTGCGGCCGGTCGAGCCTTCCTTCTTGGGAATGGTCGGGCCGTCGCCGATCACCATCTGGGCTTCCGAAATGCCGTAGTGCTCCCAGATCGGGCAGCCGAAGCGCGCCTGCCACTCCTTGCGAACGGCGTCTTCCAAGGGCTCGCCCGTGGAGTTGGCGCCGCGCAGCGAGGAGAGATCGTAGCGGTGCTCGATGCCGGGCGTGCCGAGGATGCGGCGGAACAGCGTCGCGACAGAATGCAGCAGCGTGACGCGGTCGCGCTCGATCGTCTGCAGGATGCGCTCGGGCGCCGCGCGGTCCTCCATCACCGAGCCGGTGGTGCCGTTGCGCAGCGGGAACATCACGTTGTGCCCGAGCGCGCTGATGAAGCTCCATTCGCCGGTGGCGAGGATCACGTCGCCCCGCTGCGGCGGCACGCGGGCGCGGTTGCTGTCGCCGAGCGCTTCGAGCCAGCGATGCGCGTGCACGACGCCCTTCGGCTTGCCGGTGGTGCCGGAGGTGAAGACGATGAAGGCCGGTGTGTCGCGGCTGGTGTCGAAGGCTGCGGGGAGGGATGTCGTTGCCGAAGCGACCGCAAATCCGTTGCGGGTGACGATCATCCGCTCGACGTCAGGCTTGAGCCCGTTGGTCGCCGCGTCGTCGCGCATGTGCTCGGCGAGCAGGAACAGCACCGGATCGCTGAGCCCGACGATATGCTCCAGCTCGCTCCGGCCAAGCTGCGAGTTCTGCAGCACCGGAATCGCGCCGAGCCAGATGCAGGCGAGAAACGCCGCGGCGAACTCCACCGAATTGGTCATCCGAAACACGACCTTGTCGCCGGGCTTCACGCGCGGCGCGAGTCCCGCCGCGAACGTCGCGACCAGCTTCTGGAATTCCGCATTGCTGACCGCGCCGTCGGCGGCGCGGAACGCCGGGTGAGCCGCCCGCGCCGGATCGCGGCCGGGCGCAAGCGCAATCTCGGCAAGGTTCATCGGCCCGGCCCGAGGTCGCCGTAGCCCGGTCCGCGATACGATGCCTGCCGCTTGTCGAGGAAAGCGCGGATGCCCTCGCGGCAATCGGCGGTGCGGGTGATCTCCATGACGGCGTCGAGCTCGGCCTGGGCGCCTTCGGCGCTCTTGTTGTGGTCCCAGTAGCGCCGCACCAGCGCCTTCGCGTGCCGCACCGAAAGAAACGGCGCCGCCGCGATCTTGTCGGCGATCTTGAACACCTCATCGAGCATCGTGTCGTGCGGGAACACCCGCACCACGAGCCCGATGCGCTGCGCCTCCGCGGCGTCGATGATCTCGCCGGTGAGGATCATCTCCATGGCGCGGCCGAGCCCCACGAACTTCGGCAGGTTGCGGGCGCCGCCGGATTCCGGAACGAAGCCCGCCGGCACCGCGACCTCGCCGAGCTTGGCCCGGTCGGACGCGTAGCGCATGTCACAGGCGGTGGCGAGCTCCAGCCCGATGCCGACCGCAGGCCCGTTGATCGCCGCGATGGTGACGCAAGGGAGTTCCTCGAGCTTGCGGATGGCGCGCTGGATGACGACGTGGCGCAGGTCGTTGAAGAAGTAGTTGGCGAGCTCCTTGTACGGGCCGAAGTCGCCGAAATCGTGCTCGTCGTCGAGCGCGCCGAGCGGGGCGGCCTCCGAGCGCAGATCACCGCCGGCCGAGAAGCCGCGGCCTTCACCGGTGATGACGACGACCCGCAGCCGGTCGTCGCGGCGGATCTGGTCGAGGAGAAGATCGAGCTCGACGCGCATCCGCACGTCGATGGCGTTGAGCGCCTCCGGCCGGTTGAGCGTGATGAGACCGATGCAGGGATTGTCCGGCTGGCTTTTGGGAGCCTGCACGGTCCACTTCAGCGTCTTGAAGGTGAGCATCGGCGTTTCCTTTTTATTTGAGCCGCGTGAACAGCTTCCGCGGATTGCCGTCCGAGATCGCCTCGCTGTCGGCCTTCGACAGCCCGGCCGCCTTCAGCATGTCGAGCGGCTCCATGTCGGCGGGCGGGAACGAATAGTCGGTGCCGAGATGCACGTTGTCGATGCCGGCCACGTCAATGAGGAACTTCAGCGCCTTCGGCGCATGCACGATGCTGTCGTAATGCATCTGCCGGGTATAGGCGGAGGGCGTCTTGGCCGCGACATTGCCCTGCGCGGCCTTGTCCATGCGCTTGTGCAGCGTGTCGAACCGGCCGGCCAGATACGGATAGGTGCCGCCGCCGTGCGAGAGCAGGAGCTTCAGCTTGGGGAAGCGGTCGAGCACGCCGGTCATCAGGATCGAGCCGACCGCGAGCGTGGTGTCGTAGGTGTAGTGCGCGACCTGTGCCAGCGCGAACTTGCCGACGCGCGGCACCGCGGCCGACAGCACCGGGTGCAGCAGCACCGGCGCGCCGAGCGCCTCGGCCTTGCGCCAGAACGGATCGAGCGGCAATTCGCCGATGTTCACGTTCTCGATGTTGGCCGAGATGATGACGCCGACCGCGCCGGCATTGAGCGTGCGTTCCAGCTCGGCGGCTGCGGCGTCAGCATCGATCAGCGGCACCGACGAAATCCAGGAGAACTTCTCAGCGTTGTCGGCGGTCCATTCCGCCAGCGTGTCGTTGAGCATGCGATGCCAGGCGATGCAGTGCTCGCGCGGCAGGCCGTAGGCGAAGATGTCCGGCCAGGTGCCGTTGATCTGGTGGTCGATGCGCTGCTCGTCCATCCATTTGTGGCGGTTGGCGACCGGCTCGATCAGCATCGGGAAGAATGGCCGCACCTTGAAGCCGTAGCTGAACTGCAGCGCCTCCTTGCCGCCCTCGGCGGGCGCGAGCGAAACGCCGATGTCTTTGCCTTTGGCTTTGATCGCGGCAATGAGCTGCGGTGGGACGTAATGAGCGTGCGTATCGATCGGCACTTACTGTCTCCTGAAGTGGAATTTGCAACGGGTGTCCCGGATGCGGTGCAGCGTGAAGCGAAGCGGAATGTTGCACCGCTGATCCGGGACCGTTCCAGACACCGGCTTTGGAACGGTCCCGGGTCTGCAGCGCATCATTCGCTTGCGCTCATGCTGCGCTGCGCCCGGGACACGAGACCTCCCGCAGCGCTGCTTCTCTCCTAGTAACCCAGAATAGCCTTGGCGGCGTCTCCGACCGCTTCGACATTCTCGCCGGCATCGAGGAACGCCACGATCCGGCACGGGCAGCCTTCGAGTCCCTCATAACGCCACGGAAACGCGCCGATGATGGCGCGCTTACCGAGCATCAACTCGATGTCGCCACCGAGGTTCTCGGCATGCAGCAGGCCTTCCTGGAACGCCCAGTTGTGGAACGGGAACACGTCGGCCGAAACCTTCCGGCCGGATTTCTTGTGGGTGTATTCGAACGTCCCGAAGAATTCGGCCGGGGTCTTGCCGTGCTTTTTGGTGAACTCCTCGGCGAGGTCGGGGCGCATGTAGCGGATCGAGGTGTTCATGGCGTGGTCGCACGAGCCGGTGTCCATGCCCCACCACTTGATCTTCTTCTTGAACATCCACTGCAGCGTCTCGAGGCTCGGGCCCGGGTGGTAGCAGAAGTAGCGCACCAGATCCTGCTGCGACTGGCCCTCGTAGTGCTTGTGCCAGCCGGTGTGCAGGATGAGGATGTCGCCCTCGCGGATGTCGGCGCCGGCGCTCTCGATCATCTGCGGTGTGATCACCGCCCAGTCGTGCATGTGCTTGGAAATGTCGACCACCACGCCACGGTTGCACAGGTAATCGAGCGGCAGGTGCGCCATGTCGCCCTGGCGGTTGTCGGTGGCGTGCATCGCGCCGTCGAAGTGCGTGCCGACGTGCAGCGCGGTGTCGATGCGCTGGGCGACGATCCGCACCGTCTGCAGGTTCTGCGCGTAGTACATCTTGTTGCCGGCGTAGCCGACCCAGCCGGGCGTGTGGACGTTCATGACGTGGGACATATCGATGATCTTCATGGCCGCTCCGGCTGTTTGACGCTGCTTGTATGTTCTCAGGGTGCGGACTACCGTTCAAGCGACGCGATGCGGTTGGCAAGGCTGCTCAGGCAATGAACGTCCGGACGCTGATCGGAGAGCCCGTGCACCGGGCCGAGGATTTCCGCTTTCTCCGCGGCGCCGGCGCCTTCATCGACGACCTCAAACGCGACGGAATGCTGCATGCCGTGGTGCTGCGGAGCAGCGTGGCCCACGGCCGTATCCGGAGCATCGATACGGCGGCGGCGCGCGCCATGCCGGGCGTGCATGCGGTCATGACGGCGGCGGATATCGGAACGGCCTGCTACGGCAAGGTGCCCACCATTCCGCTGCGCCTCGCCAACCTGCCCGAGTTCAAGGGCTACCTGCAGCCGGTCATCGCCACGGACAAGGTCCGCTATGTGGGCGAGCCGATCGCCGTGGTGGTGGCCGAGAGCCAGGCCCGCGCCGAGGACGCGCTCGAGGCCATCGCGGTCGACATCGAGCGGCTGCCGGCGGTGGCGGACCGGCACGCGGCCGCGAGCGACCAGTCGCTGCTGTTCGAACAGACCGGCAGCAACCGCATGGTGCGCTACGTTGCGACCTTCGGTGATGCGAATGCGGCTTTTGCCAAGGCCGAATACACGCGCAAGGAAACCTTCCGCTGCCACCGGCTGACCGGACTTCCTTTGGAGACCCGCGGCCAGATCGCCGAGTGGAATGCCGGCCGGCTCACGGTGTTCGGCGCCTCCAAGGTGCTGTTCTTCAACCGCCGCACGCTCGCGCCGATGCTCGGCGTCACCGAGGCCGATATCGACATGATCGAGGTCGATGTCGGCGGCGGCTTCGGCGTGAAGGGCGAGTTCTACCCGGAGGATTTCCTGATCCCGTTCGCGGCCAGGATGGTGGGCCGGCCGGTGAAATGGATCGAGGACCGCAGAGAGCATCTCACCGCCACCAATCACTCCCGCGAAGTCGACTGCGAGATCGAGATCGCCTGCAAGCGCGACGGCACCATGCTGGCGGTGCGCGGGCATATTGCCGCGGACATGGGCGCCTATATCCGCACCAATGGCGGCGTGGTGCCGGCCAAAGCCGCGCAGTTCCTGCCCGGACCGTATCGCGTGCGCGACGTGGCGATCACTGTCGAAGCCTTCGTCACCAGCAAGACGCCGGTCGGCACGTTGCGCGCGCCGGGCCGCTTCGAGGCCAATTTCTTCCGCGAGCGGATGCTCGATCTCGTGGCCCGCGACTTGGGCCTCGATCCGATGGAGTTCCGGCGAAAGAACCTGATCCAGGAGGCCGAGCTTCCCTTCGCCAGCGGCAAGCTCGTGCCCTACGAGCCCGAGACCGATTTTGACACCGGCGACTATCACGCCACGTTCAACCGCGCGGTCAGCGAGATCAGCTGGGACGAGAACAAGCACCTGCAGGGCAAGCTCATTGAGGGGCGCTATCACGGGCTTGCCGCCGTGCCGTTCATCGAGAGCGGCGGCTCCGGCAAGGAGAACGCGCGGCTGGTGATCGAGCCGGACGGCTCGGTGAACGTCTTCGTCGGCTCCTCGGTGCTGGGGCAGGGGCTCGAGACCACGCTGGCCCAGGTCGCGGCCGACACGCTGAAACTGCCGTTCGAGCGCGTGAAAATTTTGCACGGCTCGACCACTTACGTGCGCGAGGGCTTCGGCACGTTTGCGTCGCGTTCCATGGTGGTCGGCGGCTCGGCCGTGATGGACGGTTGCAACAATCTGATTGCTGCAATCAAAGCTGCGGCGACGCAGCGCCTCGGCTTTCCCAACGAGGAGATCACGATCGCGGGCGGCGAGGTGGTCGCGGGCGGCAAGCGCGCGACGCTCGCCGATTTCGCGGGCCTCGAAGTGGAGGGGACCTTCGCCACCACCACCCGCACCTACAGCTACGGCGCCCATGCCTGTCACGTCGCGGTCGATCCGCGCACCGGCCATGTCGACATCCTCGATTATGTCGCGATCGAGGACGTCGGCGTCGCCATCAACCCGCACATCGTCCACGGCCAGGCCATCGGCGCGCTGGTGCAGGGGCTCGGCGGCGTGTTCCTCGATGAGATCGTCTACGACGGCGACGCGCAGATCCTGAACGCCTCGCTGGCCGACTATCTCGTGCCGCTGGCCACCGACTTTTCCAACATCCGCGCCATCACCATGGAGCTCCGCCGCTCCAAGACCAATCCTCTGGGCGCCAAGGGCGCGGGCGAGGGCGGCATGGTGGCGGTGGCCGCCACTATCGCCAACGCGGTGGCGGCCGCCTTGGTGTCGTTGAATGTCGAGGTGCGGGACCTGCCGCTGTCTCCCGCGCGGCTGTGGGGGCTCGTCGCAAAAGGCGGTGCACGCCGGTCCGCGTGACAGAACGCCGTGGTGGCACAAGCTTTGCTGCGCCTTGTGGCCACGCCGAAACGGCGATGCTAACGTTTCGAGGCCGAGGGTGTTGCGCTGGCGTCTCGACGCCGCGCCGAGGAGATGAGGGGTGTCATGATCGATCGTCGTCGCGTGGTTCAGGGCGGACTCGCCGCCGCCGGTTCGCTGTCCATGGCCGCGCCGATGAACGTGCTGGCGCAGGGCAAGCCGCCGGTGAAGGTCCGCTACAACGAGGTGGTCCGCTCGCTGATGTACGTTCCGGCCTACGTCGCCATCACCAAGGGCTTCTTCAAGGAGGCCGGGCTCGACGTCACGATGTCGACCGCCTTCGGCGGCGATAAATCGATGGCAGCCCTCCTCTCCAACGCTGCCGACATCGCGCTGATGGGGCCGGAGGCGGCGATTTACGTGCTCAACAGCGACTCCTCGACCAAGGTTCGCATCTTCTGCGGTCTCACCTCCACCGACGGCTTCAATCTGGTCGGACGCGAGAAGGTCGACAAGTTCGACTGGAAGATGCTGAAGGGCAAAGAAATTCTAGGCTTCCGCCCCGGCAGCACGCCGCTGCTGTTTCTCGAAGAGGCGCTGCGGATCAACGGCCTCGATCCGCAGAAGGACGTCAAGCTCAACAACAATGTCGCGATCCCGGCGCGGGTCGGCTCCTGGCTTGCCGGGCAGAATCAATATGCGATCTTCAACGAGCCCGATCCGTCGCAGTTCGAGCTCGACGGCAAGGCCTATGTGGTTGCCTCGATCGGCCAGACCGTGGGCTTCGCCGACTACACCTCCTTCATGGCGACCGACCAGTACATCAAGCAAAATCCTGACGTGATCCAGACCTGGACCAACGCGATCTATCGCGCCCAGAAATGGACCGAGTCCGCCGCAGCTCCGGACGTCGTCAGCGCAATCGCGGAGTTCTTTCCCGGGATCAACCCGAAGGCGCTTGCGTCCTCGGTGGAGCGCTACCAGAAGCTCAAGATCTGGAAGAACTCGCCGGTCATCGAGCCTGGGCCGATCGAGAAGTTCCAGGACATCCTGGTGCACGGCCATGTGCTGGAGCAGGGCAAGCGGGTGAAGTTCCAGGACCTGGTCCTGACCGACTTCGCCGCCAAGGCGAAGTGATCCGTGGCGGCGACTGAGGCTGCGGCGCCCAAGGTCGAGCTGCGTGGCGTGGGGCTGCGCTATTTCGGCCGCGAGGGCGAGACCGAGGCGCTGCAGGACATCTCGCTGTCCGTCAAGCCGGGTGAGTTCATCGCCATCATCGGCCAGAGCGGTTGCGGCAAGAGCACGTTGCTGTCGCTGATCTCGGGCATCCTCAAGCCGACCGAGGGGCAGGTGCTGGTGGACGGCCAGCCCGTCACCGGGCCGAGCCGCAAGGTCGGCTACATGCTCCAGCAGGATTATCTGTTCGAGTGGCGCACGATCCTGGAGAACGCCGTGATCGGCGCCGAGATCCAGGGCGCCGACATGGGCAAGGCGCGCGAGCGCGCGACGCAGCTTCTGACGCGTTACGGCCTCGGCCAATTCCTCCAACATTTGCCGCGGCAGTTATCGGGCGGCATGCGGCAGCGCGTGGCGCTGGCGCGCACGCTCTGCACCGAGCCCGACGTGGTGCTGCTCGACGAGCCGTTCTCGGCGCTGGATTCGCAGACCCGCATTGCGCTCGCCGACGAGATCACCGAAATCCTGCGCCGCGAGGGCAAGACCGCGATCCTCGTCACCCACGATATCGGCGAGGCGGTCAGCATGACCGAGCGCGTCGTGGTGCTGTCGCGGCGGCCGGGCCGCGTGAAGTCGCAGCACATGATCCGTTACGCCGCCAACGGCGGCCGTCCGGCGCCGTTCGCGGCGCGCAACGCGCCCGAGTTCAACGGCTACTTCAACACGCTGTGGAAGGAGCTCGAGGTCCATGTCGAAGGCTGACACCGCGGGCGGGACCGGCCCGGCGAGGACGCCGAGCCCGCAATATCTCGACTGGCTGCGCCGCGAGCGGCGCGACCGCACCATGGTGCGGGTTTCGCAGCTCGGCCTGCTGGCTGTGTTCCTGGTGTTGTGGGAGGTGGCGCCGCGCGCGGGCTGGATCAACCCGCTGTTCACCAGCACGCCGTCGACCATCTGGCCGACGTTCATCGAGCTGCTGAAGACCACGCCGCAGCAGGCCAGCATCCTCCTGCACACCTGGGCCACGGTGTTCGCCACCGTGGTCGGCTTCACGGCTGCGATGGTGCTCGGCATCGCGATCGCCGCCGCGCTGTGGTGGTGGACCAATCTCTACCGCGTGCTCGATCCGTATCTCGTCGTGCTCAACGCCATGCCGAAGACCGCCTTCGTGCCGATCTTCTATATCTGGCTCGGCGCGACGTTCTCGATCTACGGCATGTCGCTCGCGATCTCGCTGTTCATCACGGTGCTGATGATCTACTCGGGCTTCCAGGGCATCGATCCCAATAAGATCAAGCTCGCCCAGACCTTCGGCGCCTCGAAGTGGCAGGTGCTGACCAAGGTGGTGCTGCCCGGCAGCGTGCCGACGCTGATTGCGGCGCTGAAGGTGAATGCCGGCCTGTCGCTGGTCGGCGTGATCGTCGGCGAGTTCCAGTCCGCGACGCTGGGCTTGGGCTACCTGATCCAGTACGGCAGCCAGATCTTCAAGATGAACATCGTGATGACATCGATCACGATCCTGGCGATCGTGTCGTCGGTGATGTATCTGGCGATTTACTGGCTCGAGATCGTGGTGATGCGGCGGCGCTGAGCCTAGTTCCAAATAAGCTGCCACAATCTCCGCCGTCATGCCCGGCCTTGTGCCGGGCATCCACGTCTTGGCTACGAAGCAAGGCGTGGATGGGCGGGACGAGCCCGGCCATGACGTTGAGAGGCTGGTGCGATCCAACCGGACGGGGGCCTTAGGCCGTCTTGCGCTGCTCCGCCGGCACGAGCCGCGCCGCGGCCTCGTCGGTGGTCATCACGTCGCCGAAGAAGATCAGGAAGTTGTTGAGCGACGCCGCGTGCTCCGCGTCGGTCAGCGAGGCGTTGCCGTCCGAGACCATGATGACGCGATAGTCGAGCATCATCGCGTCGCGGGCGGTCGATTCGCAGCAGACGTTGGTCACGGTTCCGGTGATCAAGAGCGTGTCGATGCCGCGGCTCTTGAGCTGTGCGTCGATGTCCGACGAGCCCGGAATGAAGGCGCTGTACTTGATCTTCTTCACGCGCAAGTCGCCCGGCAGCGCTTCGAGCTTCGGATAGACCTTGAAGCCGTCGTGGGCCTCGTTGAGCTGCGTCAGCCGCTTGTCGACGCGGTCCGTGGTGAGCATGTGCTTGTGGTGGTTGGCCCAGTGTTCGAGCGCGCCCGTCGCCGTGGTCTGCACCCACAGCACCGTGCCGCCGGCGGCGCGCAGCGCCTTCGCCATGCGGTTGATGTTGGGAACGATATCCCGCGCCTTGGGAACCTCGGCGGCGAAGCCCTCGGCGACGAAATAGTTCTGCATGTCCACCACGACCAGCGCGGTGCGGGCGGCGTCGATGCTGTCGTGGCTGAGGAGCTTGCCCTGCCGTTTGATCACCCGGTCCTTCACCGCCTGCGGAATGACGTAGTTGTGCACGGCAACGGCCCTCCATGTGAAACAGTTACGAGCGAGGCTATGGGCCGCTCCCGGGAGCGTCAATGCGCCTCGCGCCGGGCAGGTCCCCATCCCGCGCGGGACAATTGTCAGCATGGCAGGGGTGTGCGAGGAACGTGCAAAGCCGCCGGCACGGCAAGCGCGACAGAAGGAGCTAAAGACGTGGCCAACAAGGATTTGCGGGACTGGATCGCGAGTGTCGAAAAGACCGGCGAACTCAAGACGATCAAGGGCGCCGAGACCAAGGAAGAGATCGGCGGCTTTGTCGACATCTATATGCGCAAGATGGGCCAGCCCGCGGTGATGTTCGATGAGATTCCGGGCTATCCGAAGGGCCATCGCGTCGTCGCCAACATCCTGACCTCGGTTCCGCGCATCAATCTGGCGCTCGGCCTGCCGCCGGAAACCACCGAGATGGAGCTGACCCAGTGGTGGCGGCGCTATTTCAAGGACGCGCCGTCGCATCCGGTCAAGGCGGTGAACGGCGGTCCGCTGCTCGACAACGTGCTCGAAGGGCCGAACGTCAACATTCAGAAGATCCCGACGCCGGTCTGGCACGAGCTCGACGGCGGACCGTTCATCGGCACCGCCTGCCTCGTGGTGATGAAGGATCCGGACAGCGGCTGGGTGAACTACGGCACCTACCGCGTGCAGTCGCACGAGCCGAACGTGGCGAGCGTGATGATGTCGCCCGGCAAGCACGGCCTGATCATCATGCGGAAGTATCACGAGCGCGGCCAGAAGTGCCCGGTGGCGGTGATCGCCGGCATGCATCCGTCGATGGTGATGCTCGGCGGCATCGAGATTCCCTACGGCAAGAACGAGCTCGAGGCCGCGGGCGGCATCCTCGGCGAGCCGGTGGAAGTGATCAACATGCCGAAGACCGGCCTGCCGGTGCCGGCCAACTGCGAGATCGCCTTCGAGGGCTTCATCGGCCCGGACGACAAGATCAAGGAAGGCCCGCTCGGCGAGTGGACCGGCTATTACGCCTCCGGCAGCGATCACGAGCCCGCCATCCGCATCGAGACGCTGATGTATCGCAACGATCCCATCCTTATGGGCGCGATTCCGGCAGTGCCGCCGAACGACAACACGTTCTACTTCGGCGCCTACCGCGCCGGCGCGATCTGGAACCAGCTCGAAGCCGCGGGCATTCCGGAGGTGAAAGGCGTGTGGACGCACCAGGCCGGCGGCAGCCGCTTCATGATGGTGGTCTCGATCAAGACGCTCTACGGCGGACATTCCAAGCAGGCCGCCATGGTGGCAGCGCACTGCCACGCCGGCGCCTACAACAACCGCTGGACCATCGTGGTGGACGACGACATCGACCCCACGAACTTCGATGACGTGGTGTGGGCGATGTGCACGCGCTGCGATCCACGCGACCAGGTCGACATCATCGATGGCGGCTGGTCTTCGGCGCTCGATCCGATGTGCTACGACACCGCCGATGACCGGCGCAATTCGCGCGTGATCATCGACGCCTGCATCCCGTTCCGCCGCAAGAAGACCTTCCCGAAGGTCGCGCGCTCCAGCAAGGCGCTCGACGACCGCATGCGGGCGAAGTGGGCGAAGGACCTGCCGAAGGGGTTCTAGAAGCGAGCCGCGTTCCAAAATTTATCGAGCAGCTTGGTCTTCTCCTGCAAGGATCCGCGCTCGATGGTTTGGTGATACAGGTCGACGGCGCGATCGAGGATTGCGCCCTCGTCGACCGTCGTCATCTTGCGGTCCCGCATGACGACGCGGCCGCCGATCACCACGTCGGTGACGTCCTGGCCGGAGGCGTTGGTGACCAGCCGCATCGGAATCATATCGGGCGGATAAAGATGCGGCTGGCGCAGGTCGATGGTGATCATGTCGGCCTTCTTGCCGACTTCAATGGAGCCGATTTCCTTCTCCAGTCCGAGCGCGCGAGCGCCATCGATCGTCGCCATCTCCAGCGCCTTGCCCGGCGGCAAGACGCGAGGATCGCGGAAGCGCAGGCGCTGCAGCAGCATCGCCGCCCGCATGTCGAGAAACAGGTCGGCGGCGTTCTTCGAAGGCGTATCCGTCCCCAATCCGACCGCAATGCCGGCATCGATCATCTCGACGACCGGGCAATCGTGCTTGATGACGCGATAGATGCGCGGCTGATGGCCGACGCTGGTGCCGGTTTCCTTGATGATCTCGATGGCGCGTGAGGGAAGGTCGGTGCAATGCGACAGGATGGTGTTCGGGCCGAGCAAGCCCAGCTTTTCGTCATGTGCATACTCGACCGCATTGCCGTAGGCGTGCGTCCAGAACGGAACGTTGTGCTTCTTCATGAGGTGGCGGATCGCTTCCGCCTGACGATGCACCCATTGCTCCCGGTCCTCGGACCAAACCGGATCATGAGGGTTGCGATTGCCGAAACGTGAAAGCGCCGTGCAGTACTCCACCAGGCCGGAAGGATCGCCCCGCTCACCCAGCAGCTTGTCGCAGGTGTCGATGACGGTCTCGAATGCAATCTCCTGATCCCGTTTCACGCCATCGTGCCAGCGTGAATAAACCCGGGGCCAGGGCGGGCGCGCCGGGCCAATTCCGAGCCGTGCACGAACGCCGACCTGGGCCAGTCCTCGCGCCGCAAGGCGGGTAAACACGGGATCGTCGGTGCGTGTGCCGTTCCCGCCCATCATCGAGAACATGAAGGTGATGCCGAACTTCACGCGATCGAGAGCGCACATCTGCGCTTCGACCAGCCACCATTCTTCATCGGTCAGCTGGCTGAGGATCCATTCGTAAAGGTCTCGCATCTGCGCGTCGCTGAGCCCTTCACCCAGCGACTTCATGATGCTCCAGCCGACGTAGCCGTGCAGGTCGATGAGGCCGGGCAGGATGGCCTTGTGCGAGCAGTCGAGGACCGCGGCAAACTCGTACTTCTTTTGAAGCTCCGTCGCGTCGCCGATTTCCAGGATGCGGCCGTCGGCAACTGCGACTGAAGAGTTGCCGAGCACCCGGCGTTCGGGATCGACAGTGACAATCGTCCCGTTGGCGAGGATGAGGTCCGCCTGCCGTTCGCCCGTTTCCGCCATCTTATTCTCGCAACATTTTATTCGGCCGCATCAAATCAATTTGGCAGGCTGAAAAAACGATTGTCAATCAATTGCACAACATGAAATCCTTCAAGAAGCGAACGGGGCCGATGACGAAGAAAGAGCGTGCCCGGGACGACGATCTTGAAGGACAACGGCTTATGAGACTTCCAAGCTGGACGCTTCGTGCTTTCGTTGTCGCAGCGTTTGTCGCCGTTTCCACTCCGGCCTTTTCCGCCAGGCTCGTTCGCTTTGTCGTGCCGGTGCCTGCCGGCGCCAGCACCGACTTCATTGCCCGGCTCATGGCCGCGCAGTTCGGCTTGGAGGGTGTCGATACTCTCGTTGAAAACCGTCCCGGCGCCGCCGGCATGATCGGCACTGAATTTGCGTCTCGTCAGGCGCCTGACGGCAATACGATCCTGGTCACGCCAGGAACATATCTGATCGACGCGCAGATCCGGAAAGTTAACTACCACCCGGTCAATGATTTTGAGCCGCTGTGCGCACTTGCTGCGTCGCCCTCAGTTCTCGTCGTCCCCAGTTCGTCGCCGTATCGCACGCTCGCGGATTTTCTGAGCGATGCTGCGGCACGCCCCGAGCAGCTTTCGATCGCTGCGCTCGGGCCGAATTCTGCGTCCCAACTCGGTGTCATAACGCTGACCAGACAATCCAATACCAAGCTGACGTTTGTTCCCTATCCGGGGAGCGCGCCGGCTGTGACCGCCGTGTTGGGGAGCCACGTGACTGCGGCGATCGCAGGTTATTCGGTCGTCTCGGAAGCCATGAAAGGCGGCAAGCTGCGGGGGCTTGCCGTCGCCGCCGACAGTCGGGTGCTTCCCCTTCCGGAGGTGCCGACATTTGCGGAAAGCGGGTTTCCGACGGTCCGGCTGGACAACTGGTTCGGCGCGGTCGTACCGGCAAAGACTCCGGCCGACACGACCAATCAGCTGATCGGTTGGCTCACGAAGGCCATCGGCACTCCGGAGGTGAAACAGAAGCTGGAAGTCCAGGGACTCTATCCCGTGCTGACTTGCGGTTCGGATTTCGCCCAGCTGATCCGGCGCCGGTACGAGGAATACGGTGAAGCGATCAGGCAATCCGGATTGAAAAACGAATAGAAAGCCGCGTGTCCGACCAGCCCTCCGAGAGCAAGAAACCGCCGCAAGTCGCCACCACGCTCTTCTTGAAAAAGCTGGCACCGATCGACCTTGTACGACTTCAGAAGGCGACGGGCTCTTTGCTGGCCACAAGCGATATCGAGTCCGCTGATCACCCGTCGGACGATCCCAACCGTCCACTCTTTCTTCCCGCAGGCGGTGGCGTCATCATGACGATGCCGATGCCATTTCCTTATCCGGCTTCGTTGCAGCAGCCGGCGCAATTCGCGCACTGGTGGCCGAGCGCGGAAAAGGACATCGCGAGCTGCACGAGCCACCTGATGGTCTCCTGCTCATGGGCCCGCTTCTCCCGAGCGGAGGCCCACGTCAGGCATACGCGGTTGATTGCGGGGCTCCTCGAGCAATTGCCGGCCGTCGGTGTGTTGTGGGGCAGCTCGCTCATGCAGACGGATCTCGTTTGCAAGATGGCGGCGAACATGGTCGCAGGCCAGGGAATGCCTGTGCAGCTCTGGGTGCTGATCCAATTCTCCCGACAGCAAAATGGCAACTCCCTGATATCGACGGTCGGCATGAGGGACTTCGGCCATATGGAGATCGAGACAGACTGCGCCAAGCCGCTGCAAGAGACTTATGGCGTGGTGCTCCAGTTCGCCAATTGGCTTATCGACCAGCAAGCGCCGGTGCAGGATGGCTTCAAATACCAGTACGCTCCGGATGCGTCCCTGATCGCACGCCAGCGCAAATCGTTCCGCCCGAACGCGCCCAGCCAGGTCTGTTGGCTCGACTTCAACGAAGCGACCCGTCACTAGCAGGGGCGAGCAGCGCTCACTTGCCGTCGTCCAGGCTCACGATCACGGCCGCGTTGGCGATGGTGATGGCATCGCCGCCGCTTTCGGCCGGAATCTCCAGTCCGCCCTTCACAGCCTTGACGGTCACCGTTCCGTAGGGGAGTTCCTTCGCGACCGCCGATGTGTCGACCGCGCCCGGGTCCGGCACGCCGATGGTGACATCGACAAACATGTCGTGCGGCGTTTTCCCCAGCATCCTGACAAAGCCAAGGCTGGAATGGCGGATCGCGTCGGAGACCGCGCGCTTG
>CAKZHN010000226.1 GCA_936924235.1 uncultured Rhodoplanes sp. | reverse complement strand
GTCGTAGATGTGCATGTGGGTGTCGCAGGTGCCGGGCGGCGCCTTGAGACGCGGGGCGGTGTCGGTCATGTCGCGGCGTTTCCGTTATGTCGGCGACTTTACGATGCCGTTGTCGAACTCGTCACTGCAATAGGGGCCGCCCTGATACCAGTCGCCGACCGGATCAGGCGGCAGCCTGGCGTCGGCGGCGAGCGCCTCGGCAGCATGATCCTCGGCGCGGCCCTGCGGCCGGTAGCCATAGCGAAACGCCGGCTCGTTGTCCCAGAAGCCGCGCTCATTGTCGGACGCGCCGAAGAAGATCTCGTGACGGATGTCGGGATGCTCGAGCCCGATCCGAATGAGCTGCACCAGGTCCGCGGGCGACAGCCAGATCGACAGCCGCCGCTTGTCGGCCGGCGTATCGGTGACGTTGCCGATGCGCAGGCACGTGACGCGCAGCCCGTGCTTATAAGCATAGAGCGCGGCCAGCGCCTCGCCGAACGCCTTGCTGGCGCCGTAGCGCGAGTCGGGACGGACCGCGTCGTCGGTGCCGATGCGGCGTTGGCGCGGATAGAAGCCGACCGCGTGGTTCGAGGACGCGAACACGACCCGCTCGACCTTCGCTTTGCGCGCGGCTTCGAACAGGTTGTAGCAGCCGACGATATTGGCCTGCAGGATCGTGTCCCACGGCCCTTCGACCGAATAGCCGCCGAGATGCACGATGCCTTCCACGCCGGCAACGATCTTCTCGACATCGCTCATGTCGGCGAGGTCGGCCTGAACGAACTGCTCGCCGGGCGTGAGGTCAGCCGGGGTTTTCAGATCGCTCCAGCGGATCTCCGGATAGACGCCTTTGAGGAGCTTGCGCAGGCGGGAGCCGATGCCACCCGCCGCGCCGGTCACCAACACACGTTGCATGATGCTTTCCGTATTCGAGGCGTGAAAAGGGATCAGGCCTTGCCGAGCTTATCGGCAAACGACTGATAGCGCTTGCGGCTGTTGACGAGATGACGGCGCATCGCGGTGCGCGCTTGTGTCACCGCGCCCGCGCGGATGGCCTGCACGATGTCGTGGTGCTCGTTCTGGAAGGTCTCGCCGTAGACGCGCTTCGGCATGCCCGGGCCGCCGCGGATGGTCTGGCGCGGGATGACGAGGCGGCCGAGGTGCTCCAGGAAACGCCGGAACTGCGGATTGCCCGTGGCGTCGGCGATGGCGCAATGCAGCGCGAAGTCCTGGTCGACGGCGTCCTCGCCGCGCTTGATCGCCGTATCCACCGCATCGAGACATTCGGCGATGGCCTTGACCTGCGCGGGCGACGCGCGCTCTGCGGCGAGTCCCGCGGACTCGATCTCGATCGCGGTGCGAAGCTCCAGCACCTCCATCACCTCGTGCAGCGACGACAGCGCGTGCACGTCGATGCGGAACGGCCGCCGCGCATGGGCTGCGACGAACGCGCCGACGCCTTGGCGCGTCACGACGAGGCCTTCGGCGCGCAGCGCCGCGACCGCCTCGCGGACCACAGTGCGGCTCACGCCGGTCGCGGCGATCATCTCCTGCTCGGTGGGAAGCTGCGAGCCGGGCGCGAGCTTGCCGCTGGTGATGTCGGCGGCGAGCCGCGTCACCAGCTCCGCGGTCAGCGAACGCGGCGCCGTCAGCGGTCCGATCGCCGAGAGACCGGACGGCTTTTCGGACGGACGCCCCGTGGCCGCTTTGCCCATTCGCTCGACGCTCCTTCGCCTCACGCCGCCCTGCTCGACTCCACTTGGCTTGACTCCAGGGACGGCCAAGTCATCATATGATATGATAACTGCCTAACACGGGGCCGCCTCCGGGATCAACGCCGCGAACGAACGGCAGCCCTGCAGGCCTGAAATTCGACATTCGTCCAGGGAGGACGTCATGGACCGCCGCACTCTCCTACGCACTGGTATTGCTCTCGGTGCTGGCTCGGCGCTCGGCGTTGTCGCCAGGGCACCCGCCCTCGCCCAGCAGAAGATCGTCATCAAGGCCACCGACGTGCATCCGCTCGGCTATCCGACCGTCGAGGCGGTGGTGCGCATGGGCAAGAAGCTCGAGCAGGCGACCTCGGGCCGCATCAGCATCCAGATGTATCCGTCGATGCAACTCGGCGGCGAGAAGGAGATGATCGAGCAGGCGCAGGTGGGCGCGCTGCAGATCGCCCGCATCAGCGTCGGGCCGATGGGGCCGCTGGTGCCCGAACTCAACGTGTTCAACCTGCCGTTCATGTTCCGCGACGCCGCGCACATGGAGAAGGTGATCGACGGCCCGATCGGCGACGAGATGCTGAAGAAGCTCTCCGACCATCCGACCGCCGGCCTGATCGGCCTGTGCTGGATGAACGGCGGCACCCGCAACGTCTACAACTCGAAGCACGCCGTGAAGTCGGTGGCCGATCTCAAGGGCCTGAAGATCCGGATGATGGGCAATCCGGTGTTCGTCGACACCATGAACGCGCTCGGCGGCAACGGCGTCGCCATGGGCTACGACCAGCTCGTCAGCGCGCTGCAGTCGGGCGTGGTCGACGGCGCCGAGAACAACGAGCCGAGCTACGAGACCGGCCAGCACTACCGCTACGCCAAATACTATTCGCGCACCGGACACCTGATGATTCCGGAGCTGCTGGTCTATTCCAAGCGCAGCTGGCAGTCGCTGTCGAAGGACGACCAGGCCCTGGTGGCGAAATTCTCCAGGGAAGCGCAGCAGGAGCAGCGCAAACTCTGGTACGAGATGGAAGAGAATTCGCTGGCCAAGATGAAGGCCGAAGGCGTCCAGATCAACGACATCGATGACAAGAAGTCCTTCGCCGCGGCCGTGAAGCCGGTGTGGGACAAGTACGGCGCGCAGCAGCAGGCACTGATCCAGCGCATCCAGGACGTGAAGTGACGTGACGCGCTGGCCATGAAAGCGCAGTACATCCGCGCCATGGATGCGGTTCACGCCGCCTGCCTGTTCGTGGCCGGCGCCTGCCTCGTCGTCATCACCGTGATCGTGCCTTACGGCGTATTCACCCGCTATGTGCTGAACAGCGCGGCGTCGTGGCCCGAGCCGATGGCGACGCTGCTGATGATCGTGGTGTCGTTTCTCTCCGCCGTGGTCTGCTACCGCGAATATCTGCACATCGGCGTCGGCGTGCTGCCGGCATTTCTGCCGCCGGAGGCGAAGGCCCTGCTCGGCTGGGTCCTGGAGGCCTGCATGCTCGCCACCAACCTGTTCATGGTGGTGTGGGGCGTGAGCCTCGTCGAGACCACGTGGTTCCAGAGCATCGCCGAGTTTCCGATCGTCTCCGCCGGCATGGCCTACCTGCCGATTCCCGTGGGCGGTGCGCTGACCGCGCTGTTCGTGGTCGAGCGGCTCCTGACGCAGAAGTTCTTCGCCGATCCGCCCGCCGAATCCGACGCGCCGATTTCGTCCGAATAGCGGAGCGCCATGGACATCGTCATCCTGATCGGCAGCTTCACGATCGTGTGCCTGATGGGCATGCCGGTCGCCTATGCGCTCGGCTTTGCCGCGATCCTCGGCGCGTTGTGGACCGGCATTCCGCTTGAAGCCGTGATGCTCAAGGTGTCGGGCGGCATGAGCGGCTTTTCGCTCTTGGCGATCCCGTTCTTCATCCTGTGCGGCGCCATCATGGCGGTCGGCGGCATGGCCGAGCGCCTCGTCAACCTCGCCAAGGTGTTCGTCGGCGTCATCCGTGGCGGCATGGCCCTGGTCAACATCGTGGCCTCGACCATGTTCGGCTGCATCTCCGGGTCTTCAGTCGCCGACACCGCGGCAGTCGGCTCGGTGATGATCCCGCAGATGATCAAGAACGGCTACCCGCGGCTGTTCGCCGTCAACGTCACGATCTCGGGCTCGCTACAGCCGCTGCTGCTGCCGCCGTCGCACAACATGGTGATCTATTCGCTCGCCGCCGGCGGCACCATCTCGGTGGCGCATCTGTTCATGGCGGGCGTGATCCCGGCGCTGCTGCTCGGCCTGTCGCTGGTCGTGCTGGTGCTGATCATCGCGCAGCGCGACAATTTCCCGAAGGGCGAGGCGGTGCCGCTGCGGCAGGCGCTGAAGATCGCGCTCGATGCGGTCTGGGGGCTCGTCACTATCGTGATCATACTCGGCGGCATTCTCACCGGCGTGTTCACGCCGACGGAATCAGCCGCGGTCGCCTGCGTCTATGCGTTCCTGGTGACAATGTTCGTCTACCGCGACTGCAAGTGGAGCGAGCTGCCGAAGCTTGTGGCGCGCGTCATCCGCACCGTCGGCATGGTCATGATCATGATCGGCTTCTCGATCGCTTTCGGCTACATGATGGCGATCCTGCAGGTGCCGGCCAAGGCCGCCGCGTTCTTCGTCGCCATCTCCAGCGACAAGTACGTCTTCCTGCTCTACATCAATGTGCTGCTGCTGCTGCTCGGCACCTTCATGGATCTGGCGCCGATGCTGCTGATCTGCACGCCGATCTTCCTGCCGGTGGTCAAGCAGTTCGGCATCGACCCGGTGCATTTCGGCATCATCATGATCCTCAACCTCGGCATCGGCCTGCTCACGCCGCCGGTCGGACCGACCATGGTGGTCGGCTGCGCCATCGGCGGCGTCAGCATGGAGGCGGTGTCGCGGTCGATCCTGATCTTCTACGTGCCGATGCTGGTCGTGCTGGCGCTGGTGACCTACCTGCCAGCGCTGTCGCTGTGGTTGCCGAGTTTGGTGCTGAGATAGAAACGGCAGCGAATAGCTTTATCTCACCGCGAGATTGTGGAAGTGTCCGTTCGACTGGCGGGAGGATCCATGAAAGCAGCCGTGGTCGGAGAAAGCGCGCTCGAAATCCGCGAGGTGGCGCGACCGCAGCCCAAGCCCTCCGAAGTGCTGGTCAGGGTGCGCGCCATCGGTATGAATCGCGCCGAGTTGCCCGGCTCTTACGGCTCGGGACACACCCGCGTCACGGGGAGCATTCCCGGCATCGAATTCTCGGGCGAGGTGGTCGAATGCGGGGCCGAGGTCAAAGGCGTCAAGCCGGGTGACCGGGTCATGTGCGCCGGCCAGGGCGGCTATGCCGAGTATGCGATCGCCGATTACGGCCGGACCAGCCCGATCCCGGCCAACAACATGAGCTGGGAGCAGGCCGCGACTTATCCAGTCGCGCTCGGCACCATGCACGACGCCATTGTGACCAACGCCAAGCTGCAGCGCGGCGAGACCGTCATCATCCAGGGCGCGAGCTCAGGCGTCGGCCTGATGGGCTTGCAGATCGCCAAGCTCCGTGGTGCGAAGCTCGTCATCGGAACGTCGACCAATGACGCGCGCCGGGCGCGGCTCAAGGAATTCGGCGCCGACCTCGCGGTCGATCCGGGCAAGGCCGATTGGTCTGAGGAGGTGCTGAAAGCAACTGGCGGCAAAGGCGCCGAGGTCATCATCGACATGGTTTCGGGCCCGGCGTTGAATGAGAACATGAAGGCCGCCGCCGTGCTCGGGCGCATTGTCAATGTCGGCCGTCTCGGCGGCGGCCGCGTCGAATTCGACTGCAATCTCCACGCCCGCAAACGCATCGCCTACATCGGGGTCACGCACGCCACGCGCTCGATGGACGAGTTGCGTGCCGAGGTCAGCAATATGCGCGCCGATCTCTGGGATACTGTGTCGGCCGGCAAGCTGTCGCTGCCGATTGACCGCGTCTTCAAGCTTGATGACGCCGAGGCGGCTCAAGCCCACATGCGCACGAATGCACATTTCGGAAAAATCGTCATGGTGCCGTAACGGCCGCGTTTACGCAGCCAGGTAAATTGGCGGCTCGCATTCGAGGGAGAGCATGATGCCAAGATTGCTTGCCGTCTGTGCCTTCATGCTCGCGGCGTTGACCTCGGCGGTCCACGCGCAAGGCTTCCCCGACCATCTCATCCGCATCATCGTGCCGTTCACGCCGGGCGGCTCCAACGACATCGTGGGGCGCGAGCTTGCCAACGGTTTCCAGGAGCGCTTCAAGCAGAATGCGGTGGTCGAAAACCGCCCGGGCGGTGGCGGCGCCATCGCTTATGCCGGGGTCGCGAAGTCGCCACCCGACGGCTACACGCTGCTGATCGTGCCGGTGTCCTTCACCATCACGCCGCATCTCACCAAGACGCCGACGTTCGATCCCCTCAACGATTACGCGCCGATCAATCTGGTGGCCGACGTGCCGTTCGTCATGGTCGTGCCGGCCTCGTTGCCGGTGCACACCGTCAAGGAGTTTGTCGACTACGCGAAGAAATCACCCGAGAAGCTGAGCTACGCCTCGGTCGGGGCCGGCACGCCGCAGCATCTCGGCCCCGAGCTGTTCAAGATGAAAGCCGGCATCGACATGGTGCATGTGCCGTTCCGCGGAGCCATCGCGGCCATCCCCGATGTGCTCGCCGGTCGCGTCCACGTCTTCATCGGTGCGATCAACTCGCTGTTGCCGCTGATCCGCGAAGGCAAGCTGCGTGCGCTCGCCTCGACAGGTACATCCCGCATTGCGGCGCTCCCGGACGTGCCGACCATGGCGGAGGCAGGCTTCCCCGGCGTCGAGGTCGGCTCGGGCGTGGGACTGGTGGCGCCGGCCGGCACGCCGCCCGATGTCATCGATACGCTGCATCGCGCGACCGCCGACATCATCGCCACGCCCGGATATCGAGAGCGCATGACGGCGATCGGCGTCGACACGGTCGGCACCACCCCTCAGGAATTCGCCCGGATCATCCGCGAGGAATACGCCAAGTGGGGCAAGGTGGTGGCCGCCGCCGGCATCAAGCCGGAATAGGCGGCACTCGGATCGCGGTCTTCCGTGCGGTCGCGCAAAACACCTCTGCCCTTGGTCTGTGCCGAATATCGTTAATGCGTGTTAACGGCTTTTGTCGCGTCCGGGCATTTGGGTTAATGCGCTACTAATTCTTTTCTGCGAAATCTATGCGTGAAAATTGCTGCGCTGCCTCAATTTGCAATCCTGCCGATCCGCCGCCGCGACGCAGGACAAGAGGAGTCTCAGGCGCGCCCTCGATCCAGCGATGTCGATACCCTCCATCCGCATCAAGGTCACGCACAAGATCGCCGCCATTGGCGCCGCCGGTGTCATCGGCCTGATGGTCGTCGGTGCCTGCTATTTCCTTGGGACCGCACACCAGGAGCGACTGCAGGACCGCGCCGACCAGGCTGACGTCATCGCCGCGCTGGCGCGTGAAGCCCGTCTCAACATGCTGGAGGCGCGTGGCTGGGAGAAGGATTTCGTGCAGCGCCTGAACGAGACCGACGCGGCGCGCCATGCGCAGGCCGCCGGCGCAGCGTCCGCCAAGTTGTCCATTCTGCACGATAGCCTCGCGGAAATCGGCAAAGGCGATCTCGCCGATCACGTCGACGCCATCCGCAACGTCTTCGGGACGTATGTTGACCAGTTCAAGTCCCTGACCGAGCTGCACCGCAAGCTCGGGCTTGATCAATATAAAGGTCTCGAAGGATCGTTGAGCGCCTCGGTGCACGCCATCGAGAACAAGCTCGACGCGTTCGACGAGCCGCGCCTGAGCACGCTGATGCTGACGATGCGCCGGCGCGAGAAGGACTATCAGATGCGCTTCACGCCGCGCTATCTCGATCAGATGCGCGCGGCAGCGGTGGCCTTTGCCGAGGCGGTCGCCAAATCGGATCTGGCCGCTGCGGACAAGCGCGAGCTTACGGCCAGGCTTTCCGACTATCAGCGCGACTTCTTCGCCTGGGTGGCGACCGCGCAGGAGTCGGCGCGAGCACAAGAGGCGATGTCGCAGACCTATGCGAAGGTTGAGCCGATGCTGGGGATCTTCGCCACCTCGATCGCCGAGTACAAGGATGCGACGGAAGCCGCCAATATCGCGTCGCGCGCGCACACGAGCCGCAATATCCAGCTCGCCATCCTGGCCACGCTGCTCGTGGTGTCGGCCTTTGTACTGTGGGTTGGCCGCTCGATCGCCAAGCCGCTGCGAGCCATGACGCGCGGCATGGGGCGGCTCATGGACGGCGACTTCGACGTGAAGCTTCCGCAGCTCGTGCGCTCCGACGAGATCGGCGACATGGCGCGGACCGTCGAGGGCTTCAAGGTCAAGGCTATCGCCAGGGCTCGCCGCGAAGCGGAGGAGGAGGACGCACGGCGTCGCGCTGCGGACGAGGCGCGCAAGACCGACATGCACCGCCTCGCCGATGCTTTCGAGAAGGCCGTAGGCAATGTGGTGCAAACCGTCTCCTCCGCTTCGACCGAGCTCGAAGCCACCGCCACGGCGCTCACCCACACCGCGGACACCACCGGGCAGCTTGCCGGAGCGGTCGCCAGCGCGTCGGAGGAGGCTTCCATCAACGTGCGCTCGGTCGCCGCGGCCACCGAGGAGATCACCGGTGCCGTGACCGAGATCGGCCGGCAGGCGCAGGAGTCCACGCGCATCGCCAACGCCGCGGTGCGGCAGTCGGGCGAGGCCGACGGCCATATGGCTGAACTGTCCGCGGCCGCCGACCGCATCGGCGACGTGGTCAAGCTGATTGCCGCGATCGCCGGGCAGACCAATCTCCTGGCGCTCAATGCCACCATCGAAGCGGCGCGCGCGGGCGAGTCCGGCCGCGGCTTCGCGATCGTCGCCTCCGAGGTGAAGACGCTGGCGACGCAGACCGCCAAGGCCACCGAAGAGATCCGCAGCCAGATCGGCAGCATGCAGGCGGCGACGCGCGAGTCGTTCAGCGCCATCAAGGCGATCGGAGGGACCGTCGGCCGTGTCTCCGAGATCGCCGCGCTGATCGCTGAGTCGGTCGAGCGCCAGAGCGTGGCGATGCTGGAGATTTCCCGCAACGTCCATAGCGCCTCGCAGGGCACCGCGCAGGTCGCAAGCAACATCAACGACGTCAATCGCGGCGCCGAGGAAACCGGTTCGGCGTCGGCGCTGGTGCTTGCCTCAGCGCATGCGCTCGCCAGCGAGAGCGCGCGGTTGAAGAGCGAACTCGACCACTTCCTGCAAGGCATCCGCGCCGCCTGAGCACGCGGCGACCCATCGCAGCCCGGTGGGCGGTGGTCGGCGCTCCTCGAAGTCATCAGCATCGAGTGGCGCGTGCGCACTCGGGAGGCCGGCCAGAGGCCGGCGTCGCGGCGCGGTTCAGCGAAGGAAACCGCCGCGGCCGATCAGGCGCTCACTGATCCGGCGCTCGATTTCGTCGGTGATGTGCCCGTCGGTGATGCCGAGGCTCAAGGCAATTTCCTGCTCCACCCGGCGCTGCCGCCATTCCAGCAATCTTTCGAGCAACTGGCGGAACCGACCGGGCTGGCTCGCGGCCCGCGGGACCGGGCGGTAGGTGAAATCGTGGGTATGGGTGAGGACGGACATGTTCGGTCTCCTGTTCGTCAATAAATGAATAATTCTCACTGGTCCTTGAATTGGTCTTCCTTATATTTCTTGTTTTTGCGAGCTGACAAAGGATATGATTTCCCTCAATAAGTGAGATTTTCTCATGCATAAGACGCCGCCGCTCAACGCTTTGCGGGCCTTCGAGGCCGCAGCGCGGCATCTGAGCCTCGCCAAGGCCGCCCAAGAGCTGAATGTCAGTCCGGGCGCGGTCAGCCATCAGATCCGCGGACTGGAGGCGCTGTTGGGAATCGAACTGTTCGAGCGGCGTGTGCGCGCCATCGCGCTCACGCCGGCGGCCAAGCTGCTCTATCCCGGACTGCAGAGCGGCTTCCTGCAAATCCAGGAAGCGGTCGCGGGTCTCCGGGATGCGGCCAACGAGCGTGTGCTGGTGGTCTCGACCCCGCCGGGCCTGACCGCGAAATGGCTGGCGGCGCGGCTCTACCGCTTTGCCAGCGGGCATCCGGAGATCGAGGTCCGCATTTCCTCCTCGATTGCCAACGCCAATTTCACGACCGACGGCGTCGATGTCGCCGTGCGCAACCTCTCGGTCCGGCCGGGCGACGACCCGGGCCTGCTCATCGAGCGGCTGGTGGAGGTGTCGCTGGTGCCGGTCTGCAGTCCGCGGCTCGCCGGACCGCATGGCTTGCCGCGCACGGCGGAAGCGCTCGCCCGCATGCCGCTCATTCACGATGACTCGCTGAGCGGGCGCGCCAGGATGCCGACATGGTCCGATTGGTTCAATGCCGCCGGTTTGCCTTCCATCGATACCGGCCGCGGGCTCCACTTCAACAGCGCCGACCACGCGCTTGATGCGGCGAGTGAAGGCGGCGGCGTGCTGCTTGCACACGATCTGCTGGCCTATGACGACTTGCGAACCAGGCGGCTGATCATCCCGGTCGCGCTGCCGATCGCGACCGGCCGCGCCTATTATGTCGTCTGTCCCAAGCACCGCAGCACGGTGCCGCAGGTGCGGGCATTCCGCGACTGGATCAAGCAGGAAGTGGCGGCGCTCGATTGGACGCCGATCCGCGGCAAAGGTTGACAGTTTGCGCGGACGGTCACGCCGTGACAGCCGCAGCTCAAAGCAGAAATGACTGAGGCGAGCTACCTCGGATCGATGGGAACGGGCGGCGCGCCTTGCTGCTCGATCGCCTCGCCGGCCTGGAGCAGCAGGTCCTCGCGAAAGCGCCCGGCCACCAGCATGACGCCGATCGGCACGCCTTTCGTCACGCCCGTGCTGACCGTCAGGCCGGGAAGGCCCATGAAGGGCAGGCCGACCTGGAGCATCTGCGCGGCAAACACCCGGCGAAACGCCGCGGGCGATTGGACGTCCAGCTGGTCGGGGAACGGCGGCTCGGCTGACACCGGACACAGCAGGACGGAAAAGTCTTTCAGGAACAGCGACCACTCGCGCACGCACTCCATGCGCGCCTGCAGCGTGTCCAGCATGGAATCCAGGTCGGGTTCGGGGCACAGCGCCGACATCTGTTCGTAGACGAAATTGGCATCGGGATCGTCTTCATCGCGAACCGCCTGGGCGCTCGTGCGGCGGAACTCGGCGAGCCACAGCCTGAGCTGCAGCGCGACCGCTTTGCGGAACGGCGGACACGCCGTCTCGACCACCTCCCATCCCGCGGCCTGAAGGCGCCTGGCGGCATCGCGCAGCGCGTCAGCGACCTCGGGCGATACGTCGAGCCCGTCGGGAGCGATCGTCAGCGCGGCGCGCTTGGGCGCCGGTCCGAGATCGAGAGGCACCGGCGTCCACCACGGATCGCGCGCGTCTTCCTGCGCCATGGCGTGCAGGGCCAGGCGCAGGTCGGCGACGGTGCGCGCCAGCGGACCGGACACGGCCATCAGCTGCCCGCCGATGTGGCGGTCTTTCGCCGTGAAGTTCACATTCGGGACTCGGCCGAACGACGGACGCAGGCCATGGATGCCGCAGGCATAGGCCGGATAGCGGATCGAGCCCGCGATATCGGTGCCGTGCGCGATGGCGCCAATTCCTGCCGCGACAGCCGCGGCGCCGCCGCCCGTTGAACCGCCGGGCGTGATCGAGGCGCTCCAGGGGTTGCGCGTGTGTCCGTGCAGGCTGTTGCGCGTGAACCAGCGCAGCGAAAACGCGGGCGTGTTGGTCCGCCCGATGATGACGGCGCCGGCCTTCCGCAGATTGGCGACGACGGGATTGTCGGTCGCAGCCTTCAGGTCGCGCTGAAGGCGCACGCCATTGGTCGTGGGATGGCCGGCCTGGTCGACGTTGGTCTTGGTCGTGACCGGGACGCCGGCAAGCGCCCCGACCGGTTGGTTGCGCGCAAGCTGGTCGTCGATGTGCTGCGCCGCCTGCAGGGCCTCCTCGGGAAATTCCGTGACCACGGCGTTGATCGCCGGATTGACCTGCGCGAGGCGCGCCAGCGCTGCTTCCGTCACCTCTGTCGCCGATACCTTTCGCGACCGAACCAGCGAAGCAAGTTCGGCCGCGGACATGCGCCAAAGGTCTGTCATCGTCGGTACGATCGCTTACGCCGCCTTCACGGCTTCGCCATGGCGTCCGGCGCGCACCAGGCGCCCAGGCAACGCGCCGGTGTGCTCGCCGCGTTCGAAGATCGGCGTGCCCGCGACCAAGGTCGCTTCGTAGCCCTCGACGCGCTGGATGAAGCGCCGGCCGTTGGCCGGCATGTCGTGGACGAGCTCGGGCTTGTGCAGCAGCAGACGATCGAAATCGATCAGGTTCAAGTCGGCGCGCATGCCGGGCGCGAGCCGGCCGCGATCGGTCAGGCCGAAGAAATCGGCGGTCTCGCTGGTCTGCCGCTTGACCAGCAGCTCGAGCGGCAGGCGCGGCCCGCGATGCCGGTCGCGGCCCCAATGCGCCAGCATGAAGCTCGGCAGGCCGGAATCGACGATCGACGTGCAGTGCGCGCCGCCATCGCTCAAGCCAAGCAGGGTGGCCTGATCGGTCATCATCTCGCGGATCGGCTCGTGATCGCCCACGACGTAGTTCACCACCGGGAAATACAGGTACTGGCCTTCGGCTTCGGTGATGTAGTCGTAGGCGACCTCGTCGGGCGTGCGGCCCTCGCGCGCGGCGATCGCGGCGACGCTCTTCTCCGGGCCCGGCTCGTAGTCCGGCGGATTGCCCATGACGAAGAACTTGTCCCAGCGGCTGGTGATGAGCTGGCGGAACTGCGCGAGCTTCGCCACTTCGTCTTCCGATGGCTTCTCGGACAGGATCTGCCGCCGCACCTGCGGATCGCGCAGCCGCTTGCGCTGTTCGGCGAGGCCCAGGCTTTCGATCTGCCTGTAGCCCGGCCGCACCGTGAACGGGTTGAGCGCGGTGCCGATCCCCATCATGACGCCGATCGGCCGGCCCGCGATCTGCGCGGTCAGCGGCAGACCCTCGGCGCGCGCCTCGTGCACGGCCTTGAGCAGGCGCCGCCATCGCGCCGGGTCCTCGTAGCGGTCGGTGAGCAGGAACCAGACCGGGCGGCCGGTCTCCTTGGCCACGCGCCGCATCCAGGCGAGCTCGAACGCTTCGTCGTCGAAATCGCTGTTCATGCCGAAGGCGCCGGCGCCGACGGCGCCGAGCGCGGAGCCGATGCCGATCAGCTCGTCGGCGTCGGCGAAGCGCGACGGCACCAGCTCGCCGTCCGGCGTCTTGTGCGAATCGGTGCGCGAGGTGGTGAAGCCGAAGGCGCCGGCGCGCAGCGCCTCGATCGTGAGGCGGCGCATCTCGGCGATGTCGTCCGGTGTTGCCACTTCCCGCCGGATGGCGCGGTCGCCCATGACATAGACGCGGAGCGGCAGGTGCGCGGCCTGGGCGGCGATGTCGATCGCGCGCGGATGGCGCTCCAGCGCATCGAGGAAGTCGGGGAAGCTCTCCCAGTCCCAGGTCAGCCCGTCGGCGAGCACGGCGTTGGGAATTTCCTCGACGCCCTCCATCAGATCCATCAGCGCGCCGCGATGATGCTTGCGCACCGGCGCGAAGCCCACGCCGCAGTTGCCGAACATCACAGTGGTGACGCCATGCCAGCACGACGGCGCGAGCAGCGGATCCCACATCGCCTGGCCGTCGTAATGCGTGTGCACGTCGACCCAGCCGGGCGTGACCAGCAGGCCAGAGGCGTCGATCTCGCGACGCGCCGGACCCTGCTTGCCACCCACGCCGACGATGCGATCGCCCGCGATCGCGATGTCGCCGGTGAAGGCCGGCTTGCCGGTGCCGTCAATGATGGTGCCACCGCGAACAAGGATGTCGTGCATGGAAGCCGCTCCTTCAGCGTTGCGCCACGCATGATGGACCTGCGTCCGGCGTCACGCAACGCGGAAACGGCCCGGCCGCACCTGTGTTAGCCTCGCATGCCAACAACCGATCCGGAGCCGCCCATGCCGCAGATCCAGTTTCTCAACCCCGACAGCCTCGGCAAACCGCTCGGGCAGTATTCGCAGATCACGCGTGTGAAGGCGTCCGAATTCCTGTTCATCGCGGGACAGGTCGGCGCCGCCAAGGACGGCACCACCGCGGCCGACTTCGACGCCCAATGCGCCCAGACCTTCGCCAACATCGGCGCGGCGCTGCAGTCGCAAGGCGCGGGCTTTGCCAACATCGTCGAGTTCACGACCTACCTGGTGCATTCGCAGGATATCCCGAAGTTCATGCAATTCCGGATGCGCGAATTCCCCCGGCTGTTTGCGGGCGGCGCCTATCCGCCCAACACGCTCCTGATGATCGATCGGCTGGTGCGCGAGGAGTTCCTGATCGAGGTGAGCGCAGTCGCGGCGCTGTAGCGGCTGGAATGACGAAGCGCAAACGGGTCGAATACCGAGAAGGGTGTCTCGCATGAGCGAAGGGCGGCTGCTGGTCGAGAAGCGCGGAGCTGTGGGCTGGCTGATTTTTGACAATCCAGCGAAGCGCAACGCGCTCAACGCGGCGATGTGGCGCGGAATTCCCGACGCCATGGCGAAATTCGAGACCGATCCGGAGGTACGCTGTGTCGTGCTTCGCGGGTCGGGCACGAAAGCATTCACGGCCGGTGCCGACATTTCCGATTTCGATCGAATCCGCGCCGAGCTTCCGACGGGGAAATACGACAGCTTTCTCGATCAGGTCCTGGATGCGATCCAGGGATCGTCGAAGCCGTCGATCGCCATGATCCACGGCTTCTGTTTCGGCGGCGGACTGGAGCTCGCGCTGGCCTGCGATCTGCGCTACTGCGGCACGTCGGCGGAGTTTGCCATCCCGGCCGCAAGGCTCGGCGTCGGCTACAACATCGAGGGCCACAAGCGATTGCTCGAGACGGTCGGCCACGCGCGCGCCCGCGAGATCATGTTTCTGGCGCGGCGCTACAACGCCGAGGAAGCGTTCGTGATGGGCCTGGTCCACCGCACCGTGCCGGATACGGAGCTGGAAGGCTTTGTCGACGGGGCATTGAAGACGCTGTCGGAAAACGCGCCGTTGTCCATCGCCAATTCCAAGATGATCATCGAGGAATTCGTCAAAGCATCCGGCGAGCCGGACCATGCCCGCATGAAGGCATCCATCGAGCGTTGCCGGAACAGCTCGGATCTCCAGGAAGGCCGCCGCGCCTTCATGGAGAAGCGAAAGCCGAACTTCACTGGGTCTTGATCGACGGCCCGAACGCTCAGCCGTTGAGGCCCCGGCTGGCCAGGCCGCCGTCGATGGTGATCACGGTGCCGCTGATGTAACTCGCGAGGTCGGATGCGAGAAACGCCACCATGTGCGCGATCTCTGCCGGCGTGCCGGGCCGCCCGAACGGCAGCGGCTTGTAGAAGTCGCGCCACTTCTCGGCATCGCCGAACTGGTCCTGCGCGCGCTTGCGCATCAGGCCTTCGAGCCGTTCGGTCTCGATCGGCCCAGGGTTCACGCCGACGACACGGATGTTGTCGGCCGGAGAACCTGCACCCATCGACCTGGTGAAGGCGATCAAGCCGGCATTGCCTGTCGAGCCCGCGATATAAGTGGACTCCAGCCGTTCGCCCGCCACGCCCAGGATGTTGATGATGACCCCGCTTTTGCGGGCTTTCATGGTCTCATAAAACGCGCGGGTCATGTTGATGTAGCCGAACACCTTGAGGTCCCAGGATTGACGCCAGCGCGCGTCGTCGACCTCGGACAAGCGGCCGCCCGGGATGGCGCCGGCGTTGTTGACCAGGATGTCGATGTCAGGATGCGCCGTCGCGAGCTCGTGGATCGCCGTGCTGACGGACAGATCGAGCGCGCGCGTGACGACCGCGACATTGTGGCTCGCCGCGATGTCCTTGCGCGTGGCCT
>CAKZHN010000225.1 GCA_936924235.1 uncultured Rhodoplanes sp. | reverse complement strand
CTCAGGCATCGGTCGCGATGAGAACTCGCATGGGGTCTTTCTTTCGGCCGTTGACAGCGGCCCGGCCTTCGAATCAGCGGGCTTGTCGCCGCGCCGTCATGCCCCAGTAATATGACGGTGGCGTGTACCCTGAATTTGCCGGTATTTCGCGGCCACCCGCTCTGTAACAATATTGTTACGGTTGAGTGGGAGTTTGCCGCGCATTCCGATCCCACGAATCAGAAGCTCATCGCCGCCTATGCATGACGTGACGAGCTTCAGCGCGCAGTCCGGCCGTACCGGCAACGGCTGGCACAAGATCGGCATCCTGGTCAGCCTCGTGATCGTCGTGGCCGCCGGCGTCGTGCTGTTCTTCCTGCTGCGCGACATCGACCTGCCGAAGGTGGTCGACGCCATCCACACCAAGTCGTGGCACTCGATCGCGTTCGCGGCGGCCTTTGTCGGCTGCTGCTACGTCACGTTAACCTTCTACGATTTCTTCTCGCTGCACACGATCGGCCGCGGCCATGTGCCATATCGGATCGCCGCGCTGTCGAGCTTCACCAGCTATTCGATCGGCCACAATCTCGGCGCCACGGTGTTCACCTCCAACGCGGTGCGCTGGCGGATCTATTCGGCCTGGGGCCTGTCGGTGATGGACGTCGCCAAGATGGCGTTCGTCACGGGGTTGACCTTCTGGCTCGGCAATATCGTGGTGCTGTCGCTGTGCTTCATCGTCGAGCCGGAAGCGGCGAGCGCCGTCGACCAGTTGCCGCAGTTGTTCAACCGCTCGCTCGGCATTGCCGGGCTCGCGATCATCGCGAGCTATGTGCTGTGGCTGGTGCCGCGGCCGCGCACCGTCGGCCGCAACGGCTGGTCGGTGACGCTGCCCAATGCGCCGCTGACCGGCGTGCAGATCGCGATCGGGTTTGTCGATCTCACCGTCGGCGGGCTTGCGATCTACTCGCTGCTGCCGGCGATGCCCGCGGTCGATTTCGTCACGGTGCTGGTGATCTTCGTCACCGCGACGTTGCTGGGCTTCCTCAGCCATGCGCCGGGCAGCCTCGGCGTCTTCGAGGTGGCGATGCTGGTCGCGCTGCCGCAGTTCGCCAAGGAGGAGCTGCTGGCCTCGCTGCTGATCTTCCGCGTGCTCTATTTCGTGCTGCCGCTGTGCGTCGCGGTCTGCCTGATGGCGACGCGGGAGTTCATCCTGGCAATGCGGAAGTAACCCGCCAAGTAGTTCCGCGAGCTCAGACCAGCGCCTTGCGCAGTCTCGCGCTGAACAGATCGATCGCGATCACCGTCACCACCACCACGATCATCTGCGCCGCGGTCTCGGCGTAGTGGAACGAGCGGATGCTCTCGTAGAGCGTCTGGCCGATGCCGCCCGCGCCGACGATGCCCAGCGTCGTGGCCGAGCGCACATTGGTCTCGAGCCGGTAGAGAATGAACGAGCTCCACAGCGGCACCACCTGCGGGATCACGCCGAATACGATTTCCGGGATGCGGCGCGCGCCGGTGGCGCGGATGCCCTCCACCGGTCGCGGATCGATGGCCTCCACGGCCTCGGAATAAAGCTTGGAGAACACTCCGGTGTTGTGGACGAACAGCGCCATCACGCCGGCGAACGGGCCCAAGCCCACCGCGACCACGAACAACAGCGCGAACACGATCTCGTTGATGGCGCGGCAGCTGTCCATCAGCCGCCGCACCGGCTGCACCACCCACTGCGGCGCGATGTTGGACGACGCCAGGATCGCAAACGGCACACCAAGCACCGCGGCGAGCGCAGTGCCCCAGATCGCGATCTGCACCGTGACCATCATGTCGTCGATGTAACTGCGCCATTCGTGGAAGTCGGGGCGCAGGAAGGCCTGGCCGAATTCGGCCATGTTGCGCCAGTCGCTGATCAGCGAGCCGGCCCGGAACATCTCGGCCGGGCCCCAGCTCCAGACCAGAAGCCCGATCACGATGATCCAGAGCATCCAGGTCCGCGAGCGGCGGCTCAGCGAATGGGACGGAACGTCGATCTCTTCCGAGGTGCGATCGGCCACAGGCGGGCGTCCAAGGGGTGTCACGGTGGACGTGAACTCGCTCATCAGTGAACCACCGTTTTCATCGCGTGAACACTGGACCAAATGTCCTTAAAACGAAAAAGCGCGCGGGACTTGATGCTCAGGGTTTGAAACGCAAAAGCGCGCCGGGCTTGCACCCGGCGCGCCCGTTATCCTGCCGCTAGTGCGTGCCGGCGAAGCCCGCCGCGAAGTCCGCGATCATCTTCTTCATGGCCGGCTTGTCACCGGCTTCCTCGGCCTTGATGAACTCCGCGACTTTCTTCTGGTACGGATCGGTCTCGGCCTGCTTCTCCATCTGCTCGATCTTGGCGAGCTCGGCCTTGAGCTTTCCGACCTTGTCCTGCTTCTCGGCATCGGACAGCTTGTCGTCGGCCTGCACCTTCATCAGGTCCTTGTTGGCTTCGAGCTTGCGGATGGCGACGAGCTGGTTGTTCGACGACGGATGGAACGGCGACCACACAAGGTTCGCCAGGACCTCACGTTCGTGCTTGACCTCTTCGTCGGAGCCGAGCCGGCCGTAGCTCATCAGGAACGTGTAGAGCTTGGCCTTGATCGCCGGATCGAGATCCTTGCGCCAGATCAGCGGATCGAGCGGGATGATCGGTGAGGTCCAGATCACCTTGATCTTCTTGCGGGCCTCCGGCGCGGTCTTCTCGACGCGCTGCAGGTCCTCGCTGTTGTTGGTCGCAGCATCGACCTGCTTGTTGGCCACCGCCATGGCGTTGGCCTGATGGTTGGCGTTGCGCACGGTCTTGAAGCAGGACTTCGGATCGATGTCCTTGGCCGCGAAGATGTAGGAGGTCGGCACCAGGAAGCCCGAGGTCGAGTTCGGATCGCCGATGCCGAAGTTCAGCGATTTGTCGCACTTCAGGATGTCTTCGACCTTGGTGTACGGGCTGTCGGCATTCACGATGATATGGGAGTAGTAGCCGGTGCTGCCGTCCTTCGACACGATCTGGGCAAACACTTCGCCGTTGGCGCGATCCACCGCCTCGATGCCGGACTTGTTGCCGTACCAGGCGAGATGCACCTTGTTGAAGCGCATCGCCTCGATCACGCCGGCATAGTCGGTGGCGTAGAACGCCTTGACCTTGATGCCGATGGCCTTGGAGATCGCCTCGACGAACGGCTCCCAGTTCTTTTTCTGGTTGACCGACGCCTCGGTCGAGATCACGCCGAAATTGAGCTCGGTCGGCGTCTCGGCCTGCGCCAGGACGGCGCTGCCGGCGAGTATCGCGGCCGCGAAGGCGGCTTTCCTGAAGTGCGACGGCCTAAAGTGCGACGACATGGGTGCCTCTCCTGTATGTCGGGATTCTCGGAAATCTTGGGTGATGGTTCGTCCCCTGGACGATCGGATGACTCAGGCGTTGAGATGCGGACGCTGCTCGGCCGCGCCGCGCCGCGCCAGGTCGAACGGCACCAGGCTCGACTCGGCCGACGGCTTGCGCACTTCGGTGTCCTGCGGCAGCGGCTGCGCATCGATCGAGGCAAACAGGTCCTCGCTCTCGGCGCCGTAGATCGAGGCCAGGAATTCCGGCGTCAGCGCGCGCGACGGCCCGTCATAGACGATCTCACCGGCCTTCAGCGCGATGGTGCGCGGGCAGTAGCGCAGCGTGTATTCGACCTGGTGCAGCGAGACGAGCACCGTGATGTTGTCGCGCCGGTTGAGGTCGGCGAGGATGTCCATGACGCGCCGCGCCGAGCTCGGATCGAGCGAGGCGATCGGCTCGTCGGCGACGATGAACTCTGCCCCCTGCATCAGCGTGCGGGCGATCGCGGCGCGCTGCTGCTGGCCGCCGGACAGATCGCAGCCGCGCTTCAGCGCATGGTCGGCGATGCCGACCCGCGCCAGCGCGCGCATCGCGCGCTTCTTCTCATCCATCGAGAACCGGCCGAGCGTCGCGTCGATGAACGACATGCGGCCGAGACGGCCGAGGCACACATTGGTCAGCACCGACAGCCGCGGCACCAGATTGAACTGCTGGAAGATCACGCCGACCCGCGCGCGCAGCGCGTTGGCCGAGCGCGCGATGCGGCCCTGCTGCTGGATCGGCCGCGAGAACAGCAGCACCTCGCCGTTGGCGGGGCTGTTGCCGTTGGCGTTGCGATCGATCGGGGTCAGGCCCGCGATGGTGCGGATGAGCGTCGACTTGCCGGAGCCGGAGGCGCCGATCAGGCCGACCATCTCGCCACGTTCGATGCTGAAGCTGACGCTGTTCAGCACGCGAACCTGACCGAATGATTTCGATATGTGTCGTGCTTGGACGACAGGCTCAGCCGGCACAGCGCACTCCCAGATGCGAGCAATGAGGCCCAGCAATTCGGGCGTAACAGCCGCATATGACAGTTGGATGAAGCGCGAGCCGGGCCTGTCGCCGTTTCGCTAGACAAGGCCGCTGAGAAATTTCACCTGCGACATCAAGGCTGTAGGAACAGCCTTGGCGCAGCGTCAGTGCACAATACGTTCCGGTTCGGTGAGATGAACGATGCGGCCGGCCACGATCACCGCGACCACGCGGGGGCGGCCTTTCGCCTCAGCCTCGACCAGCAGCAGATCGGCGCGCTTGCCTTCAGCGATGGCGCCGCGGTCATCGAGGCCCATGGCCCGGGCCGGTGTCTCGGACACCAGCCGCCACGCGGTTTGCAGCGGCGCCGTGCCCTGCTCGGCCAGGCGGAACGCCGCGATCAACTGCGCCGGATAGTAGTAGTCGGATGCCAGGATCGAGCAGAGCCCGCGGCCGACCATCTCGGCGGCATTGACCCAGCCCATGTGACTCTTGCCGCGCATCACGTTCGGCGCGCCGAGCACGATGGCGTCGCCCGCATTGGCGGCGTCGGTCGCGGTCTCGATGTTCACCGGGAATTCGCTGACTCGGCAGCCGAGCCCGCGGAACCACTGGCGCTGCTGCGGGCTCGCATCGTCATGCGACAGAAGCGGCACGCGGTTCGAACCAGCCTCCGCGGCGATCCGCGAGATCGACACCGGCACTTCCTCGCGCCGCGCATGCAGGCGCTGCACCAGCGCCAGAAAATCCTCGCGCGGAATACCGGCGCGCTCGACCATCTGGGAGATCTTGTCCGGCCGCTTGGCCAGGCTGTCCGATGACGGCAGATGGTCGTTGAAGGCAACCGCGCCGACGCGGCGCGCCGCGACCCAGTCGAGCACCTCCGGCTCGGCGTCGAGGTTGAAGGTCTCGTGGCGCAGGTGATAACGCGTGTCTGCCGAGAGCTTCGGCTTCATCGTCTCGATGCCGGCAAGGATGCCCCGCGCGTTCTCCGAGCCGCGCAGGCCCGGCTCCCAGGACCAGGTCACGCCGTGGAACACCGTGGTGATGCCGTTCGCGACCGCCTGCCGGTCGCTGTCGGCGAGCGCCACGTCGAGCGCCACGTTGACGCCGGGCCGCGGCATCATCTGCCGCTCGAAGGCGTCGCCATGCATGTCGACGATGCCGGGCAGGAGATAAAGGCCGTCGGCGTCGATGGTCCGGCCCGCCGCGCGATCCGAGCCAACGTCCGAAATCACCCCGTCGGCCGGGCTGACATGAACCGGCGCGACCTCAAGGCCGCCGTCGAGCAATGTGTTTGCGCCTGTAATCCGGATTTCCATCGGTCAACTCATGATCTTCGTTCACGCAACCGCGGAGCGGCTGGCTGTTTCGTAACGGTCGAGGAATTCCTCGGCGGAAAGCTTGCGAAAATCAGCCAGCGCCGCATGAAGCTGCTCGTGCGGCCAGTCCCACCAGGCGAGCGCTTGCATGCGCGCCGCGATCTCGGCGGGAAACCGTGGACGAATGGGCCGCGCTGGGTTGCCGCCGACAATCGTATAAGGCGCCACGTCCTTGGTGACGACCGCACCGCCCGCGATCACGGCGCCGTCGCCGATGCTGCGGCCGGCCAGCACGATCGCGCCGTGCCCGATCCACACATCATTGCCGATGCTGACGTGATGCGCGCGCCGCCAGGCGAAGAACTCGTGCTCGTCTTCCTCGCCGGGAAAATAGGCGCTGGCGCGGTAGGTGAAGTGCGATTGGCTCGCCCGCCACATCGGGTGATTGCCCGGATTGATGCGGGTCATCGCCGCGATCGAGCAGAACTTGCCGATGCTGGAATAGGCGATGTCGCTGTCGTTCTCCACATAGGAGTAGTCCGACATCTTCACTTCGTGGAGCTTCACGCGTGCGCCGACCTCCGTATAGCAGCCCAGCGTGCAATCCTTGAGCCTCGCAGACGGATCGATCACCGGCTCATTTGAAAGCGTTTTGCCTACCATGACGGTGCAACTCACCTCTGCGGCGCACTCCGTGGTGCGGAGCGACCATGACGATGGGATGACGGCGCCGACCGCTTGTCGGCGATTTCGCGGACAACTCGCGCCTCACGTCTCGATCACCAGTTCGAGACGATCGGCGGCAAAGCGCGACCGCGATGTCAGGATCGGAATGCCCTCGCCATCGATGTCGACACTTTCCACCACCAGCAGCGGACGCCCGATCGCGACGCGGAGCATCGCCGCGTCGGAGGCTTCGGCGATCGCGGCCGTCACCCGCGTGCTTTTGCGCGAGTAATTCTTAACGCCGAATTTGGTCAGCATGCGCGTGATCGAATTCGTCGAGGCATAGACCGAGGCGGCGCCGGGAAAGCGCGCCGCGTCGAGCCAGGTGGTCGAGGCGCACAGCGGAACCCGGTCGGCGTGACGCAGCTTTTCGAGCCGCGCCACCTGCGTTCCGGCCTTGATTTTCAAGGACTTGGCGAGCTCCGCGTTGCACTCCTCGATGGCGCTGGAAACGAGGCGTCCGCTGACCGCATGGCCCGCGCCGCCGATGATCTCGGAGAACCGCGTCCGCTGCTTGATCGGATAGGGAATGCGCTGCTGCTCGATGAAGGTGCCGCTGCCGCGCTCGGCGCGCACCAAGCCGCGATTGGCGAGCGCCGCGATGGCGCGGCGCACGGTGTGGCGGTTGACGCCGAACCGGCCCGCGATCTCCATCTCGCCGGGCAGCTTGCTGCCGGGCTCGAACACGCCGCGCATGATCGAGTTCTCGATCTCGTCGGCGATGCGCCGCCACAGCGATACGCCGGCCTCCGCCTCGCGTGAGGGATCCAGCAGCTCCGCATTGTGGCTGGCGTTGCGCGTCATGATCGTGTCACGAAATCTTCATCGACAAAGGCTAGAGAGTTGTCTATTAACATAGACAACTGTGAACAGCAATGGCGAAGGCCGTGGCTACGGTTTCAAACGACGAAACAGAAATCCGCAATCGCCGCCGCGAGGCGATGTCGGTGCTCGCCTGCGCCACCGCGGCCGAGATCGAGAGCGCGATCGCTGCGGTCGACGGCATTCCGGCGCATGAAGACATTCGCCTGCCCGAGAACGGATTGGTGATGCTGCGCGGCCGGATTGGCGGCGACGGCGCGCCGTTCAATCTCGGCGAGGCCGCGGTCTCACGCGCGGCCGTGAAGCTTGCAACCGGCGAAGCCGGCATCGGCTATGTGCTCGGCCGCGATCAGGCCAAGGCGCGGCTCATCGCGCTGTGCGACGCGCTGGTGCAAAGCGCCGGTCATCGCGAGGCGATCGAACGCGCGGTGCTGGCGCCGATTCGCACGCGGCTTACGGCCGAGCGCGAAACGCAGGAGCGGCAGACGGCGGCCACCAAGGTCGAGTTCTTCACGCTGGTGCGAGGAGAAGGCTGACATGCCTGCGGCAAACTTCCCCCATTCGGTTCTCTCCGCGCAATCGACGTTCCGCGCGATCCTCGACGCCACGGCGCGGCCGGGCAGCGTGCAGCCGCTCACCGGCGTCGCCGAGGCACCCTCGCCGCTGTCGCCTGGAGCTGCCGCCGTCGCGCTGGCGCTCTGCGATCACGACACGCCGGTGTGGATCGACAGCGGCCTTGCGGCCAGCACGCTGGTCAGCGAATGGCTGCGCTTCTATTGCGGCTGTCCGATCGTGCAGAACCCGCGCGAAGCGGCGTTCGCCTTTGCCAGCGTGCCCCAGGCCATTCCGCCGTTCGAAGCCTTCAATCCCGGCACCGCCGACTATCCCGATCGCTCGACCACCATCGTGTTCCAGGTCGAGTCCTTCGACGCCGGACCTTCGCTGGCGCTGACCGGCCCCGGCATCCGCGACCGCGTCGTGTTTCGTGCCGATCCGCTGCCTGCGGACATCGTGAAGCGGCTCGCATTCAACCGCGAGCTATTTCCCCGCGGCATCGACCTGATGCTGGTGACGAGCCATGCGGTCGCGGCGCTGCCGCGCTCGGTGCACGTGGCTGAGGAGAGCCGATAATGTATGTGGCGGCGAAAGGCGGCGAACGCGCCATCGAGAATGCCCATCGGCTGCTCGCCCACGAGCGTCGCGGCGATCCGGCCGTGCCGGAGCTGACGCTCGAACAGATCGAAGGCCAGCTCACGCTCGCGGTCGACCGGGTGATGAACGAGGGCTCGCTCTACGACCGCGAGCTCGCGGCTCTCGCCATCAAGCAGGCGCGAGGCGATCTGATCGAGGCGATTTTCCTTTTGCGCGCCTTCCGCGCGACGCTGCCGCGCTTTGGCGCGAGCGAGCCGCTCGACACCTCGACGATGGCGGTGCGCCGGCGCATCTCGGCGGCATTCAAGGACCTGCCGGGCGGCCAGATTCTCGGACCGACCTTCGATTACACCCACCGGCTGCTTGAGCCGCAGGGCGCAGAAGCCGCGGACCAGCCGGCGCAGGCCGAGGCCGCAGAGACGTCGATGCCGCGCGTCACCGACCTCTTGGGCACCGACGATCTTGTCGAGCAATCGCCGCCCGACACTGGCGAGGCGCCCGGCGACCTCACCCACGATCCGTTGAGCTTTCCCGCCGACCGCGATCTGCGCCTGCAGAACCTCGCGCGCGGCGACGAGGGCTTCCTGCTGGCGCTCGGCTATTCGACCCAGCGCGGCTATGGCCGCAACCATCCGTTTGCGGGCGAAATCCGCATGGGCGAGGTCGAGGTCGAGTTCACACCGCCCGAGCTTGGCTTTGCCGTGCCGCTCGGCCGCATCACCGTCACCGAGTGCCAGATGATCAACCAGTTCCGCGGCACCGCGACCGAAGCGCCGCGCTTCACGCGCGGCTATGGCCTGGGCTTCGGCCACTGCGAGCGCAAGGCGATGTCGATGGCGCTGGTCGACCGCGCTTTGCGCGCCCGCGAACTCGACGAAGAGGTCAAGGCGCCGGCCCAGGACGAGGAGTTCGTGCTGTCGCATTCCGACAACGTGCAGGCGACCGGCTTCGTCGAGCACCTGAAGCTGCCGCATTACGTGGACTTCCAGGCCGAGCTTGGCCTGGTTCGCAAGCTGCGCGAGAGCTTCGCCGCCGCCGAGCCCGTCAAGGAGGCCGCCGAATGACCGCGGCTTCCTACAACTTCGCTTACCTGGACGAGCAGACCAAGCGGATGATCCGCCGCGCCATCCTCAAGGCCGTGGCGATCCCGGGTTATCAGGTGCCGTTCGCAAGCCGCGAGATGCCGATGCCTTACGGCTGGGGCACCGGCGGCGTGCAGGTCACCGCCGCGGTGCTGGGTCCCGACGACGTGCTGAAGGTCATCGACCAGGGCGCCGACGACACCACCAACGCGGTGTCGATCCGCAAGTTTTTCGTCAAGACCGCGGGCGTGCGCACCACGACCGACACCACCGAAGCCACCGTGATCCAGACCCGGCACCGCATTCCGGAAACGCCGCTCAAGGCCAACCAGATCCTCGTCTTCCAGGTGCCGATCCCGGAGCCGCTGCGCTATCTTGAGCCGCGCGAGACCGAGACGCGGCGTATGCATGCGCTCGCCGACTACGGCCTGATGCATGTGAAGCTCTACGAGGACATCGCCCATCACGGCCATATCGCCACGACCTATGCGTATCCCGTGAAGGTCGAGGGCCGCTACGTGATGGACCCCTCGCCCACGCCGAAGTTCGACAATCCGAAGATGAACGATTGCCCGGCGCTGCAGCTGTTCGGCGCCGGCCGCGAGAAGCGCATCTACGCGATCCCGCCTTACACGAGCGTGGTGTCGCTCGACTTCGAGGACCATCCGTTCGAGCGCTACCGGTTCGACGGCGTGTGCGCGCTGTGCGGCTCGGACGAAAGCTTCCTCGACGAGGTCATCACCGACGACCGCGGCGGCCGGATGTTCGTGTGCTCGGACACCGACTACTGCCAGGGACGGCGCGGCGACAAAGCACAGGCGCCTGCGAAAGCGACGGAGGCGGCGCGTGACTGACGCAGCCGGCATCCAGATGCGTGCGGCGACCGAGCGCGACCTGCCGGACGTGCTGCGGCTCTACGGGCAGCCCGACTTCGACAACGGCAAGACCCTGCCGCTCGACGAGGCGCGGCAGCTCTTGGCGCGCTTCGCCCGCTATCCCGACTACACGCTCTATGTGGCCGAGCAGGCCGGCCGCATCGTCGGCAGCTTCGCGCTGCTGATCATGGACAATATCGGCCATCTCGGCACGCCGTCGGCCATCGTCGAGGACGTGGTGGTCGCGCCCGACATGCAGAGCGCCGGCATCGGCCGCGCCATGATGGACTTCGCCCGCAGGCAGAGCGCCGAGAAGGGCTGCTACAAGCTCGTGCTGTCGTCGAACGCGCGACGCGAGCGCGCGCATGCGTTCTACGAATCGCTCGGCTTCACGCGGCACGGCTACAGCTTCCGCCTCGATCTTCCGGTGCACGCATCATGACCAGCGCCCAAAAGACCGACATGCAGGACCAGCCGCTGCTGATCGCCGAAGGCCTGACCAAGCGTTACGGCCGCCAGATCGGCTGCCGCGACGTATCGTTCGAGCTTTACGAGGGCGAGGTCATCGCCGTGGTCGGCGAATCCGGCTCCGGCAAGTCCACCCTGCTGCAGCTGCTCTGCGCGCAGCTCGAGGCCACCACGGGCCGTGTGCTCTATCGGATGCGCGACGGCCTCACGCGCGACCTCGCGTCTCTCGGCGAGGCCGAGCGGCGGTTTCTCGCCCGCACCGACTGGGGCTACGTGCATCAGGATCCGAGCCAGGGCCTGCGCATGGCGGTGTCGGCCGGAGCCAACGTGGGCGAGCGGCTGATGGCGATCGGCGAGCGGCACTACGGCCAGGTCCGGCGCAGCGCCTCGAACTGGCTCGACCGGGTCGAGATCGATCCGGGACGGATCGACGACAGCCCCCGCACCTATTCGGGCGGCATGCGGCAGCGGCTGCAGATCGCGCGCAACCTCGTGACGCAGCCCCGCCTCGTGCTGATGGACGAGCCGACCGGCGGGCTCGACGTCTCGGTCCAGGCGCGGCTGCTCGACCTCCTTCGCGGGCTCGTCTCCGATCTCAATCTCTCGGCCGTCATCGTCACCCACGATCTCGGCGTGGCGCGGCTCCTGTCGCATCGGATCATCGTGATGAAGGGCGGCCAGGTGATCGAGACCGGGCTGACCGACCAGGTGCTCGACGATCCGCGCGAGCCCTACACCCAGCTTCTCGTCGCTTCGATCCTGCCCACATAGGCCAAAGTGAAGATGTAGGCCAATATGAAGACCGCTCTCGAACTCTCGAACGTCGCCAAAAGCTTCACCATGCATCTGCAGGGCGGCGTGAAGCTGTCGGTGATCAACGGCGTGAACTTTGCGGCCCACACCGGCGAATGCGTCGTGCTCGCCGGCCCTTCGGGCGCCGGCAAGTCGTCCATTCTCAAGATGATCTTCGGCAGCTACCGCTGCGACCGCGGCCAGATCGTGGTGCATCATGGCCAAGGACAAGCTCAGGAGCGCACCGACATCGTCGCCGCGACGCCGCGGCAGGTTCTCGCGCTGCGCAAGAGCACGATCGGCTATGTCAGCCAGTTCCTGCGCGCCATCCCGCGCGTGCCGACGCTCGACGTGGTCGCCGAGCCGCTGATTTCCGGCGGCGTGCCGCGCGACGCCGCACGCAAGAAAGCGACGGAGCTTCTTCGCCGGCTCAACATTCCGGGCCCGCTGTGGGGCCTGCCGCCTGCGACCTTCTCGGGCGGCGAGCAGCAGCGCGTCAACATCGCCCGCGGCTTTCTGGCGGAGCGGCCGATCCTGCTGCTCGACGAGCCGACCGCGTCGCTCGACGCGCAGAACAGCGAAGTGGTGGTGCAACTCATCGAGGAGCGCAAGAAGCGCGGCGCCGCGATCATCGCCATCGTCCACGACAAGGCGATGCGCGACCGCATCGCCGACACCGTGATCGACATGAGCGGCTTTGCCGCCGCGGCATAAGAATCCTATGACGAAGATTATGACTGACCGCATGCAAACGACTGTTCTGACCAACGCCAGGATCGTGCTGGCCGACCGCGTCATCGACAACGGCTGGCTCGCGATGGATGGCGCCAATATCGCCGAGGTCGGCGAAGGCAAGCCGCCCGAGCGCGGCGAGGACTTGCAGGGCGACCTGCTGATGCCCGGGCTGGTCGAGCTGCACACCGATCATCTCGAGGCGCATTACGCGCCGCGCCCGAAGGTGCACTGGGATCCGGTCGCCGCGGTGGTGTCGTTCGACGGCCAGCTCGCGACATCCGGCATCACCACGGTGCTGGATTCGCTCCGGGTCTGGACCGAGGACGGCGCGGAAGAAGTCGACGGCGAGGCCGAGACGCTCGCCAAGGCCATCGGCACGGCCCGCGACAGCGGCATGCTGCGCACCGACCATTTCCTGCACCTGCGCTGCGAGGTGCCGATGCCGAACGTGGTCGAGGAAGCCGCCGAGCTCATCGGCCGCAGCGATGTGCGGCTCGCCTCGCTGATGGACCACACGCCGGGCCAGCGCCAGTTTCGCGACGAAGCCAAGCTTCGCGACTACTACCGCGGCAAGAAGGGCGGCCTGAGCGACGCGGAGCTCGACGAGCTGTTCCGCAAGCGCCACCAGTATCAGGCGGCTTATTTTTCCGACAACTATCGCCGCCTCGTCGAGCTGGCGCGCCAGCACGGCACGCCGCTCGCGAGCCACGACGACACCACGCTCGATCACGTCAGCGATGCGATCCGCGACAAGGTCGCGATCGCCGAGTTTCCGACCACGGTCGAAGCCGCGCATGCGCTGCACAAGGCCGGCATCCGCGTCCTGATGGGCGCGCCGAACCTCGTGCGCGGCGGCTCGCACGCCGGCAATGTCGCGACAGCCGAGCTTGCAGAAGCGGGCGTGCTCGACGTGCTGTCGTCGGACTACATGCCGGCGAGCCTCTTGATGGCGGCGCTGAAGCTGCCGGAGGCGGTGCCGGGCTTCGGGCTGCCGGCCGCGATCCGCACCGTCACCAAGACGCCGGCCGAGGCGGTGGGCCTCGGCGACCGCGGCGAGATCCTCGCGGGCAAGCGCGCCGACCTGATCCGCGTGCATGTGGCGGGCGGCGTGCCGTTCGTGCGCTCGACGTGGCGCTGCGGGGCCCGGGTGGCGTGACGGCAATCGGTCCGGGCCGGCTTGTCCTGGTGGTCGGCCCGAGCGGCGGCGGCAAGGACACGCTGATCGCCGGCGCCAAATCGGCCAGCGCAGGCGATGCTGCCGTGGTGTTTCCGCGGCGTGTGGTGACGCGGCCCGGTTCATCGTTCGAAGACCACGCGACGCTCGAAACGGGCGCTTTCAGACAGGCCGTGGCCGAAGGCGCCTTCGCGCTGTGGTGGGAAGCCCACGGCCATGCCTATGGCATCCCCTCTTCCATCGACGGCGACATCCGGGCCGGCCGCACCGTGGTGTGCAACGTGTCGCGCGGCATCGTCGGCCCGGCGCGGCAGCGCTATGCGAACGTCACGGCCGTTCTGGTGACGGCGCCGGAAGCGATCCTGCAGCAGCGGCTCGCCGGGCGAAAACGCGCCAGCGACGGCGACATCGGCAGCCGCATCGCCCGCTCGGCCAAGCCGGAAACCGCGGTTCATGCCGACGTGACGATCGAGAACATCGGGCCAGCCGAGGATGGCATCAGGCTTCTGCTCGATGCGATCCGCGGCTGAATTCATCCAGGGCCTCGCAAGGTTCTGCGGCAATCTCATAGGGGCATGATTCATCGGCCCCGGGTGTGAGTTTCGGCGCTGGGGCGGCGCCTTCTTTCTCTTCCCTCACATAAGTGAGGGCGTGGAGCGCCGGTCGGCGCTCGGTAACAGGGGGCACCTCTATGACAGGTGCCCGCGTGCCTTGCGGCACGCGCGCCTTTCCGGCGCTCCACGGTGGCGATTTTTGACGCGGTCACCGGACTTCTTTCATCGGACCGGAGGGAATTACCGCTCACGTTATCCAGGCAGCTTGCGCTGCCCTTCATCCGACGTTGTCCAAGCCACTGAAGGCGGCCCCCTCATCGGGTGCGGCCGGTGACCTCGCTCCCCGGTTCGTGCTGACGAGGCACAAATGCAGGCGCCACACCCTGCTCCGCCAAATAGCGCGTCTCTAGATGACGCCCTCACGTGAACAAGGCGGCGGGACGATACGCGGGGTGAGAAAAAACGCAAATCGAGCACCCCTGTTTGCAAGGTCTGTCAACAGTGGGAACTCCCGACGCGATCCGCGTCACGTCCGTTGCAAAAAATTCGCGTCAGGGACGACGTCACGATGTCGCTTCAACAAAACGAGTCTGTGGTTTTAACCGCGCTCAACACACACCCGCGCGTCTCAGCGAATTGCAATTGCGCGAATATGCATCCCGTGATCTATGCCAGCAAACATCGGAGATCGGGGACTGTGATGCGGCGACTTCTATCTTGCGCTTTCGCGCTGTTCGTTTTTGCCCAGTTCGCTGGATGCTTGTCGGTCTCCGAAGCGGTGGCTGCACCCCAGCCTCGGTCGCAAGCGGCGGCCGATCCGCAAGCCAAGCCGCAGGCTCCGCGGCTCGCGCGCTTGTATTTCCTGCGCGAGCGGGGACTGTGGAACCTTGAAAGCAAGATCAAGATCAACGGTCAGTTGGTCGGCTCGGTTTCCAAGGGACATTATTTCGTTGTCAGCAGACCGCCCGGACGATACCGGCTGACCTGCGTGAATCCGCTGGCGATGGATTTTGAAGCCGACCTTCAAGTCGAGGGCGGACGAACCTATTATTTCGGCGTCGGCGTGCCGCAGGGCGGGCCGCCGGCCCAGGCCCTGCTCAATCACGTCGTCAACGGCAGCAGCGGACAGCAAATGTCGGGAACGTCTCCGCTCATGTCCGGCTTTTCAGCTGCGGTCCTCTATCAGATCGACGCAACACAAGGGCCTGCCATCATCAGTGAGATGAAACCGAAATAGCGGGCGTCGCCCAGCGCGCGCCCCTCAATTCGATGGGGCGCGTTTCCAAACCGTCTGCAAAGTAACACCGGACGGGGTCCGCGGATTGGCGAACTGCAATTCGGTGGCTGTCAGCGCGGTGATCAGACGCTTCTGGGCCGGGCCACCCAGCAAATTGGCGAACGTCGAACCTTCAAGGACGACCGACAGCGATTTGTCCGCCTCATTGATTGAATAGGTCCCGTAATACGCGATCGATCCGCCGACGATTGCGGTCGCTTCTTCCGCCGTGGCCTTGACGCGATCGTTCGCAGCGATCTTTGGAAGTTCGTTTCGCGATTGGAACAGCGCGAAATGACCATCGGACGTGAAGATGATCGTTCCCTTGGGGCTGGCGCCGAATGGCTCCGATTTGTAGGCACCTTTATGAGAGGTGCCCACGGTGGCGGTTTTTGACGCTGTCACCGGACTTCTTTCATCGGACCGGAGGACCTCACCCTCACGTTATCCAGGCAGTATTGGCGCTGCCCTTCATCTGACGTTGTCCAAGCCACTGAAGGCAGCCCCCTCATCGGGTGCGGCCGGTGACCTC
>CAKZHN010000224.1 GCA_936924235.1 uncultured Rhodoplanes sp. | reverse complement strand
TACAGGAGCGTGTGGACCGATGAGCGCGCCTTCACAAAAGCGGATGAGTTGACATGGCGCTGTCGCGCAGCCGCCGCGGGATCCATGGAGTCGACTACTGGCCGGGCTTCGTCGACGCGCTGTCGACGCTGGTGCTCGGCATTGTGTTCATGCTCACGGTATTTGCCGTCGTGCAGTTCTTCCTGGCGCAGGAGGTCACCGGCAAGGACACCGCCCTGTCGCGGCTGTCGGCGCGCATCGCGCAGCTCTCCGATCTGCTGTCGCTGGAGCAGACCAGCAAGGTCTCGCTCGAGGAGCAGATCGCGCAGCTGCGTTCGAGCCTCAACGCCGCGGAAGGCGAGCGCGACCGCATCAAGGGCCTCTACGACAGCCAGAACGGCAACAGCCAAGGACAGATCTCCGACCTCACCGGCAAGCTCGATAGCGAGAAGCAGGTGTCGCTGCGCGCGCTCGCCCAGGTCGAGCTGCTCAACCAGCAGATCGCGGCGCTGCGCCGCCAGCTCGGCGCGGTCGAGCAGGCGCTGGAGGCCTCGGAGAAGAAGGACACCGAGTCGCAGACCCGCATCCGCGAGCTCGGCGAGCGGCTGAACGTGGCGCTGGCCCAGCGCGTGCAGGAGCTGTCGCGCTACCGCTCCGACTTCTTCGGCAAGCTGCGCGACATCCTCGGCAACCGCCCGGACATCCGCATCGTCGGCGACCGTTTCGTGTTGCAGTCGGAGGTGTTCTTCGACACCGGCCAGGCGGTGCTCAAGCCCGAAGGCCGCGCCGAGCTCGACAAGATCGCCGCCGTGCTGCTCGAAGTCAGCAAGCAGATCCCGCCCGAGATCGCCTGGGTGCTGCGCGTCGACGGCCACACCGACGTGCGCCCGATCGCCGGCGGCCGCACCAACTGGGACCTGTCGGCGTCGCGCGCCATCGCGGTGGTGCAGTACCTGATCGGCAAGGGCCTGCCGCCGCAACGCCTCGTCGCCGCGGGCTTCGGCGAATTCCAGCCGATCGATCCCGGCACCACCGAGGAAGCCTACAGCCGCAACCGCCGCATCGAACTGAAGCTGACCGAGCGGTGAAAGCGCCCTCCTCGCCTCCGCTGAGACTGCGCGACTACGCTGCCGCTGACGAAGAGGCGGCAATCGAGCTGTGGCGCCGCACCTGGCAGCAGGCCTATCCGCGGATCGATTTCACCGAGCGCGTGGCGTGGTGGCGCGAGCGCTGGCGCAGCGAGCTGGTGCCTGCGGCCAAGATCGTGGTCGCCGAGATGGACGGCATCCTCGAAGGCTTCGTCACGGTCGACCCTAAGACCGGCTATCTCGACCAGATCGTGGTGGCGCCGGAGTTCTGGGGCAGCAACGTCGCGCTGATGCTGCTCGATGCGGGCAAGCGCATCTCGCCGGCGCTGCTCGAGCTCCTGGTCAACAAGGACAACGCCCGCGCGATCGCGTTCTACGAGAAGAACGGATTTGCGTATGTGGGCGAGGACGTGAACCCGGTGTCGGGCCGGCCGGTCAACCGGATGCGCTGGCGGCCGTAGAGGCGCGAATTTTTTTGAAAGTCGAACGCTTGGCAAAGTCGAACGCTTGGCCCTGGGTCCCCGCTTTCGCGAGGACCCAGGGCACAAAGGCAAAATGCTGATGAGTCCAGGCTGCTAAGCTGTGGCCCGCCGACTACTCGTCGTCGTGGTCTTCCGACTTGCCGCCGCCGAGCTGCTTGAGCTTGGCGAACACCGCCGCGGTGTCGAGGTCTTCCTTGGTCTTGGCGGCCTGCGGGCTTTCCGGCTCGGCCTCGGGCTGCGGCGCCGTGGTGACGGCAGCAGGGAGCAGCGTGACGCCAGGCTCGGCCGGCGCGGGCTTCTCCTTCGAGGCGCGCTGCACCTCGAAATCGAGGTCGATCTGGGTGCAGAGCCCGAGCGTCACCGGGTCGAGCGGCGAGAGGGCCGCGGCATTCCAATGGGTGCGGTCGCGGATTCCGGCAATGGTCGACTTGGTGGTTCCCACCAGCCGCATGATCTGGGCGTCCTTGAGCTCCGCGTGGTTGCGCAGCAGCCACAGGATGGCGTTCGGCCGGTCCTGGCGGCGCGACACCGGGGTGTAGCGCGGGCCCTTCTTCTTGGGACCGAGCTTGGCCTCAGGCAGGCCGACCTTGGGCTTGGACAGCTGGAGCTTGTGCTCGGGATCGGAGACCGCCTTTTCGATCTCCTCGCGGGTCAGCTGCCCGGTCTGGATCGGGTCCAGGCCCTTGATGCCCTGGGCGGCGTCGCCGTCGGCGATCGCCTTCACCTCCAGGGGGTGCAGCTTGCAGAATTCGGCCACCTGGTCGAACGACAGCGCCGTGTTCTCGACCAGCCAGACGGCGGTCGCTTTGGGCATCAATGGCGCTTCTTGCATAGGTAAATCTCCTCTGTGCCCCGCCCGCCCTTACGGACGAGGCCCTTTCGTCATACAAGATGAACGGAAAAGTAGCTGGAATATAGGCATCCGGCCCCGGGAAGTCCAATGGCAGGCCGCCCGTCTTGACAGAACGCGGCCCGAAACCTCATTTCTCCCCCTATGAGTGCAGAAAACACCGCGAATTCCGACAAGCCGCTGCTGAAAGTCCTGCTTTGCTCCCCGCGCGGCTTCTGCGCCGGCGTGGTCCGGGCCATCGATTCGGTCGAGCAGGCGCTCAAGCGGTATGGGGCGCCGGTCTATGTCCGCCACGAGATCGTCCATAACCGCTATGTGGTCGAGAGCTTGAAGGCCAAGGGGGCGGTTTTCGTCGAGGAGCTCGACGAGATCCCCGACACCAAGGCGCCGGTAATCTTCTCGGCCCATGGCGTGCCGAAATCGATCCCCGAGGAATCGCAGAAGCGGAACTTCTTCCATCTCGACGCCACCTGCCCGCTGGTCACCAAGGTGCACCGCGAGGCCGAGATCCATCACAAGCGCGGCCGCGCCATCCTGCTGATCGGCCATGCCGGGCACCCCGAGGTGGTCGGCACGCTGGGGCAGCTCCCCGACGGCGCCATCACGCTGGTCCAGACGGTCGAGGAGGCCGAGGCGATCACCCCCCGCGACACCAACAATCTCGCCTACGTCACCCAGACCACGCTGTCGCTCGACGACACTGCGGAGATTGTCGCGACCTTGAAGCGGCGCTTCCCCAACATCATCGCCCCGCACAAGGAAGACATCTGCTACGCCACCACCAACCGCCAGGAGGCCGTGAAGCGCGTGGCGCCGTCGGTCGATGCGCTGGTCGTGGTCGGCGCGCCGAACTCGTCGAACTCGCGGCGGCTGCAGGAGGTCGCCGAGCGTGAGGGCTGCCGCTATTCGGTGCTGGTGCAGCGCGCGGCCGATATCGACTGGACGAAGTTCGACGGCATCAAGACGCTCGGCGTCACCGCCGGCGCATCCGCACCCGAGGTGCTGGTCGAGGAAATCCTCGACGCGTTCGCGGAGCGCTACAAGCTCGACGTCGAGACCGTGTCGGGTGCCGACGAGTCCGGCATGTTCTTCCCGCTGCCGCGCCAGCTTCGCGACACCGCGGCGGCCTGATTCTCTCCGCTGTCATTCCGGGGTGGGCCGAAGGCCCGAACCCGGAATCCAGAAAACCAGGAAGTCTCTATCGGTCTGGATTCCGGGTTCGCTCGCTATCGCTCGCGCCCGGAATGACAGCGTGGAAATCCTCTTGACGGGATGGCCCAACGCAGGGCCCAACTTGCGCCATGGCCGTTTACACCGATGTCCCGACCGAAGCGCTCGCGAGCTTTCTCGCGGGCTATGACGTCGGCGAATTGCTCTCCTACAAGGGCATCGCCGAGGGCGTCGAGAACTCGAACTTCCTGGTCCACACCAGCACCGGCTATTTCATCCTGACGCTCTACGAGAAGCGCGTGGCCGTGGCCGACGTGCCGTTTTTCCTTGCGCTGATGGAGCATCTGCACTCGCGTGGCATCACCTGCCCGCAGCCGGTGAAGACCCGCAAGGGCGAGACGCTCGGCACGCTGTGCGGCCGGCCCGCCGCCATCGTCACTTTTCTCGACGGCATGTGGATGCGGCGGCCCGACGCCAGCAACTGCGCGGCGGTCGGCGAGGCGCTGGCGCGGATGCATCTGGCCGGCGCGGATTTTCCCGGCAAGCGCCGCAACGCGCTGTCGGTCGACGGCTGGCGGCCGCTGTTCGAGCAGGCGGCCGACCGCGCCGACGGCGTGCAGCACGGCCTGCGCGCGGCGATCGCCGAGGAGCTCGGCTTTCTCGAAAAACACTGGCCGCACGATCTGCCGGCCGGTGTCATCCATGCCGACCTGTTTCCCGACAACGTGTTCTTCCTGGGTGACCGGCTGTCCGGGCTGATCGACTTCTATTTCGCCTGCACCGATACGCTGGCCTACGACGTCGCGATCTGCCTCAACGCCTGGTGCTTCGAGCCGGACCATTCGTACAACGTCACCAAGGGCCAGAGCCTGCTCGGCGCCTACATCAACACCCGGCCGCTGTCGGAGGCCGAGCTTGCGGCGCTGCCGCTGCTCGCGCGCGGCGCCGCGCTGCGTTTCCTGCTGACGCGATTGGTCGACTGGCTCAACGTGCCGGCCGGCGCGCTGGTTCAGCCGAAGAATCCGCTCGAGTATTTCCGCAAGCTCCGCTTTCACCAGAAGGCCGAGAGCGTGCGCGACTACGGCCTCGCCGAGCGGGTGCGCGCGTGACCGAAGGCCCGCACGTCATCATCCACACCGACGGCGCCTGCTCGGGCAATCCCGGACCCGGCGGCTGGGGCGCGATCCTGACCTCCGGCGAACACGAGAAAGAGCTGAAGGGCGGCGAGGCGCACACCACCAACAACCGCATGGAATTGATGGCGGCGATCTCGGCGCTGGAGGCGCTGAAGCGGCCGTCCACGGTCGAGATTCACACCGACAGCAAGTACGTCCAGGACGGCATCTCGAAATGGATTCACGGCTGGAAGCGGAACGGCTGGAAGACCGCCGACAAGAAGCCGGTGAAGAACGTCGACCTCTGGCAGCGGCTCGACGCCGCGATTCAGACGCATCACGTCAAATGGCACTGGGTCAAAGGCCACGCCGGCCACGAGCTGAACGAGCGTGCCGACCGGCTTGCGGTCGAAGCGATCGCGGACCTCCGCGCGGCCGGAAAAAAGTAAAGCCCTCGCTCCGCTTTCACGAAGCGAGGGCTCGTAATCGTCCGAAAGCTCAGAGGCCCTTCAGCAGATTGTCGGCGCCGGAGACCTCGGCCTTGCCGGGGCCTTCCTCCACGTTGAGCGACTTCACCACGCCATCCTCGACGATCATCGAGTAACGGCCGGAGCGCACGCCGAGCCCGCGCTCGGTGAGGTCGGCGGTGATGCCCACGGCCTTGGCCCAGGCCGCGCTTCCGTCGGCAAGGAATTCAATGCCGTCGCCGCCCGAGGCCTTCTTCCAGGCGTCCATCACGAACACGTCGTTGACGCCGGTCACCGCGACGGTGTCGATGCCCTTGGCCTTGATGGCGCCGAGGTTCTTCACGAAGCCCGGCAGGTGGTTCTTGTGGCAGGTCGGCGTGAATGCGCCCGGCACCGCGAACAGCACCACCTTCTTGCCCTTGAACAGGTCATCGGTGGTCATGGGCTTCGGGCCTTCCCCCGTCATCACCGTGAACGACCCGCTCGGCACCTTGTCGCCAACCTTGATAGCCATGACTTGCTTCCTCTCGCCTCGTTATGGGGGATTGAATATCGGCGCCAAAGTTAGCGCCTCCGGCGGATTAGTCGAGCCGAAATAAGGCCTCGATCGCCTTGTCGCCCGCGACCGCGGTCAGCCGCAGCGTTGCGCCCTTGGCGCTTTCGCCGGGCGGCAGCCCATCGAGCTCGAAGGCGAAGCGTTGCTGGCCGGCGGGCGCGCCCGCGACCGGCTCGGGCAGCGGCAGCGCCCACTTGGCGTCGGGGCCTTCGGCGTAGAGCATCGGTGCGACGCCCGCCGGGGCCGCGACATCGACGAGAATTTTGGGCTTGCCCTCGCCGGCCTCTTTACGCGCTGCACGAATTGCCAGCGCCGCGCTGTCACCGATCTTGGCGGGTTTAGGCACCAGCGCCTCCGCTGAAGCAACGGTTGCATCATTGGCAGCGTCGGTGCCAGGCAACGTCAGCTCGAGATTGGCATCGGCCGGCACGCAGAGCTTCGCGCACACCGCATAGTCGAGCTTCGCGCGAAGCACCGCAGGCTTGGCGGGATCCTTCGGCAACACATGCACCGGCAGCAGCACGCCTTCTTTGTAACCGATCGAATGTCCGCCGGCTCCGTCGTCGAACCGCGATGGCGCCGGAAACAGCACGGTCGCGGATTTGACGTTTTCGGATTTCGAAAAATCGAAAGCCGGCGGCACGCCGGAGTCGCCGGGATAGCGCCAATAGGTTTTCCAGCCGGGGTTCAGCTTGATCTCGACTCCGGAACGATAGACCAGTGCCTTGCCTGTGCCGCCAGAGCGCGCGGCAACGAGACGCACGGCCGACTGCAGGCCTTCGTCCCAGGCTGATGCATCGCCCGCCGAAGCAGGCGTGATTGCGACACAGGCAAGACTCGCAATAGCCATAAAAGGGGCAAGGCCCGCGGCGCGTTTGGTCAAAAGCATGGCGTCCATTTAATTAGGCTGCTGTACACGCGCCACTGACATGCTCGTGAACATAACAGGACCTTATGGCGAAACCGCCCCTGCCAACCGTCCTGCATGCCACGAAGTTTCGTTTCCCAAGCGCAAATGTTGGGAGTAACCTGTTACACATGAAGCTCTCGCGCAAGGTGCTGCAGAAGCGGCCGACGGGCTCCTCGATCGGCCGCGGATTTCTCGACGGGCAGATGTTGATCGCATCGCCCGGTATGCGAGATGAGCGTTTCGCCCGCACCTTGATCTACATGTGCGCGCATTCGTCGGAAGGCGCGATGGGCATCGTGATCAACCAGCCGGCGCCGCATATCAGCTTCCGCGATCTGCTGGTGAAACTCGACGTCATTCCCGAGGCCGACAAGATCCAGCTTCCCACACGCGCCGGCGGCGTCACCGTTCTCAAGGGCGGACCGGTGGAGACCGAGCGCGGCTTCGTGCTGCACAGCGCCGATTTCTTCATCGAGAACTCGACACTGCCGATCGACGAAGGCATCTGCCTGACCGCGACGCTCGACATCCTCAAGGCGATCGCGCGGGGCGACGGCCCTGCGAGTGCGATCCTCGCGCTCGGCTATGCGGGCTGGTCGCCGGGACAGCTCGAGAACGAGGTGCAGCAGAACGGCTGGCTGCATTGCAGCGCCGACCCCGAGCTGATCTTCGGCGAAGACATCAACGCGAAATACGACCGCGCGATGCAGAAGATAGGCATCCGCCCCGGCATGCTGTCGAGCGAAGTCGGCCACGCCTGATCCCCGGGATGATGACAATGTCCGCGTTGCGCAACGCCCTGCTGCTTGCGGCTCTCATGGTGTCCGCGCCTGCCGGCGCCGCCGAGCTCAACGTGATCGCGGCCGGCGCCGTGCGCGGCGTCGTCGGCGGGATGATCGACGATTATTCGAAGCAGACCGGTCACAAATTCAACTTCACGGTCGGACCGACCGGCATGCTGCGCGACGCGCTCAACTCGGGCAAGCCGACCGATCTCGTCATTGTCTCCGCGCCGCTGATGGCCGAACTCGAGAAGACCGGCAAGATCACGCCGGGCAGCCGGCTCGATCTCGGCCGCGTCGGGCTCGGCATCGTGGTGCGGGCCGGCGCGCCGGTGCCGGACGTGTCGAGCCCGGCCGCCGTGAAGGACCTGCTGCTCAAGGCGAAAAGCATCGCCTACACGGACCCGAAGCTCGGCGCGACGTCATCGACGCATCTGCTCAAGATCGCGGAAGACTTCGGCATCAAGGACGAGGTCGTGCGCAAAGGACTGCTGGCGACGGGTGGCAACGACGCGGCCGCCAAGGTCGCAAACGGCGAGGCCGAGATCGCGGTCGCGCCGATCAGCGACGTCCATGCAAAGGATGCGCGCATTGCCGGCCCCCTGCCCGAGGCCATCCAGCTCTGGACGGTGTATTCGGCAGCCATTCCGGTGAGCAGCACGGAGCCCAAGGAGGCCCGCGCCTTCGTCGCGGCGCTGACCGCGCCGGCCATGCGCGAGCGCTGGCTGAAGGCCGGCTGGGAGCCGCAGACGAAATAGCGAATCTACCGCTCTCGCGTTTGTCTTCTCCAATTCCCCGAAAAATTGTAAGCTGCTGCCGCGATCAGCAAAGCGCAGCGCTCTAATTCCATTTCTGCGCGCTTCTTCATTGTCGTATCGATTTCAAAAATTGTTCAAACGGGGTTGTCATGATTGCGACATCACCACTTGCCAGGCAGCGGACCCATAAAACCGCGTTACGCGTTTCCGGGATGCTCGCAGCGATCATCGGGCTCACGGCCCCGGTGGTCTCGTGCAGCACCGCTCAACCGGTGCAGATCACCATCCTCGCCACCAACGACATCCACGGCGGCATCGAACCCACCACGCTCAACGACGGGACCACGGAAGGCGGCCTCGCCGCCTTCTCGGGCGCCGTCAAGGCGATGAAGGCGGGCCTGAAGAACAAGCTCGGCGACCGGGTCGGCGTCCTGGTTCTCGACGCCGGCGATCAGTTTCAGGGCACGCTGGTCAGCAACCACAATGAAGGCCAGCTGCTGCTCAAGGCGATGAGCCTGGTCGGTTATGACGCGGTGATCACCGGCAACCACGACTATGACTTCGGCCCGGTCGGGTGGCTGGACGACGCGGTGACGCCCACGACGCCCGATCAGGACCCGCGCGGCGCGCTCAAGGCCGCGCTCGCCTATGCGCAATTCCCGGTGATCTCGGCCAACACGTTTCTGCGTTCGTCGCTCCGCGATACGCGCGGCAACCCGGTGGTGGTCGACCAGCAGGGCTGCGCACCGCTGGTCCACGACGGTCAGCCGCTGCCCGTGATCGACTGGAGCAAGGCCGAGCAGCCCGCATTCCTCAAGCCCTACCTGATCAAGGACGTATCAGGGGTACGGGTGGCGGTGATCGGGATCGACAACAAGTTCACACCGACCACCACGACGCCGGCCAATGTCAGCGACATCTGCTTCGAGGACGAAGCCGAGGCCTATCTCAGGGTCCGGCAGCAGCTCGACGGCAAGGCGGACGTGTTCGTCCTGCTGATGCATGACGGCAATGCCGACGCACCGGACGCTTCAAGGATGGTCCAGACGCTGCTGTCGTCGGCGGCTCCGGCGCAGGGCGCGGAGATCGACGCCGTGGTCTCCGGGCACACCCATTTCACCTACAACACCAGCGTCGGCGGCGTGCCGGTGATTCAATCGGGCGCCAATGGTAAGGGCTACGGGCGCATCGATCTCGTCTACGATCCGGCGCTCCGCAAGGTCGATCAATCCAAGACCAGGTCCTACGCAGGCGTCGAGACGTACCTCGGCAAATGCCCGCATGCGGCGCAGGACTATTGTACGGTCGACGCGACGACGCAGAAGGTGACGTACGAAGGCGTGCCCTTCCAGAATGACGACGGCATTGTCCAGCTCATCGCCGCGGAGCGGCAGGCGATCGCGTCGCTGGCCGGACAGGTGCTCGGCCGCGCGACGGCCGATATCAAGGTCGATCGAATCGCCGAGAGCCCGCTCGCCAACAGCCTGACCGACCTGCTGCGCCGGATCGCGGCCGCCGATGTCGCATTCATCAACACCGGCGGCATTCGTGCCCCAATCGGTTCGGGCGACGTGACCTACGAGGCGCTGTTCCGCGTCATTCCCTTCAACAACCACGGCGTCATGATCGGGCCGATGCCGGCCTCCGCTCTGCTCAAGGCACTGATCAAATCGGCCCAGACCTGCGGCGATTACGGCGCGCTGATGCAGAGTGGGTTGAAGGTGCAGATCGAGAAGGACTGCGATGTGCCGGCCAACAAGGGGCACGTCGATCCGAACGCCAGGCTGACCCACGTCGAGACGCTCGGCGGCAAGGTCCTGCTGGATACGGCGACCGGCGTGGCGCCCACGCCAGCCGACGACCCGACGCTGACCGTGGTTACGCTCGACTTCCTGGCAGCGGGCGGCTCGGGCTACGACATGTTCAAGGGCGTCCCGCAGATGAGAGACATCGGCATTGTGCGGGAAGCGATGAAGGATGCGCTGGCAGCGGCGCCTGCGACGTTCGCCGCGACGACGGACGGGCGCTGGACGGTGCGCAAGCCGCCCGCGCACTGACTGGCGCCGGACAAACACCGCACCTAGTAGCGCTGCTTGTCCGGTTTGGTGACCCACTCGCTGAACGCCAGCTCCGCTGTCGCATTGGCGACGCGGGTCGCCGGAATGCTCCGCGCCTCGAGCGCGACATTGATCTCGCGATAGATGAAGTCGTCGTCGAAGCCGATCTTCGCCGCGTCGCTGCGCGTGTTGGAATAATAGATGCGCTTGAGCCGCGCCCAGTAGATCGCGCCGAGGCACATCGGGCACGGTTCGCAGTTGGTATAGATATCGCAGTCCTCCAGGCTGAAGGTTTTCAGCGTGGCGCAGGCATTACGGATCGCGACGACCTCGGCGTGGCCGGTCGGATCGTTGGCCGAGGTGACTTGGTTCCAGCCCTCGGCGATCACCTCGCCGTCGCGCACGATCACCGCGCCGAACGGCCCGCCCTGGTTGGCGCGCATCTTCTGCAGCGCCAGCACCGCGGCACGCTCCATGAGACTGTTCTGGTCCATTACCGCAACCCGCTTTGGCCGGCGCGAGTCTCGCGCCGCCGGTGAAGTCTATCGGATTTGTTGCAATCTGCGCGCCAAGTCTTGCGCGCCAAGCCTTGCGCGCCAAGTACGGCGAATTACCGCGCCGGCTCGAGCTGCTCGCTCTGCAGGAGCTTGCGCGCGGCCTCGGGGCTCATCGGCTCGCCGAACACGTAGCCTTGCGCGTATTCGCAGCCGAGCTGGTAGAGCTCGACCGCGTCGGAGTCGGTCTCCGCGCCCTCCGCCACCACGTCCATGCCGAGGTCGTGGGCGAGCGAGATAATCGAACGCAGGATCACCGGCCGCGTGCCCTTGTTGTTGGTGCGCACGAACGACTGGTCGATCTTGATGGTGTCGAACGGGAAGCGCTGCAGGTAGGCCAGCGACGAGTGGCCGGTGCCGAAGTCGTCGAGCGCGATGCCGGCGCCGAGCTCGCGGATGCGTGCGAGCAGTTGCGCGGCGTGCTCCGGGTTCTCCATCACCAGCGACTCGGTCAATTCGAGCTTGAGCGAGCCGCGGGCGAGCCCGGTGCGCGACAGCACGGTGCGGAGATCATGGATGAGATCGTGGCGCAGAAGCTGCCGTGACGAGACGTTGACGCTGCAGAAGATCGGCTCCCGCGTGCGCACCGCGCGCTGCCAGGCGCCGAGCTGGCGCGCGGTGCGCTCCAGCACGAACAGGCCGAGATCGACGATGAGGCCGATCTCCTCGGCGATGCTGATGAACTCGGACGGCGACATCCGGCCCATCTTGGGATGGTCCCAGCGCGCCAGCGCCTCGAAGCCCGCGACCGAGCGGTCCTCAAGCCTGACGATCGGCTGATAGACCAGCGTGATCTCCTCGCGCTCCAGCGCCCGGCGCAGTTCGGATTCGAGCGTCAGGCGGTCGGTCTTGCGCGCGCGCATCGCCGGCTTGAACAGTTCGATGCGGTCGCCGCCGATGCGCTTGGCGTGATACATCGCCAGTTCAGCGTCCTTCAGTGTCTCCTCGGTACGGCTCGGCTGGCCGTCGCCGAGCGCAAGCCCGATCGAGGCGGTGAGGAATATCTCGCGGTCGTTGAAGGTGATCGGCGCGCGCAAGGTCCGCCGGATGGTCTCGGCGAAGGCGATGAGCCTGGTCGGATCGCGCTCCGACAGCACGATCATGGCGAACTGGTCGCCGGTCAGGCGGGCGAGCGTGTCCTGCGGCTTGAGCAGACGGCCGAGCCGGCGGGCAAGCGTCAGCAGGATCGAGTCGCCCACCGCGATGCCGACCGAGTCGTTGACCTGCTTGAAGCGGTCGAGATCGATCACCACCACGGTCGGCCGGATGTTGGCGTCCGACTTGGCGAAGGCCATCACGGCTTCGAGCCGGTCGAGGAAGAGCTGGCGGTTCGGCAGGCCGGTGAGATTGTCGTGCACCGCGTCGTGCAGGAGGCGTTCTTCGGCGGTCTTGAACTCGGTGACGTCGGTCAGCGTGCCCACGAGGCGGACCACCTCGCCGTCCGAGCCGACCACCGGCCGCGCCTTCAGCGCGAACCAGAGGTAGTTGCCTTCCGGCGTGCGCAGGCGGAAGTCCTGCATCAGCCGGCCGCGGCGCTGCTCCAGCACGCTGTCCAGCGCCGCACGGAAGCGGTCGCGGTCGAGCGCATGCAGCACGTCGAGCCAGCGCGCCGCCGGGCCCTCCAGTGAGCCGCGCTTGAGCCCGAGCAGATGCTCGGTCTCGGGGCTCGTATAGATGCGATCCGCAGAGACGTCCCAGTCCCAGATCATGTCGCCCGCGCCAGTCAGCGCCAACGCGCGGCGCTCGACGTCGGTGACGATGTTGTGGGTGATGCCGCCCGCGAACGCGTGCTGCATCACCGTGAAGCCGATCAGCATGACGATCAGCACCAAGCCGCCGAGCAGCGCCGGCCCGATGATGTCGTTCTGCACCGAGCCGGTGACGGTCATCACCAGCGCGATGGCCCAGACCAGCAGCAGGAACCAGGTCGGGATCAGCAGCACGGCGCGGTCGTAGCCGTGGGTCGAGAGGTAAACCACGAGGCCGAAGCCCAACACGGCGATGCCGACCAGCGACAGGCGCGCGATGCCGGCCGCGATCGAGGCGTCGATCAGCGCGATCACCACCAGCGCCACGAGGCCCGCGAGCCAGCCCAGCGTGATGTGCATGTAACGGACGTGCCAGCGGCCGAGATTGAGATAGGCGAACAGGAACACGAGCAAGGTGCCGGCCAGGATCGCCTCGCCCGAGGCGCGCCAGATGCGCTCGGCACCCGACGACATGTCGAACACCTTGCCCCAGAAGCCGAAGTCGATGCCGATATAGACCAGCACCGCCCAGCCCAGCGCCGCGGCGGCCGGGAACATCACGCTGCCCTTCACCACGAAAAGGATGGTGAGGAACAGCGCCAGGAGACCCGCGATGCCGATGACGATGCCGAAGTACAGCGTGAAGCTGTTGACCTTGTCCTTGTAGGCGTCGGGCTCCCACAGATAGAGCTGCGGCAGCCGGTCGGTGCGAAGCTCGGCGATGTAGGTGATCACCGTGCCGGGATCGAGCGTGACGCGGTAGATGTCGGCCGTGGCGCTGTATTGCTGCTCGGGCCGCTCGCCGGTGCTCGGCGTGATGGTGACGATGCGCGACAAGCCAAGGTCGGGCAGCAGCAACCCCGAGCCGACCATGCGGTAGTGCGGCACGACGATCAGGCGATCGATCTGCTCGTCGCCCGAATTGGCGAGCGCGAACACCGCCCAGTTGGTCGAGCCTTCCTTCGCCGGCTGCTGCATGCGGCGGACGATGCCGTCGGCGCCGGGCGCGGCCGAGACCGCGATGGTGTCGGTGTCGGTGTGGATGACGTCGGCGACGCCGGTGAGGTCGATCGCGGTGACGTCGGTGCGCACGTTGACGGCCTCGACCGCGTGCGCGGCGGACACGTCAAACAGGATGGCGCACAGAAGGGTGACGCCAACAAGGGTCAGGAGTGCCGCGAACGGTGCCGCGCGCCAGAAGCTCAAGCGACGCCCTCCGCGTCCGATCAAGAGTGTTACGGCCCCAAACCAGTCCATGGGTGCCGTAAAGCCCTCAAGATTATGCCGATTTCACGGCCTTAGCCCCTGGCTCGGCCGACCCATCCCCAGCCCCCATGACTAACGTTAGACGCCTGACTTAGCAAGAATTTCCGGCTGAACGGCACGACGCCCGGGTGAGCTGTGGACCCTGCTCCAATGTGACACCGGCAAGCCTGCGGTCGCTTTGGGAAAGCGCGTCTTTCTTGAGTTTTCCCGCGGCTTCCGCCCTCAGCAGGGCATGAACCATCGGGAAATACTGGTCGGGGTCGTAGCTGGTCAGGATCAGGTCGACGCCGGCGTTGAGCGCCGCGACGCTCGCAGCCGCGAGCCCGCCCGGGGCCTCATAGGCCGCCGCCATGCTGAAATCGTCGGTCACCAGGATGCCGTCATACTTCCACTGGCCGCGGATGAGGCCCGACACCACCGGCGCCGAGAACGAGGCCGGGCGCTCGGCGTCGATCGCGGTCAGCCGCGCGTGGCCCAGCATGGTAAACATGCCGGGCTCGCCCATGAGGGCGCGGAACGGCACCCAGTCGGTGCGCTCGAGCTCGGCGGCCGTCGTCGTCAGGCTGGCGTTCTCGAAATGCGTGTCCTCGAACACGCGGCCGAGCCCAGGGAAGTGCTTGAGCGTGCACTGCACGCCGTGCTGGCGCAGCCCATCGCAATAGTCGGCCGCCACCTCGGCGACGATCTTCGGATCGTTCGAGATGGCTCGGCTCGAGATCCGCGAATAGCGATCGTTCGGATTGTTCAGGCCGTGGTCGAGATCGACCACCGGCGCGAAGTTCACGTTGATGCCGAGACCGGCGAGCGAACGGCCGACCTCGGCCGCATAGGCCCGCACCGCCTTCCGCCGCTCGGCAGGATCGCTTTGCGCACGGACGATGTCGCCGAGCGTCGTCGGCCGCTGAAGCGGCGGCGACATCCGCGAGATGGCGCCGCCCTCCTGATCGGTCGCAATCAGCAGCGGCGGCAGGCCCTGCCGCTTGCGGATCGCCTGGAAGCCGTCGATCTCGCGGCGAACCGTGTCGGCGTCCTTGTCGCGGACGTTGTGCGCCGTGACGAAGATGCCGCCGATCGCGCGGCGCTCGATCAGGTCGTGAAGCTCGGATGGATCATCACGGTAGCCGACGATGAAATGCCGGCCGAGTTGTTCGACCTGCGCGGCGTCGGCGCTCAGAACCTGATAGCGCATCCAGCGGAAGTGCAGATCGGTGACCAGCGTCGTGCCGACCGCCAGGAACGCCAGCACGGCCGTTATCGCGCCGATCAGGAGCGCCGGAAGCCACCTCGCACCACGCCGCCACATCACGATCTCCAGCACGGCCAGAGCCACCGGCAACAGGGTCAGCGCCGCGAAGGCTGGCGTGCGGATCGAGGCGAACAGCGGCGAGCGCCATTCCCAGGCGAGCCAGACGAGCAGCCCCGCGACAGCGAGCCGAAGAACGCCCAGCGTAAGAATGAGAATTCGCCGCACGGGCGTCCGGTCCGCTTCGTTTCAGCCGCGGACATAACTGCCACGAACTCCGTGGCTACTTTATGACGCAAAGTGAACCGGACTCAGACCGTCAGCACGATCTTGCCGATGTGCTGGCTCGTCTCCATGCGGGCCTGGGCGTCGCCCGCCTTCGCCAACGGATAGGTGGAATCGATCACCGGCTTGATCTTGCCGGCGGCGATCAGCGGCCACACCCGCTCCTCGATGCCGCGGGCGATCGCGGCCTTCTCGGCGACGGTGCGCGGCCGCAAGGTCGAGCCGGTGTGGTGCAGCCGCTTCTGCATCAGCACCGCGAAATTGGCGGTGGCCTTCGGCCCGCCGGTGAACGACACCTGCGCGATCACGCCCTGGTCGGCCGCGGCCGCATAGTTACGGTCGATGTACTCGCCGCCGACGATATCGACGACGAGATTGGCGCCCTTGCCGCCGGAGGCCTTCTTGGTGGCCTCGACGAAGTCCTCGGTCTTGTAATTCACCGCGACATCGGCGCCGAGCTTCTTGGCGAACGCGCACTTGTCGTCGGAGCCCGCCGTGGTGACGACATGGCCGCCGAAGGCTTTCGCCAGCATGATCGCCGTGGTGCCGATGCCTGAGGTGCCGCCGTGCACCAGCACCCAGTCGCCCGGCTTCACGTCGGCGCGCATGAACATGTT